>NZ_JBSFLB010000020.1:54255-175404 GCF_053598835.1 Streptomyces sp. NPDC001070
CGCCCCACTCCCCACCTCGCCCGGCCCCCCCCGGCGCCCCCCCCTCGTGGCCGAGGGCGAGCCGCCGGACGGGCTGAGCGCCCGGGACCGGACGCGGGACCGGACGGCGCGTCAGGTCAGGTCGAACTCGCCGTCACGCGCCCCGAGGACGAAGGCCCGCCACTCCGCCGGGGTGAAGATCAGCGAGGGTCCCTCGGGGTTGCGGCCGTCCCGCATCGCGATGTAGCCCTCGACGAAGGCGATCTGGACGTCTCCCGTGCCCTGGCTGCTCGACTGCCATGTTGCGTTGGCCAGATCAAGCTGCGGCTTCTTCCCGTTGGCCAACGGCGATCCGATCGTGCTCTCGGCCACGTCCGCTCTCCTCCCGACTCCGTCGTCCGGGCCAGCCTAGCGACCGTGCCGGGGCCCGGACAGGTCATGGAAGAACCTGCCCGGGCCCGGGGTCGGTTCATGCCCGCTTCACTCTCCGGGGTGTCCGGATCCGACCACCCACATGGAGAAGAACTGCGAACCGCCGCCGTACGCGTGACCCAGCGCCAGCCGTGCGCCGTCGACCTGGTGCTCCCCCGCCGTGCCGCGCACCTGGAGGGCGGCCTCGGCGAAGCGGATCATCCCCGAGGCGCCGATCGGGTTGGTGGACAGCACACCACCCGACGGGTTGACGGGCAGATCGCCGTCGAGCTCCGTCACCCCGGACTCGGTGAGCTTCCAGCCCTCGCCCTCCTGTGCGAAGCCGAGGTTCTCCAGCCACATCGGCTCGTACCAGGAGAAGGGCACGTACATCTCGACGGCGTCGATCTGCCGCCGCGGATCGGTGATCCCGGCCTGCCGGTAGACGTCGGCGGCGCAGTCGCGCCCGGCCCGGGGGCTGACGAAGTCCTTGCCCGCGAACATCGTCGGCTCGCTGCGCATCGCGCCGCCGTGCACCCATGCCACGGGGCCCGCCGCGCGGCGTCCGCCCGCGTCGTCGGTGAGCACCATCGCGCAGGCCCCGTCGGAGGACGGGCAGGTCTCGGAGTAGCGGATCGGGTCCCAGAGCATGGGCGCGGAGCGGACCTTCTCCAGGGTGATGTCCTTCTCGTGCAGATGGGCGTACGGGTTCCGCAGGGCGTTGCGCCGGTCCTTGTACGCGACGAGGGCGCCGATGGTGTCGGGCGCGCCGGTGCGCCGCATATAGGCGCGCACATGGGGTGCGAAGAAGCCGCCCGCGCCGGCCAGGAGGGGCTGCTGGAAGGGGACGGGCAGCGACAGGCCCCACATGGCGTTGGACTCGGACTGCTTCTCGAAGGCGAGCGTCAGCACGGTGCGGTGCACCCGCGCGGCCACCAGGCTCGTCGCGACGAGCGCGGTGGAGCCGCCGACGGAACCGGCGGTGTGCACGCGCATCATGGGCTTGCCGACCGCGCCGAGGGCGTCGGCGAGGTACAGCTCGGGCATCATCACGCCCTCGAAGAAGTCCGGGGCCTTGCCGATGACGACCGCGTCGATGTCGGCCCAGGTCATCCGGGCGTCCGCCAGGGCGCGCTGCGCGGCCTCGCGGACGAGCCCGGCGATGGAGACGTCCTGGCGGGCCGAGGTGTGGTGGGTCTGGCCGACGCCGACGACCGCGACGGGCTCCTTGCCGGTCACCGCGCTCATCGGTCCTCTCCTTCCAGGACGGCGACCAGGTTCTGCTGCAGGCAGGGCCCGGACGTGGCGTGGGCGAGCGCCCGGTGGGACTCGCCGCGGTGGATGCGGGAGGCGGCCTCACCGAGCCGGATCAGCCCGGCGGCCATGACGGGGTTGGCGGCGAGCGGGCCGCCGGAGGGGTTGACCACGACGTCGTCGCCCAGGCCGAGCGCCTTGCGCAGCACGACCTCCTGGGAGGTGAAGGGGGCGTGGAGCTCCGCGGTGTCGACGGGGGCGTCGAAGGCCCCGGCGCGTTCGGCGGCCAGCCGGGTGGACGGGGAGTCGGTGAGGTCGCGGACCCCGAGGGCGTGGGCCTCGATGCGGTGGTCCATGCCGCGGATCCAAGCGGGGCGGGAGCAGAGCCGCCGGGCGGTGTCCCCGGCGGCCAGCACGACCGCGGCGGCGCCGTCCCCGACCTGCGGGCAGTCGCCGCGCCGCAGCGGCCGGACCACGTATTCGCCCTGCGGCCGGTCACCGGGGGCCTGCGCGTACGGATTGGCCTCGGCGGCGGTCCGGTTGCGGTCGGCCACGGCCGCCAGCGCGGCCTCGTCCGTGCCTCCCGCGTCGATCAGCGCCTGGGCCTGGAGCGCGGCCAGGGAGACGGCGTCGGGCCACAGCGGCGCCAGGTAGTACGGGTCGAGCTGACGGGTCAGCACGTCCCGCAGCCGCCCCGGCGAGGACTTGCCGTAGGAGTAGACCAGGGCGGTGTCGGCCTCGCCGGTGAGCAGCTTGACCCAGGCCTCGTAGAGCGCCCAGGCGCCGTCCATCTCCACGTGGGACTCGGAGATCGGCGGCCAGGCGCGGACCCCGTCGAGCGCCATGGTGAAGGAGAAGGCCCGGCCCGCGAGGTAGTCGGAGGAGCCGGAGCAGGTGAAGCCGATCCCGTCCGCGGTGAGGCCGACCCGGTCCAGGACCTCGTGGAGCACCGGCAGCAGCATCTCGACCTCGGAGAGGGCGGCGCTGTCGCGCACGTGCCGGGTCTGGGCGAAGGCCACGACCGCCACGTCCCGCCTCGTCGCCGTGGTCACAGCAGCTCCTTGTAGGTGTCGTAGTCGGCGTCGGGCTCGCCGGTGGGCCGGTAGTGGTCGGGGTAGCGGCCGTCGCCTGTCCAGACGGGCTCGACGCGCAGGCCCATGCGCACCTGGTCGTAGGGGATGCCGCCGATCCGTCCGTGCAGTGCGAGACCGGCCCCGTCGAGCGCGATGTGGGCGTAGACGTAGGGCACTTCGATGTCGAGGCCCTTGGCCTTGATGTTGACGATGCAGTAGGTCGTCACAGTGCCGCGCGGGCCCACCTCGACCTGGTCGTCGGTGGCGACGCCGCAGGTGGGGCAGGCGCCGCGGGGCGGGACGTAGACCTTGCGGCAGGAGGGGCAGCGCTCGCCCACGGTGCGGCGTTCGGCGAGTGCGGCGAGATGGCGGGTCTGGGCGCGGCCGGGGGCGTAGGTGTACTCCAGCCGGGCGGGGACGGTGATGCCCGTGACGGGCTCGGCGAACCCGCCGGTGTGCGGGGTGGCCACGGCCCGTGCCGTGGCGTCCTCCCCGGCCGGCTCGAAGCACGCGATGTCGGTGATGGCGCCGGTGCGTTCCGCCGCCCAGCGGACCCGGACCCGCATGCCGGTGCGGACGGCCTCCGGGCCGGGTGCGTCCAGGACGTGCAGCAGCGCGGTGTCGGCGCCGTCGAGGCGGACCAGGACCCAGGCGAAGGGGGTGGCGAGCGGCTGCTGGGGCCGGGGGGCGGGGTTCCAGGCCCAGGTGGTGACGGTGCCGGTGGCGCCGACCTCGACGAGTTCGCGCAGTTCCTCGGCGGTGGCCGGGTCGTACTCGACGGGCGGGACGAGGACGCGCCCGTCGCCGGTGCGCACGCCGAGCACGGTGCGTTCGCGCAGCCCGGTGAGGAAGGCGCTCTGCACCGGTCCGAGGGAGCGGGTGAAGGGGAACTCGACGACGAGGGGCGCGGTGAGCAGTTCGGGCATGGCGGTGGTGACCTCCCGTGTCAGGCGCGGCGGTAGACCGGCGGGCGCTTCTCGCCGAAGGCCTTCGCGCCCTCCTTGGCGTCGTCGGTGGCGAAGACGGGCCAGCCGCGCTCCAGTTCGGACTTCAGTCCCTCGGCCTCGGTCATCTCCGCGGTCTCGTAGACCGAGGCCTTGACGGCCTCGACGGCCAGCGGGCCGTTGGCGTTGATCAGTTCGGCGATCGCCAGCGCCCTGTCCAGCGCGGTGCCGTCGGGGACGACGTGGCCGATCAGCCCGATCCGCTCGGCCTCGGCCGCGGTGTAGGGGCGGCCGGTGAGGAGCATCTCCAGGGCGTGCGTACGCGGTATCTGGCGGGCGAGGCGGACGGTGGAGCCGCCGATGGGGAAGAGCCCGCGGCGCACTTCGAAGAGGCCGAAGACCGCGCTCTCACCCGCGACGCGGATGTCCGTCCCCTGCAGGATCTCGGTGCCGCCGGCCACGCAGTGCCCCTCGACGGCGGCGATCACCGGCTTGCGGGGGCGGTGGTGGCGCAGCATCGCCTTCCAGTGCAGATCGGGGTCCGCGGTGAGCCGCTCCCGGTACTGCTGCCCCGCCATGCCGCCGTTCGCGGCGAGGGCCTTGAGGTCCATGCCGGAGCAGAAGGCCCCGCCGGCGCCGGTGAGGACCACGGAGCGGACCGCGTCGTCCTCGTCGGCCTCCAGCCAGCCGTCGTGGAGGCCGACCAGCATCGGCAGGGAGAGCGCGTTGCGCGCCTCCGGCCGGTTCAGGGTCAGTACGAGTGTCGCGCCGACGCGCTCCACCGTGAGGTGTTCGGTGCCGCCCATCGCCGTCCTCCCGCGTCGCGTACCGGACCTAGAACAGGTTGCAGTAGGCGCAGGTCAAGTTCAATACTTTTCTGACAGTCAGTCAGATTCTTGTCGCGGGACCCCTTCACAGCCCCCCTGCGGGGTGCTCTGATGACCGGCTGGGAGCCAGCCGCACACCCGGTCCCCCGGTCCCCGGTCAGGAGGAGCCGTGGAGTACAACCTTGCCGACCTCTTCGAATCGGTCGCCGACGCCGTGCCCGGCCGCGAGGCCCTGGTCCACCTCGACCACCCGGGCAGCGGGGCCGAGCGCCGCCTCACGTACGCGCAGCTCGACACCGCGGCCAACCGCCTCGCGCACCACCTGGCGGCGCACGGCATCGCGCCCGGCGAGCACGTGGGCCTGCACCTGCTCAACGGCGTGGAGTACCTGCAGACCGCGCTCGCCTGCATGAAGATCCGCGCCGTACCCGTCAACGTCAACTACCGCTACGTGGCGGACGAACTCGTCTACCTCTACCGCGACGCCGACCTCGTGGCGCTGGTCTTCGACGCCGGCTTCACCGACCGTGTGGCGGCGGCGCTCCCCCGTACGGACCGCCTGCGCCACCTCATACGCGTCGGAGCGCCGCCCGCGGACGCGCCCGAACCCGCCGTCGCCCCGGTCGGCTTCGCCGCGGCCGAGGCCTCCGGCTCACCCGTGCGCGACTTCCCGGCACGCTCCGCCGACGACCGCTTCATCATCTACACCGGCGGCACGACCGGCATGCCCAAGGGCGTCATGTGGCGCCACGAGGACCTCTTCTTCTCCGGCATGGGAGGCGGAGCCCCGACCGGTGTCCCCGTCTCGCGGCCCGAGGAGCTGGCGGAGCGGGTCGCGGCCGGAGGCGAGGGCCTGGTCTTCTTCCCCACCGCGCCGCTGATGCACGGCACCTCCACGCTGACCGCCTTCATCGGCTTCCACTACGGCCAGAAGGTCGTCGTGCACAGCAAGTACGTCCCCGGGGAAGTGCTGCGCACGATCGAGCGCGAGAAGGTCACCTGCGTCTCGCTGGTCGGCGACGCCATGCTCCGCCCGCTCGCCGACGCCCTGGCCGGGCCGCTCAAGGGCACGGACGTCTCCTCCATGTTCAGCCTCTCCAGCTCGGGCGCGATCCTCTCGGAGACGGTGCGCGCGCAGTTCCGGGCACTCGCCCCGAACTGCATGATCCTCAACAACTTCGGCTCCTCCGAGTCCGGCTTCAACGGCACCGCCACCGACGACTCCGGCCCGCGCAGGGGCTTCCGGCTGCGTGTCAGCGCGCACATCGCCGTGGTCGACCCCGCCTCCCTGAAGCCCGCCGCCCCCGGCGAGGCGGGCCGCATCGCGCTGCGCGGCCATGTGCCGCTCGGCTACTACAACGACCCCGGGAAGACCGCCGAGACCTTCTTCGAGCGCGACGGGGAGCGCTGGGTGCTGCTCGGCGACATGGCCACCGTCGACGACGAGGGCATCGTCACCGTGCTCGGCCGCGGCTCGCAGTGCATCAACACCGGTGGCGAGAAGGTCTATCCGGAGGAGGTGGAGGAGGCGCTGAAGGCGCACCCGGACGTGTACGACGCCCTGGTCGCCGGGGTCCCGGACCCGAAGTGGGGGCACCACGTCTCCGCCGTCGTCCAACTGCGCGACGGCGCCGCGACCCCCACCCTGGAGGAGATCCAGACCCACTGCCGGGCCCGCCTCGCCGGCTACAAGGTGCCGCGCAGCCTCGTCATCACGCCCCTCGTCCAGCGCTCCCCCAGCGGCAAGGCCGACTACCGCTGGGCCCGGGCGGTGGCCGCGGAGGGCTTCGGCGAGAACTGATCGCCGGCATACGCGGCGCATGTACGGGTCCGGGTGCTTAGGGTGTGTCCATGACGCGTCTCGACCCCCAGCGCACCGCACTCGTCGTGATCGACCTGATGGACCGCATCGTGGAGCTGCCGTTGGCCCCGCGGTCCGGGGAGGAGGTCGTGCTGGCCTCCCTCGGGCTCGCCGCCGCCTTCCGGGAGGCGGGGTCGCCCGTCGTGCTCGTACGCGTCGAGCGTCCGGGCGTCGACGAGCAGCCGCCGGGCAGCGAGCTGGTGGAGGGGCTGGAGCGGGAGGGCGACATCCTGATCGTCAAGCGGTCCGTGGGCGCCTTCCACGACACCGGCCTGGACGGGGAGTTGCGGGCCCGGGGCGTCGGGACCCTCGTGCTCGCCGGCATCGCGACGAACATGGGCGTCGAGTCCACCGCCCGCGCCGCCGCCGACCACGGCTACGGGCTGTACTTCGCGGAGGACGCGATGACCGCCCTCACCGAGGCGGAGCACGAGGCGGCCGTGACCCTCGGCCTGCCGCGCTTCGGCAACATCGCCCCGGCCGCCGAGCTGGCGAAGGCACTGTGGAGCTGACCGGCGCGGGCAGCGACGCCGGCGTGCACGGCGGGCGCGTCCCGTACCACCACCGGCACGGCGGCGCAGCCCGGGAGGAGGCCTGGCTGATCACCCACCCGGCCGACCGCGGCTCCGCCGTGCCACGGGTGCACGGGGCCGTGCACGCCGCCCCCCGCGGCGTCCGGGTCGACCTCGTCGCCCCCGGGCGGACCGGTACCGGCCTCATCAGGGACCGCACCACCGGGCCGACCGTGGCGCTGGACCCCGGCCGCGCCCGTGGCGCCCCCACACCCACGGCCGGTTGCCGGCCGGGCTCCAGGCGTACAGGCACGACGCCTCCGCGCCCGGCCGGCTGCGCCGCCGCTTCGCCGCAGGGGACGCAGGCCGGGACCGCGTCCTCCGTCTGGACCCGCACCCGGAGAACGTGATCCTCACCCGGGGGCGGCCCGGTGCTGATCGGCTCGGGCAACGCCGCCGCGGGCGACCCGGCCGTCGGCGTCGCGCTCACCGTCGCCGTCCTGCGCGGCGTCAGCCCGGGTCCGGCTCGAGAACACCGGGCTGCGCGAATTCCTCGGTGGCTTCCCGCGCGCCCACCGCACGGACCCCGCCCCGCGCACGGCCGAGGCGATCACCGCCCGGCGAGGAGCGGCGGCTGGGTCGGTTCGCCCGCCGCACCGCGGGCGGCAATTGAGTCGCGCGCCGGCCCGGCGGCCGCCTAGCCTGGCGCGATGGCTCACCAGGTGATCGTGCTCAACGGCGGCTCCAGCTCCGGCAAGTCGGGCATCGCCCGCTGCCTGCAGGCGGTGCTGCTGCCCGACGCGTGGCTGACGTTCGGCGCCGACACACTCGTCGACGGGATGCCCGCCGGGCTGCGCGGCTCCGGCTCCGGGATCGACTTCGGCGACGACGGCAGCGTGTCGGTCGGCGACGCCTTCCGGGCCCTGGACGAGGCCTGGGCGATCGGCATCGCCGCGATGGCGCGGGCCGGGGCGCAGGTGATCGTCGACGAGGTGTTCCTCGGCGGCCCCGCGTCGCAGGACCGCTGGCGCCGCGCCCTGGAGGGCCTGGAGGTGCTGTGGGTCGGCGTCCGCTGTGCTCCCTCGGTGGCGGCGGGCCGGGAGACCGCCCGGGGCGACCGGGCGCCGGGCATGGCGGCGGCGCAGGCCGAATCGGTCCACAAGGGCGTCGTCTACGACATCGAAGTGGACACGACACAGACGGAGTCGATGGAGTGCGCGCGGGTCATCGCCGCTCATGTGTCGCCCATGTGACGTCTGCGACGCCGGCGGTGACCGAGCCGGCGGTCCTGTGCTTTCATGGGCCCATGCGCACGAACATCTGGAACCTGGGCCCCCTGTGGCCGGGACGCCGTGCGCACCACTTCGACCAGAGCTGTCGCCGGGGCTGACCTCCGCCGCCCCCGACCACCTCATGACCTGCCCCCGCCCAGGCGGGGCACGTCGTGTTTTCCGCTCCGGAGTGCCTCCCATGGCCCTGCACGACAGGGCGAGCGGCCCCACCCCGCTCGTCCTCCCCCAACTGCGCGCGCTCGTCCTCGGTTATGCCGCCGCCGTCGAGGGCGGCGCCCATCCGCCCGTCCACTTGCCGGACCGCCGCTGGTACACCCGGCTGCACCAGGACCCGTACGTCGACGTCTGGCTGATCACCTGGCCCCGCGACACCTCCACCGAACTGCACGACCACGCGGGCTCGCTCGGCGCGCTCACCGTCGTGGGCGGCACGCTCACCGAGCACCGCTGGCTCCACGACGCACGGGGCGCCGGCCGGATCGCGACCCGCGGTCTCGGCACCGGCGGCGGCGCCGCCTTCCCCCTCGGCCACGTCCACGACGTCGTCAACGCCTCGGCCGCGCCCGCGGTCAGCGTGCACGCGTACTCGCCGCCGCTCACGGCGATGTCCTACTACGCGGTCGACGACACGGGCTCGCTGCGGCGTACGCGTACCGTGCTGACCGACGAGCCGGAGCCCTCGGCGGTGCCCCGACGCGCACCGTCGGCCCTGTCCCTGTCTCAGTCCCTGTCCGCGTCCGCGTCCGTTCCGGAGGCCGTCCGATGAGCCGACCCACCACCGTCCCGTCCGGGATCGACCGGCTGCTCGCCCGGGCCAGGGCCCGGCTGGAGCGGATCGGGCCGGAACAGGCGGCGACCGAGATCGCGGCGGGCGAGTCGCTGCTGGTCGACATCCGCCCGGCGGCGCAGCGGGCCAGCGAGGGCGAGTTCGCCGACGCCCTCGTCATCGAGCGCAACGTCCTGGAATGGCGGCTCGACCCGCTGAGCGACGCGCGCATCCCCGAGGCCACCGGCCCGGACGTCCGCTGGATCGTGGCGTGCTCCGAGGGCTACACCTCCAGCCTGGCCGCGGCCTCGCTGCTGGACGTCGGCCTGGCGCGCGCCACCGATCTGGAGGGCGGCTTCCAGGCCTGGCTGCGGGCCGGGCTGCCGGTCAAGGGCGCCGGGGCGCCGGGAGGAAGCTCCTGACCTCGGCGAGGAAGTCCGCCGGGCGCTCCTGGTGGACCAGGTGCCCCGCCTCCACGGTGACCAGCCGCGCCCCCGGCACTCGGGCGGCGACGGCCGCGACCCCGTCCTGGGGGATGTGGCTGCCCTTCCCGCCGGCGAGGACGAGCGTCGGGCAGGCGATCCCCGCCAGCAGGTCCCACCAGCCGGGGTCGGGCGCGTTGCGCCAGCGGTTGACGGCCGCGATCACCCGCCAGTCGCAGGGCTCGTCCCCTGCCGGGCCGGTCGGCACGGCCCGCGGCGGCACCTCCGGGTCCGGCGGTACGGGCTCCTCCAGGACGAGGGCGGTGAGCCGGGTCGGCTGCGCCGCGGCCACCAGATAGGCGACGACGGCGCCCATCGAGTGCCCGGCCAGCACCACCCGCTCCGGGCCGAGGGTGTCCAGGAACGCCACGACGTCGTCCCGCATGGCCTCGAAGGCGTACTCGCCCGGCCAGTCGCTGGCGCCGTGGCCGCGCAGGTCGGGGGCGTACACGCGGTGCGTGGCGGCCAGCGCGGGCACCACCGGCTGCCAGTCGGCGCCGTCCGAGCCGCGTCCGTGGAGCAGGACGAGCGGCGGCGCGTCCGTTTCGCCCCAGGTGCGGTAGGCCATTCGGATGCCGTTCACATGGACGGTGCGGAGATCGCTCACCCGGGCGACCCTACCCGGTGCCGTGGGACGCACCCGTCCGGGCGTCGCCCGTTCCGGTCCGGGCCGACCGGCGTCAGTGCGGGACGACGGCCACCGGGCAGGCCGCGTGGTGCAGCACCGCGGCCGCGACGGGCCCCAGGTGCGGGCCCACGCCTGCGGGCCGGTTCCGGCACCGCCCGACCACCAGCAGCGCGGCCCCGGCCGCCGCGTCCACCAGGGGCTGCGCGGCGTTGCCCGCGGCGACCTCCTCGGTGATCTCCACCCCGGGCGCCTTCTCCCGCCACGGCGCGAGGGCGGCGCGCACCGCGTGCCGCTCCGCCGCCGAGATCTCCGCGCCGCAGGTGGGGTCCATGGCAGCGGGCACGTAACCGTAGGTGGCGGGGTACGACCAGGCGTGGACCACCCGCAGCGGCGCCCCGCGCCGCCGGGCCGCCTCCACGGCGAACGCGATCACCTCGTCGGCGCCCTTCCGCAGGCTGAAGCCGAGCACCACCGGCCGCCGGTCGTCGTCGGCCGCCGCCTCCTGGCCGGTACGGACGACCGTGACGGGGCCCTCGGCCCTGGCCAGCGTCGCCTGGCCGACCGACCCGAGGAGGAACCCGCTGAGCCCGCTCAGTCCCTGCGAGCCGAGCGCCAGCAGTTCGCTCCGGCCCGCCTCCGCGACCAGCAGCTCGGCGGGCGGGGCATCGGCCACATCGGTCGTCACGGGGAGCTCCGGGTACCGCTCGGTGAGCTCCTGCGCGGCGTCGCGCACCAGGGCGTCGCCGTACGGGTGTCCCCCGGCGTGCACAAGGCGCAGCGGCACCGATCGCCGCAGCGCCTCCTCCGCCGCCCAGTCCATGGCGGCGTGGCTTTCCGGCGAGCCGTCCAGGCCCACGGTGACGGGTCGGGTCATCGGATGTGCCTCCCTTGCCTCCACAGTAGGCGCCGCCGCCCCGCGCGGCGCCCCGGCGGACGCGGGGTCCGGTCCGCGGGACCGGACACCCCCGTGCGGGTGTGCGGTCCGCGCGACCGGGTACACCGGTGCGCTCCGGGGATCCCGTCACACGGGCCGTTCGCGGCCCTCCCAGTACGGGTCGCGCAACCGGCGCTTGTAGAGCTTGCCGTTGGGGTCGCGGGGCATCTCGGCGACGAAGTCCACCGACCGGGGGCGTTTGTAGGCCGCCAGGCGCTCCTCGCAGTGGGCGAGGACGGCGGCGGCCAGCTCGGGCCCCGCCTCGTGGCCGGGAGCGGGTTCGACGACGGCCTTGACCTGCTCGCCCCAGTCGTCGTGGGGAATGCCGAAGGCGGCGGCGTCGGCGACCGCGGGATGGGTGAGGAGGGCGGCCTCGATCTCGGCGGGGTAGATGTTGACGCCGCCGGAGATGATCATGTCGATCTTGCGGTCGCGGAGGTAGAGGTAGCCGTCCTCGTCCAGGTAGCCCAGGTCCCCGACGGTGAAGAAGTCGCCGATGCGGTTGGCCCGGGTCTTGGCCTCGTCCTTGTGGTATCGGAAGCCGGGGGTGTTCATCTTGATGTAGACGGTGCCGAGTTCGCCGGGCGGCAGGCGGTTGCCGTCGTCGTCGTGGACGGCGATCTCGCTGATCGGCCAGGCCTTGCCGACGGTACCGGGCTTCTTCAGCCACTCGGCGGCGGAGGCGAAGGTGCCGCCGCCCTCACTGGCCGCGTAGTACTCCTCGACACAGGGCCCCCACCACTCCAGCATGGCCCGCTTGATGTGCTCGGGGCACGGCGCGGCGCCGTGGATGGCGTGCCGCATCGAGGTGACGTCGTAACCGCCCCTGACCTGCTCCGGGAGGGCGAGCAGCCGGTGGAACTGGGTCGGCACCATGTGGGTGTGCGTGCAGCGGTGGACGTCGATCAGCCGCAGCATCTCCTCGGGCGTCCACTTGTCCATCAGGACGACGGGGTGGCCGATGTGCAGGGCGGCGCCCGCGAACTGCAGCACCGCCGTGTGGTAGAGCGGCGAGCAGACGAGGTGGACGTTGCCGTCGAAGGGGCGGATGCCGAAAATGCCGAGGAAGCCGCCGAGGTACGTCTCCTCCGGGGGCCGGCCGGACAGGGCGCGCCGGATGCCGCGGGGGCGGCCGGTGGTGCCGGAGGTGTAGTTCATCACCCAGCCGGTGGTGCGCTCCCCGGGCGGGGTGCCGGGCATGCCGTCCAGGAGGTCCCCGTACGGGCGGAAGCCGTCGATGCCCCCGTCGCCGACGGCGTACCGGCGCTCGGCGGGGAGCCCCGCCTCGTCGGCGGCGGCGCGGGCCTGGACGGCGAAGCGCTCGTGGGCGATGAGCGCCTTGGCGCCGGAGTCCGCGACGATCCAGGCGATCTCGGGCCCCACGAGGTGGTGGTTGACCGGGACGAGGTAGAACCCGGCCTGGAAGGCGGCGAGATAGGCGGTGAAGATCTCGGCGCCGTTCGGCAGGACGACCGCGAAGGCGTCGCCGGGCCGCAGTCCGGCGGCGCGCAGGCCGTGGACGAGGCGGTTGCACTCCTCGTGCAGCCGCCCCGCGCTCCATTGGTCGCCGTCGGGGGCGGTGAGCACGATCCGTTCCGGGTCGGCGGCGGCCTGGGCCCAGAATCCGTTCGGGGCACTCGGCGTGGTCGATGTCATCGGTGCCGCCTCCTCACGCGCGTCCGGCGATGCGGTTCATGCGGTCCACGGCCCGCTCGAAGCCGCGGGTCAGATCATCGAAGACCGCCTGGACGCTGCGCAGTTCGCGCATCTGGCCGACGATCTGGCCGACCGGGGTGCCCAGCAGCGGCTCGACCTCGTACGTCTGGATCCGGGTGATCGCGTCGGCGACCAGCAGGCCCTGCAGGGGCATCGGCAGTGCTCCGGGCCCGGCCGGGTCGTCCCAGGCGTCGGTCCACTCGGTGCGCAGCTGGCGGGCCGGCTTGCCGGTCAGGGCGCGCGAGCGGACGGTGTCGCCGGAGCCCGCCGCGAGCAGCTTGCGGACCAGGGCGGAGGAGGGGAGTTCGGCCTCCGTGGTGGTCAGCCAGACCGAACCCAGCCAGACGCCCTGGGCGCCCAGCGCCAGCCCCGCGGCCACCTGCTCGCCGGTGCCGATGCCGCCTGCGGCGAGCACGGGCAGCGGGTCGACGGCGCTGACGACCTCGGGCACGAGCACCATCCCGGCGATCTCGCCGGTGTGCCCGCCGGCCTCGTAGCCCTGCGCGACCACGATGTCGATGCCCGCCTCCTGGTGGTGGCGGGCGTGCCGGGCGCTGCCCGCGAGGGCGGCGACGGGGACGCCCCGGTCGTGGGCGCGTCGTACGACGTCGGCGGGGGGCGAGCCCAGGGCGTTGGCGAGCAGCCCGATCGGGAAGTCGAAGGCGACGTCCAGTTGCGAGCGGGCCACCTGCTCCATCCAGCCCGTGATCCGCCAGCCCGAGGCCTCCCCCGGCTCCAGCTCGGGCACGCCGTGCTTGGCCAGCACCTCCCGGACGTACTGGCGGTGCCCCTCGGGGATCATCGCCTCGACGTCCGCCTCGGTGACGCCCTCGACCTTCTTGGCCGGCATGACGACGTCCAGCCCGTAGGGGCGGCCGTCGGTGTGCGCCTCCATCCACTCCAGGCTCCGGGCCAGTTCGTCGGGCGCGGTGTAGCGCACGGCCCCGAGGACGCCCATGCCCCCCGCCCGGCTGATCGCGGCCGCGACGGCCGGGAACGGCGTGAAGCCGAAGATGGCGTGCTCGATGCCCAGCCTCTTGCTCAGCTCCGTCTCCATGGGGGCAGGATGCCCGAGCGGACCGGCCGGGGGAAGAGATTTTCTGATGTAGCGTCAGATTTTAGGGAACCTCGCCTCACGGCCGCCGTCGCGCAGGTCCCGCACGAGGACGTACCCGGGCCCCGCGGGCTCGGCGCAGTCCGGTCCGCACGGATCGAGCCGGCCGGGCTCCGCGGCGAGGGAGGCATCCTGGCCGAAGTAGTCCGCGTCCAGGACGAATTCCCACCGGGTCCCGCTCCCGGCGGGCGCGGCATACTCCCGCGGCACCGAGCAGGGCCGGATCCCCCGCAGTTCCTGCCGGAAGCCGCGGCCGCCGCGCCACACCTCCGCCACCGCGCGCGTGCTCAGCGCCGCGGCGGCGGCCGGGTAGAGCCACTCGGGGCCGGGCAGGGCTCCGAAGTGGCCTGTGGCGAGCCCCTCGTGCCCCTCCCAGGAGTGCGGCTCGTCGAAGGTCACCGTGAAGGCGAGGTCACCGGTGATCTCGACGAGCGCGCTCAGGGAGTGCACCGCGGCCACCGCCGTCGCCGGGTGCAGCACATGTCCCGTGACGGCGCACAGCACCGAGGTCGGCAGTCTCCGATCGCCCCGCCCGTGACGGAAGTACATCCCCGGCCGCGCACGCACAGCGGCGTCGAACTCCAGGAGGACGATCCGCGACGGGTCGTACGAGTGCCCGGCCATGGCCGCACGCTATCCCCCGCCAGGTCGGCCCGGCAGGCCCAGGTGCTCCCGGCAGCGCGCGCAGTCCTCCCGGCTGGCCGCCGTGTCCGGGTGGTCCGGGCCGAGGACGCGCTCCCGGGCCTCCGCGACCGCGCCGTGGAGGGCGAGGGCCTCGCGCCAGTCGCCCAGCCATCCCAGGGCGACGGCGATCTCGCGGCGGCTGACCAGGGTGTCCGGGTGGTCGGCGCCGAGGACCCCGGTGCGCACCGCCGCGACGTCGCGGGCCTCGGCCAGGGCCTCCCGCCAGCGGCCGAGCCGCCCGAGGTTGACGCCGAGGCCGTGCCGGGCGCGGAGGGTGTCGGGGTGGGCGGGGCCCGAGACGCGGGTGCGGACGGCGACGAGGTCGGTGTAGAGCTCGTGGGCCTCGGCGCCGAGGCCCATCCGCCCCAGGCAGATGCCCAGTTCGTGGCGGGCGGCGAGCGTGTCGGGGTGGTCGGCCCCGAGAAGCCCCGTCCGGACGGCGGCGACGTGGGCGTAGGTGGCACGGGCCTCAGGCCAGCGGTCGAGGAGCCCGAGGAGGTGGCCGGCCTCGCAGCGGGTGGTGAGCGTGTCGGCGTGGGCGGGGCCCAGGACGCGGGTGCGGGCCTCCGCGACCTGGGCCGCCAGGGCGTACGCCTCCTGCGTACGGCCGAGCCGCCCGAGCGTGACGGCGAGGTTGTGGCGGCAGTGCAGGGTGTCGGGGTGGTCGGGGCCCTGCCGCCGCTCACGGGCGGCGAGCACGGCGGCGTACCCCTGGCGGGCCTCCTCGTGGCGGCTCAGCCGGCCGAGGGCGTACGCGGCCTCCTGGCGGGCCGCGAGCGTGTCGGGGTGGTCGGCGCCCAGCCCCTTCGCCCGCACCGCCGCCACCTCCTCGTACGCCCGCAGCGCCTCGGCGTGGCGGCCGCCGCGGCTGAGGCAGAGGGCCAGCTCGTAGCGGCTGGCCAGGGTGTCGGGATGGGCCGCGCCCAGCAACCGTGCCCGCTCCTCGGCGACGGCGCGATGCGAGCGCTCGGCCTCGGACCAGCGGCCGAGCCGGGCGAGCCCGACGGCCGCGGTGTGCCGGTTCGCCAGGGCCCCGGCGCCGTGCACGCTGGGCGCGCCCGACGCCAGCTCCAGGCGCCGCGCCCACGCGGGCAGTCCGGGCTCGGCACGGGTGCCGCCGTCCTGGAGCGTCTTGAGCCGGCCGGCGACGTCGGCGGCGCTCTGCGGGCGGTTCTCGGGGCTCTTGGCGAGGAGGTCGAGGACGAGCTGCTCCAGTTCCGCCGGCAGGTCGGGCCGGTGCTCGCGCGGCGGGCGGGGCGGGGTGTCGCGATGGCCGACGAGGACCGCCCAGGTGTCGTCGAGGTCGAAGGGCGGGGCGCCGGTGGCGATCTCGTACAGCACGCAGCCGAGCGAGTAGAGGTCGCTGCGGTGGTCGACCTCGTCCTCGCCGCCGATCTGCTCCGGCGACATGTAGTGCGGCGTGCCCATGGCGACCCCGGTGCCGGTGAGCCGCGAGGTGAAGCCGATGTCGTGGCCGAGGCGGGCGATGCCGAAGTCGCAGATCTTCACGTCGCCGTCGGTGAGCCGCATGACGTTGGCCGGTTTCAGGTCGCGGTGCACGATGCCCCGGGCGTGGGTGTACGCGAGGGCCGCCGCTGTCTGCACGGCGATGTCGGTGACGTCGGGCAGCGGCAGCGGCCGGCCCTCGTTGTCGCCGAGCAGCTGCCGCAGATTGCGGCCCTCGAGCAGCTCCATGACGAGGAAGAGCACACCCTCGCTCTCGCCGAAGTCGTGGACCACGGTGATGCCGCGGTGCTGGAGCGCCGCCGCGACGCGCGCCTCCCGGCGGAACCGCTCCCGCAGCACGCGGTGGACGGACGGGTCCAGCGAAGGACTCGTCGGCTTGAGGCACTTGACCGCGACCTCACGGCCCAGCGACTCGTCCAGCGCCTTCCACACCTCGCCCATGCCGCCGCGCCCGATCCGCTCCCGCAGCCGGTACCGCTCGCACAGCAGTGCTCCCCCGTCGTACTGACCCGCCGTCATGGTGCACGCCGCCCCCGGTCGTCTGTCTCTCCCCGCCCCCAGTATGGCCGCGGGACGCGTGCTTGGGGACCCGGCGGTTCCCGGCGTCACCGACGGGAGCGCGCCTGCTCGCGCAGCCGGTAGGCGGACGGGTGCGTACCGGGGCCGAGCCGTCCGACGGCCTTGAGGATGTGCCCGGGCGGCAGCTGCCAGCGCACGTAGCAGGGGATCGCGCGCAGCAGCCGGCCCATGCCGCGCAGCCTCCGCCCGGTGACGGGCACGGCCGGGGCGGGCCGGCCGTACAACTCGTGGGCGAAGGGCGGCAGCGCGGCGTAGGCGAGAGCCGTGGCCCGGCCCCACACCGCGAACCGCAGCGGGAGCAGCGCCCGCGGCACGGGCGGCCCCTGCAGGAAGGTGAAGACCTCCAGCGCCTCCGGTGTGGCGGCCAGCGCGGGCCTGACCTTCTCGAAGTACGCGGCCAGCGACCCGGTGTCGCCGGGGACCTCCGCCGGGTCCAGGCCCACCAGCCGAGCGGCCTCGCGCTGCTCGTCGACATACGCGTCGGCCTGCGCGTCGGTCAGCGGGAAGCCGGAGCGGCGGGCGACCTCCAGGTAGGAGTCGATCTCGGCGCAGTGCACCCAGAGCAGCAGCTCGGGATCGTCGACGGGGAAGCACTCACCGCTGCCGGGGTCCGTCGCGGACAGCCGGCGGTGGATGCCGCGCACCTTGGCACCGGCCCGCTCGGCCTCCAGCGTGGTGCCGTAGGTGATCGTGCCGACGAAGTCCGCGGTGCGCAGCAGACGGCCCCAGGCGTCCTCGCGGAAGTCGGAGTTCTGGGTGACGCCGCGCACGGCGCGCGGGTGCAGCGCCTGCAGGTACAGCGCCCGTACGCCGGCGACCCACATCATGGGGTCGCCGTGCATCTGCCAGGTGACCGAGGCGGGCCCGAAGAGCCCGGGGTCGGCATCGCGCATCGCAGCCTCCTGTCGCCGTGCGACCACGGCCGGCCCCCGCCGCCCGTAACCGGGGCTGCGACCAGGCGTGGTGCCCGCAGCGCCGAGCATAGGACCGCGTCGCCCGCCGAGTCTGCCCCGCGGCGGGCGTGCCCCTGCGGCGCGGTCAGCGGGCGGGCGCCGCGTCACCCGGTGGGTGGGTCCGCCGCCGCTCGATCAGCGCCAGGCTGACGGCGCCGAGGACGATCAGGCCCACCCCCGTCACGATCTGGTTCAGGGGTGCCAGACCGGCCCCCGGGTCGTCGTAGTAGCCGAAGACGAAGGGCGCGGCGACCAGGCAGGCCCCGCACACGATGGTGATGACGTCACTGCCCGGGCCACGGGTGCGCGCCACGCGCGCGAGGGCATTGAGGATGATCACGATCGAGAAGACGAGGTCGACAAGACGCACGTTGTTGCCGATGGGCGTGTCGGGATACGCGAGCGCCCAGCCCGCCGCGAACAGCCATCCGCCGATCAGCAGCAGGGGCGCGGTGAACAGCGAGTCGCGGATGTCGGCCGGTGGGGTCTCGGTGTGCCCCGCCGTGCGAATCCGGGTGCCAGGACGCGTAGCCAGGGACATGGTGTCCTCCCGCGGTGGGAGCCGCGTCGCCCGGCATGCGGGGCACGCCTTGCGGCGCCTGTCGGCTGGGACACCGGCATCCGCTCCGGGCGACAGGCCGGAGTATGGACTCCTCCCATTTTAGGCGGGTTGCCGCGAACGTCCTGTCCGGCGGCTCCCTCTCGGCCACGGCGCACCTTCCCCTCAGGGGGAATGTCGGGACGCGCGCCGAGCATTGGACCAAAGAGGAGGGCAGCGCGACCGGGCGCGGGCGGGAGGGAATCCTCCCCCGCCGCAGCCGTCGCGAACGAGCATCCTCCTCGCGCGGGAACGGCCGGGGCCGGCCATCGACCGCCCCGAACCGGGCCCACGCCGCCCGCACCGCCGCGGAACCCGACAACGGAGAAGCGCCCGTGGCCACACCGGACCGGCCGCCGCCGGCAACACAGGAGTCCCGCACCGCGGGAGGCCCCGCCGCCGCACGGTCACGTGTCATGACCCGCGGGCTGACGTTCCTCTTCTCCGTGGCCGGCGGTATGGCGGTCGCCAACCTCTACTGGGCGCAGCCGCTCCTGGACTTCATCGCCGCGGACCTCCACGCGTCCGCCGCGACCGCGGGCTGGCTGGTCACCGCCACCCAGCTCGGCTACGCGGCCGGCATCCTGTTCATCGTGCCGCTCGGCGACGTCCTCGACCGGCGCCGTCTCATCCCGGTGATGCTGCTCTGCGCCGCCGCCGCCCTGGTCGCGTGCGCGCTGGCGCCCTCGTTCGGTGTGCTCCTCGTCTCGATCGCGCTGCTCGGCGTGACGACCGTGACCGGGCAGCTCCTCACCCCCCTCGCGGGCGACCTCGCCGGCGAAGCAGACCGGGGCCGCGTGGTCGGCACCGTCGTCTCCGGGATCCTCACCGGCATCCTGGCGTCGAGGACCATCAGCGGGCTCGTCGCGCAGGCGTCCGGATGGCGCACGATCTACGTCGTCGCGGCGGGCGCCGCCGTCGTCCTCGCCTTCCTGCTGTACCGGGCGATCCCGCCGCTCACGCCGAAGACGCGCATGGCCTACCCCGTGCTCATCGCCTCCGTCGCAACGGCGGTCCGGCGCGAGCGCACGGTCCGCTGGACGCTGGTCCTCGGCGCGACCGGGTTCGCCGCGTTCATGATGTTCTGGACGTCGCTGACCTTCCTGCTGAGCGCGCCGCCGTTCGGCTACCCGGTCTCCGTCATAGGGCTGTTCGGGCTCGCCGGGGTGGCCGGGGCCGTCGCCGCCCAGCGCGCGGGCCGCCTGCACGACCGGGGCTGGTCGGTCCCCGCGACGGGCGCGGCATGGGCGCTGTCACTCGTTGCCTTCGTCCTCGCGGCGTTCGCGGGGCACTCCGCCGTGCTGGTCGTCGTCGTGATCGTCCTTTTCGACGTCGCCGTCCAGGCGGTGAACCTGCTCAACCAGGCGCGCATGTTCACCGTCTCCCACCAGGCCCGCAGCCGGCTCAACACGGCCTACATGACGTGCAACTTCGTGGGCGGCGCCATCGGTTCCGCCGTCGCCTCCCTGCTCTGGGCCGCCGGCGGCTGGACGGCCGTGGCGATCGCCGGCATGGTGCTCAGCTGCTTCGCGCTCGCCGTGTGGGCGGCCGGGCGCCGGGGCCCGCTGGCCGTGCCGCGGCGCCGCTGAGTCGGCTCGCGGCCCCGGGGGCGGTCCGGTGGCCGGCGCCGCCCCACGAGACCCACCCCCGGCAGGGTCTTCGACCTGACCCAACCGCCGGACCGGGCCGCGGAGGGTTACCGCGCCATGGACGGACGCCGCGCCGTCAAGGCGCTGCTGCGCCCCTGACACAGCGGCCCGGGACGCCGCCGTCCGGGCTGCTCAGACGGCCTCCTCCAGCGGCGGGTCTGGGCCGACGGGCTCCTCGAGGACGTCCTCCATCGTGGCGTAGCCGAGCAGCGTGCCGCCGGCCTCGGTCACCGCGGCGAGGTGGGTGCCGGCGAACTGTTCAAGATCGGCGAGGGCCCGCCCCGGCCTGGGGACCCGCGCTGCTCGCCACCGGGACTCCCGGCCGCGCCCGCTTCGTGCCCTACCTCCGCACCCGCGGCATCCCCAGCCCGATCCAGGAGATGATCTCGCGCTGGATCTCGTTGTTGCCGCCGCCGAAGGTGAAGATGACCGCGCTGCGGTAGCCGCGCTCCAGCTCCCCGTGCAGGACGGCGCCCGCCGATCCCTCCTTCATCGCGCCGGCGGCCGCGGTGATCTCCATGAGCCAGGCGTACGCGTCGCGGCGGGCCTCGGAGCCGTAGACCTTGACGGCGGAGGCGTCGTGCGGGGTGAGGGTGCCGCGCTGGAGGGCGTCGACCATCTGCCAGTTGAGCAGCTTCATCGCGTCGAGGCGGACGTGGGCGCGGGCGAGGCGGCCGCGGACCCAGGCGAGGTCGATGACGCGGCGGCCGTCGGCCAGTTTGGTGTCGGCGGCCCAGCGGCGCACGTCGTGGAAGGCGCGGATCGCCATGGTGCCGTGGGCGGCGAGGGTGACGCGCTCGTGGTTGAGCTGCGTGGTGATCAGCCGCCAGCCGTGGTTCTCCTCGCCGACCCGGCGGTCGGCGGGGACGCGGATGTCCTCGTAGTAGCTCGCGGTGGTGTCGTGGGAGGCGAGGGTGTTGATGATCGTGCAGGAGTACCCGGGGGCGGTGGTCGGTACCAGGAGGATGGAGATGCCCTTGTGGGGCGGGGCGTCGGGATCGGTACGGACGGCGAGCCAGACCCAGTCCGCGGTGTCGCCGTTGGTGGTCCAGATCTTCTGGCCGTTGACCGTGTAGTGGCCGGTGGTCTCGTCGCCGTCCCGTACGGCGCGGGTCCGCAGCGCGGCCAGGTCGGTGCCGGCGTCCGGCTCGGAGTAGCCGATGGCGAAGTCGATCTCGCCGGAGAGGATGCGCGGCAGGAAGTACGCCTTCTGCTCCTCGGTGCCGAACTGCATGATCGTGGGGCCGACGGTGTTGAGCGCCATCAGCGGCAGCGGGACGCCGGCCTGGGCTGCCTCGTCGAAGAAGATGAACTGCTCCATGGGGGTCATGCCGCGGCCGCCGTACTCCTCCGGCCAGCCGACGCCGAGCCAGCCGTCGCCGCCGAGGCGCCGGATGGTGTCGCGGTAGAAGCGCTTGGCTGCGGCCCGGTCGAAGTGGCGGGCGTAGGCGTTGTCGGGCACCAGTCCGGCGAAGTACGACCTGAGTTCGGCGCGCAGCCGCTGCTGCTCCGGTGTGTGGTCCAGGTGCACGGCCCCTCCAGAGGTCCGGTCGCGTCCCTGAGCGACGACGGCGCAAAGATTAGAACGCGTTGCAGAAATCTGGAAGGGCCGTGACCGGCTTCAGCCTTGCGGGTGGAAGCGGACCGGGAGCCCGGGGACGGCCTGCGCGGCGGCGGCCAGGCCGCGCTCGGGGACGACCCCGATGACCGGATAGCCGCCGGTGGTGGGCGAGTCGGCGAGGAAGACGACCGGCCGTCCGTCGGGCGGCACCTGTACCGCGCCCACGACCATGCCCTCGCTGGGCAGTTCCCGGTGGACGGACCGTTCCAGGGCCGGTCCCCTCATCCGCAGCGCGATGCGGTTGCTCCGGTCGGACACCGAGAAGCGGCCCGCCGCGAGGGTGCGTACGGCGGCGGCGGTGAACCAGTCGTCGCGCGGCCCGAGCCGCAGCGGGAGGACGAGCTCCCCGGGCGGTCCGGCGTGCGGCGCAAGGTCGGCGTGGACGGGGAGCGCGGGCCGCGGGCCCAGTGGCAGGACGTCGCCGTCCTTCAGGGGCGCCGGCCCCAGCCCCGACAGCAGGTCGGTGGAGCGGCTGCCGAGCACCGGCGGTACGGCGACACCGCCGCCGATCGCCAGGTAGCTGCGCACGCCCCGCGTGGCGGGCCCGACTTCGAGCACCGCCCCGGCGGCCAGCCGGACGGGGGTGCCCCAGGGGGCGGGGCGGCCGTCCAGCAGGACCGGTGCCGGGGCGCCGGTGACCGCGGCGACGGCCGGGCGGGTGACGCGCACGGTCACCCCGGTCAGCGTGGTCTCCAGGGTCGCGGCGGCGACGGGGTTGCCCACCATGCGGTTGGCCAGCCGGTGGGCCGGCTGGTCCAGGGCCCCGGAACGCGCGACACCGAGGGCGGCGTGGCCGTACCGTCCGAGGTCCTGAACGGTGGTCAGCGCACCGGCCCTGACGACCTCCAGCCTGCCCTCGCTCATGCGCCCGCCCCCGCGCGCTCGGGTACGAAGCGCACCCGGGCGCCGGGCGCGAGCAGCGCGGCCGGCTCGCGTTCCAGGTCCCACAGGCGGACGGACGTGGTGCCGATCAGCTGCCAGCCGCCCGGTGAACAGCGCGGGTAGACGCCGGTGTAGTGGCCGGCGACGGCCACGGAGCCGGCGGGGACGGAGGTGCGCGGCTCCGCCCGGCGCGGCACGGCGTAGCGCTCGCCGAGGCCGGTCATGTAGGCGAAGCCCGGGGCGAACCCGCAGAAGGCGACACGGTGTTCGGATCCGCTGTGCACCCGGGCCACGTCCTCCTCGCCCACGCCCCACCGCTCGGCGACCACCCCCAGGTCGGGGCCGTCGTAGCGGACGGGGATCTCCACCAGCGGACCGGTCCGCGCCGCCCGGGCCGTGACCGTCCATCCGCGCAGCTCCGCGCGGAGCAGGGCGACGTCCGGCACCCCGTAGAGCAGCACGGTCCGCTCCCCGGGGACGATCTCGCGTACCGGGCCGAGGGCGCCGTCCCCGCGGCGGCGCAGGAGTTCGGCGTGCCAGGCCTGCGCCTCCTCGGGGGTCGCCAGATCGACGAGAAGGGAGTCCTCCCCGACCGCGAGCACCCTCACGCGAACGCCTCCAGCCGCACGCCGGCGTCCTCCAGCGCGGCCCGCACCCGCAGCGCCGTGGCCACCGCGCCCGGGGAGTCGCCGTGCAGGCACAGCGACCTGGCCCGTACCGTCACCCGCTCGCCCGTCAGGGCGGTCGTGAGGCCGTCGCGGGCGAGGGCCACCGCCTGCCGGGTGACCTCGTGGGGATCGGCGATGAGCGCGCCCGAGGCGCCCCGCGGGACGAGCGTCCCGGCGGCGGTGTAGGCGCGGTCGGCGAAGGCCTCCCCCACCACGTCGAGCCCGGCCCGCCGGGCCGCGCGCTCCATGGCCGAGCCGGGGAGGCAGAGCACCGGCAGCGACGGATCGGCCAGCCGGGTGCCCGCGGCCACGGCGGCGGCCTGCTCGTCGTCGACGACGACCTTGTTGTAGAGGGCCCCGTGCGGTTTGACGTACGCCACCTGGGCCCCGGCGGCGCGGGCGAAGACCTCGAGCGCGCCGATCTGGTACGTGATCTCGTCGGCCAGTTCACCGGCGGGCACGTCCATCGCCCGGCGCCCGAACCCGGCCAGGTCCCGGTAGGAGACCTGGGCGCCGATCCGCACCCCGCGCTCGGCCGCGGTGTCGCACACCCGGCGCATGATGCCGGGGTCGCCCGCGTGGAAGCCGCAGGCGACGTTGGCGCTCGTCACGACGGAGAGCAGGGCCTCGTCGTCGGTGAGGACCCACCGTCCGTAGCCCTCCCCGAGGTCCGCGTTGAGATCGATCACGAGGTCTGTCATGGGTATGGCTCGAACTCCTTGGAGGATCGTGTCGGGTCGGGCGACGCGAGGTGAGGTGAGGTGAGGTGACCTGCGCGTCGGCGATGGACATGCACCCCGGCGCGTGCGTGTTGGCGACGGGTGGCCGGGAGGCGATCAGCGCGGCCTGCACGGTGACCGCGCAGGGCCGGAAGACCGGTGTGTCGCCCGGTTCGACGGCGAGCGGGTCGCCGATGCCGGGGCCGCCGAGCGCGGCGATGCCCGGGGCCGCCGGGTTCCCCTTGTGCACAGGGGCGCGGTACGCGAACGGCCCCCGCGCGCCGACCCCGTAGGCGCGAAGCCCGTGGCGATGAGGAAGGTGACGAGGCCGTCACGCCCGTGGGCGCGGACGTCCGTGGTCTCGCCGGCCAGGCACCCGTCCGCCCAGACGCGGTAGCGGGGGACGTCGGTCCGCGGATCGGCCCCGGGGGCGAGGGGCGTGGTCCAGGAGCCGGGCTCCGTCACGTCGAGGACCGGGCAGGGCACCGGGTTGCACCGGCGGAACAGCGTCACTTCCCCGGCCCGGCCGGCCGGGACCGTGATGACGTCGACCTGGGTGTACGCCGGGCACCAGCCGGCGGTGGGCCGGGACGCGCCGTCCCGGAAGCGCGTCCCGGCCTGGACAGGCGTCAGAAGGGCTGCGTCCACATCGGTCACCGTAGAGTCTCGTTGAACAATCCGACAAGATCTGTGTTGTCTCGTTCCCTGCCATTCGATTGACTGGCCCGGAGTCCCGGGCCCGGAGTGCCGGGTGGAGCGAAAGAGGTGGGGCCATGGCAGCCGGTGTGGATCCGGCCGTTCTCGCGGGCGACCGCGCGCTGCTCGGACGCTCCAGCACCGCCGACCGCGTCGCCGACATCCTCCGCACCCGGATCTCCGAGGGCCATCTGTCGCCGGGCAGCAAGCTCTCCGAGGACCTCGTCGCCGGGGCGCTGGGGGTGTCCCGCAACACCCTCCGCGAGGCGTTCCGCCTGCTGACGCACGAGAAGCTGCTGGTGCACGAACTCAACCGCGGGGTCTTCGTCCGGGTGCTGGCCGTTGAGGACGTCGTCGACGTCTACCGGGTGCGGCGCCTGATCGAGTGCTCCGTCGTCCGGCACCTCGGGGCACCGCCGTACGACCTGACCGGGGCGGAGGACGCCGTCGCCGAGGGCGAGCGGGCCGCCGCCGGGGCGGAGTGGCACGAGCTCGGCACGGCCGACATCCACTTCCACCAGGCGGTGGTCGACCTCGCGGGCAGTGCCCGGCTGACGGGGCTCATGACGGGTGTCCTGGCCGAACTGCGCCTGGTCTTCCACGCGATGGACAATCCGCGGGAGTTCCACGAGCCGTACCTGAGCGGGAACCGGGAGATCCTCTCCGCCCTGAAGACGGCCGATCTGGTGAAGGCGGAGCTGCTGCTGGCGTCCTACCTCGGCGACGCCGAGAAGCAGCTCGTCCGGCGGTATTCCGAGATCGTCGCGGTCGTCGCGCACCAGCGGTAGGGATCGTTCAACGATCCTTCACGGGGATGGGAGTCGCCTTCCACGAAAGACCGTGGTGCCGACCGGTCACCGAACCCCCTCCGGCGGTCCGCGCCGGCATGCGGCGCACCGATCCGGACGGGCCCGGCAACCCGTGCACGGCGCACGCGAGACTCGTGCGTCACCGGGACTGCCCACAGCGCGGCGGATCCGTAGGCTGATGTCACAGCGCAGCACCGCCAGACCCAGCCTTTGGACGGAGCCGTTCGATGAAGATGCTGATCAATGTCCCGGAGACCGTGGTGGCCGACGCGCTGCGGGGGCTAGCGGCCGCGCATCCGGAGCTGACCGTGGACGTGGAGAACCGGGTGATCGTGCGCCGGGACGCTCCGGTCGCCGGGAAGGTCGGGCTGGTCTCCGGCGGAGGGTCGGGCCACGAGCCGCTGCACGGAGGGTTCGTCGGACGCGGGATGCTCGACGGGGCGTGCCCGGGCGAGGTGTTCACCTCCCCCGTCCCGGACCAGATGGTGCGGGCCGCCGCGGCGGTGGACAGCGGGTCCGGGGTGCTGTTCATCGTGAAGAACTACACAGGCGACGTGCTGAACTTCGACATGGCCGCCGAGCTGGCCCAGGACGAGGGGATCATGGTCGCCAAGGTCCTGGTCAACGACGACGTCGCCGTGACCGACAGCCTCTACACGGCGGGACGGCGCGGCACCGGCGCCACGCTCTTCGTGGAGAAGATCGCGGGCGCGCTGGCGGAGGAAGGGGCGCCGCTGGAGCGGGTGGAGGCGGTCGCGAGGCGGGTCAACGAGCTCTCGCGCAGCTTCGGGGTGGCGCTGACCGCGGTCAGCACGCCGGCGAAGGGCGCCCCGACGTTCGACCTGCCGGCCGGGGAACTGGAACTGGGCATCGGCATCCACGGCGAGCCGGGCCGCGAGCGGCGGGCGATGATGACCTCGGGCGAGATCGCTGAGGTCGCCGTCGACGCGGTCCTGGACGACTTCCGCCCGGTCGGGCCGGTGCTGCTGCTGGTGAACGGCATGGGCGCGACGCCGCTGCTGGAGCTGTACGGGTTCAACGCCGAGGTGCACCGCGTGCTCAAGGCGCGGGGCGTGACGGTCGCCCGCACACTGGTCGGCAACTACGTGACGTCGCTGGACATGGCGGGCGCGTCGGTGTCGCTGTGCCAGGCGGACGAGGAGCTGCTGCGGCTGTGGGACGCGCCGGTGAGCACGCCGGGACTGCGCTGGGGCGCCTGAGCGAGCAGAAGGAGCGGGAGAGATGAGCGAGGCATCGTCCACCGGAGCGGGCCAGGCGATCGACACGGCCTTCGTCCGCCGCTGGCTCACCGCCGCGGCCTCGGTGATCGAGCGTGAGGCGGACCGGCTGACGGAGCTGGACTCCCCCATCGGGGACGCCGACCACGGCGCGAACATGCGGCGCGGCTTCATCGCGGCGCGCACCGCGGTGGAGAAGGAGCCGCCGGACACACCGGGCGGCGTGCTGGTGCTGGTCGGACGGCAGCTGATCAGCACGGTCGGCGGGGCCTCCGGCCCGTTGTACGGGACGCTGCTGCGCAAGGCGGGCAAGGCCCTGGGCGAGGCCGAGCGGGTGGCGCCCGAGCAGTTCGCGCAGGCACTGCGCGAGGGTGTCGACGGGGTGGCGCAGCTGGGCGGCGCGGTACAGGGCGACAAGACCATGCTGGACGCGCTGGTTCCGGCCGTGGAGGCGCTGTCGTTCGCACTCGACAAGGGCGCGGGGCTCACCGAGGCGCTGGCGGCAGCCGCGATCGCGGGTGACGAGGGCGCGCTGGCCACGGTGCCGATGCAGGCCCGCAAGGGGCGGGCGAGCTATCTCGGGGAGCGCAGCATCGGGCACCAGGATCCCGGGGCGACGTCCTCGGCGCTCCTGGTGGGTGTGCTCGCCACCGCGGCACAGGGTGGCGGCGCATGACCGTGGGAGTGGTGCTGGTCTCGCACAGCGCCGCGGTCGCGGAGTCGGTCGCCCGTCTGGCGACCGGCCTCAGCGGCGGCGGGGCCGAGGTGCCGGTGGCCGCGGCCGGCGGCACGCCCGACGGCGGGCTCGGCACGGACGCCGAGAAGATCGCCGCCGCCGCGCGTTCCGTGGACCGGGGCGAGGGCGTCGCCGTCCTCGCCGACCTGGGCAGCGCGGTCCTGACGGTGAAGGCGCTGCTGTCCGACGAGGACGAGCTGCCGCCGGGCACCCGGCTGGTCGACGCGCCCTTCGTCGAGGGCGCGGTGGCCGCGGTGGTCACCGCGTCGGCGGGCGCCGACCTGGACGCGGTGGCCGCGGCGGCCCAGGACGCGTACACGTTCCGCAAGACCTGAGCGGCGCCGCGGCCGTCGGCGGGCCTCAGCGCCGGTGGGCGCCGGTCCCGTACCGGCGCTCGAAGCGCTCGACGCGTCCGGCGGTGTCCAGGACGCGGGCGTTGCCGGTGTAGTACGGGTGGCTCGCGGAGGAGATCTCCACGTCGACCACCGGGTAGGTGTTGCCGTCCTCCCAGACCACGGTCTTCTCGCTGGTCATCGTGGAGCGGGTGAGGAAGGCGTGGTCCGCGCTGCGGTCGCGGAAGACGACCGGACGGTAGGCGGGGTGGATCGTGTGCTGCACGGTGTGCTCCAGACGGCGGAAGGGACGGGGGACGGTGGCGTCAGCCGTGGTCAGCGCTCCTCGCGGAACGGCACGTGACGGCCGACGGCCGGGTCGTACTTGCTGAGGACCATGCGGTCCGGGTCGTTGCGCCGGTTCTTGCGGGTCACGTAGCTCGTGCCGGTACCGGCGGTCGACCGGAGCGTGATCACCGGGCGCTGCTCGCTGCGGGCCATGCCGAGGTCCTTTCTGCTTCCAGAATGGTTTTCATTTCCATCGGACGCTCTCCACAACACGAGGGGCCGCGCGTCCATTCCCGCCGTTCCCCGCGCGGTCGGACGAAGATGGGGACAGGCGCGACCGGCATCGGCGACAGGAGGGCTGGCATCCATGGCCCGCGGCCCCCAGCAGCACACGCGGACGCCTCCGCTCGCGCTGTCCCGGGGGGCGCTATGCTTCCTGGCACTGGCCTACCTGCTGATCGTCGGGTGCGTGGCCGTGGACCTGACCACCGGCCCCCGGACCACGCTGGCCCCCGTGCTGGCCGCCCTCCCGGTCCTGGCCGGCGCCCGCTCGCGACGCGCCCGCGGGCCGCTGGCCGCCGGCGTGATCGCGATCGGCCTGGTCTTCGTCCTCGCGGCGACGAACCACGGGGTCCCCGCGCTGATCCATCTGACCTCCGCGATCACCGTGCTCGCCGTGACCTTCACCAGTACCGGTGCCGTCGTCCTGATCACCGGGCGGGAGCGCGAGCTGGCCCAGGTGCGCGGCGTCGCCGAGGCGGCGCAGAGCGCCCTGCTGCGCCCGCCGCCGCCCCGGATCGGGCGGCTGCGCGTGGCGGTGCGCTACGTGGCGGCGGAGGCGGAGGCGCGGATCGGCGGCGACCTGTACGAGGTGGTGGAGACCGAGTACGGGGTGCGGGTCCTGCTGGGCGACGTCCGCGGCAAGGGGCTCACCGCGGTGGAGACCGCCGCCGACGTGCTCGGCGCCTTCCGGGAGGCGGCCCGCACAGAACCGGGCCTGGACGCGGTGGCCGCCCGGCTGGACGGCGTGCTCACCCGGCGCGGCGGCAGCGAGGACTTCGTCACCGCCCTCCTGCTCACCGTGCCGGAGGCCGACGGCGCGGCCGTTCTCGTCAATTGCGGCCATCCCGCGCCGCTGCTGCGGCACGACGACGCGGTGAGCGAGCTGACGCCCGAGGCACCGGCGCCGCCCCTGGGGCTGCTCGGGCTGACCGGCGGCCGGTACCGGCCGCAGACGATCCCGTTCCTCCGCGACGACCTGCTGCTCTTCTTCACCGACGGGGTCGTGGAGGCCCGTGACCGGCACGGCCGCTTCTACCCGCTCACCGAGCGCCTGCCCGGCATGTCCGAGCAGGACCCGGACGCCCTGCTCGACCGGGTGCTCGCCGACCTGCGCTCGTGGACCGGCGGCGGCCTCGGCGACGACGCGGCGCTGCTGGCCCTGCGCCGGACGCGGTGACGGGCACGGGGCCCGGCACGGTGGCGGGCTCACCCTTCCCCGAACTACGCCGGGGCGGGCTCGACGATCGGGCCGGCGATGACCTTCGGTTACATCGCGGCCAACGACATCGCCGACCACTGACCAGCGGCGGTCAGGACCGCTCCATGGAGTCGGCCTCGGCGATCGCCTCTCCGAGCCACTGCGCCCAGAAGGTCTCCAGCTCGATGCCCGCCCGCAGCACCAGATGCCGCAGCCGGTCCTCGTCGGCGCGGCTGCCCGGCGGGAAGTCGCGCCGCTCGATCTCGGTGTACTCCGCCAACTGCCGCTCGTGCAGCTCCAGATGGCGGCGCAGCTCGCCCGCGAGACCCTGGGACCCGACCACCGCCGCCGCGCGCAGCCGCAGCAGCAGCGGGTCGCGGATGGGCTTGGGGTCCTCGGTGGCGGCGACCCAGGCGGTGAGCTCTGCCCGGCCCGCGGGCAGCACCTCGTACTCCTTCTTCTGCCCCCGGGCGGGCCGGCCCGCGGGCAGGGCGCGGATCAGGCCCGCCTCCTCCAGCCGGCCCAGTTCGCGGTAGATCTGCTGGTGCGTCGCGGACCAGAAGTAGCGGATGGAGCGGTCGAAACGGCGTGCCAGCTCCAGCCCCGACGAGGGTTTCTCCAGCAGGGCGGTGAGGATGGCGTGCGGCAGCGACATGCCCGCATCCTACGGACGGGCCGGGCTCACAGAGCCGCGGCCAGTTCGGTCCCCTGACGGATGGCCCGCTTGGCGTCCAGCTCGGCCGCGACGTCGGCGCCGCCGATGAGGTGGACCGAGTGCCCGGCGGCGCGCAGCGCCTCGTACAGCTCGCGGCGGGGCTCCTGGCCGGCGCACAGCACGACGGTGTCGACGGGCACCGTCCGCGGCTCGCCGTCCACGGTGATGTGCAGCCCCTCGTCGTCGATGCGCTCGTAGACGGCGCCCGCGACCATGGTGACGCCGCGGTGCTTGAGCTCGGTGCGGTGGATCCACCCGGTGGTCTTGCCGAGTCCGGCGCCGACCTTGGTGGCCTTGCGCTGCAACAGGTGCACGGTGCGCGGGGACTTCGGCCGCTCCGGGACGCGCAGCCCGCCGGGCGCGCGGTAGTCCGTGTCGACGCCCCACTGGCGGAACCAGGTCTCCGCGTCCTGGCTCGCGCCCTCGCCGCCGTCGGTGAGGAACTCGGCGACGTCGAAACCGATCCCGCCCGCGCCGACGATGGCGACCCGCTCCCCCACCGGGGCGCCGTCGCGCAGGACGTCGAGGTAGCTCAGCACGCTCGGGTGGTCCACGCCGGGGATCTCCGGGGTGCGCGGGGTGACGCCGGTGGCCAGGACGATCTCGTCGAAGCCCCGCTCCACCAGGGACTCCGGCGTGACGTGCGTGCCCAGGCTCAGCTCCACGCCCTCCTCGGCGAGGCGGGTGCGGAAGTAGCGCAGGGTCTCGTCGAACTCCTCCTTGCCGGGCACCTTGCGGGCGATGTTCAGCTGCCCGCCGATGCGGTCGGCGGCGTCGAAGAGGGTGACGGAGTGGCCGCGTTCGGCCGCCGAGACGGCGCAGGCCAGTCCTGCGGGGCCGGCGCCGACGACGGCCACGCGCTTGCGCAGGCGGGTGGGGAGGAGGACGAGTTCGGTCTCGTTGCAGGCCCGCGGGTTGACCAGGCAGGAGGTGAGCTGCCCGCTGAAGGTGTGGTCGAGGCAGGCCTGGTTGCAGCCGATGCAGGTGTTGATGGCGTCCGCGCGGTCCTCTCGGGCCTTGGCGACGAAGTCGGGATCGGCGAGCATCGGCCGGGCCATCGACACCATGTCGGCGAACCCGTCGGCGAGCAACCGCTCCGCCACTTCGGGGGTGTTGATGCGGTTGCTGGTCACCAGCGGCACCGAGACCGCGCCCATCAGCTTCTTCGTCACCCAGGTGTACGCCGCGCGCGGTACGGAGGTCGCGATGGTGGGGATGCGCGCCTCGTGCCAGCCGATGCCGGTGTTGATGATCGTGGCACCGGCCGCCTCGATCTCCTTGGCGAGCTGCACGACCTCTTCGAGGGAGGAGCCGCCGGGCACCAGGTCGAGCATGGAGAGCCGGTAGACGATGATGAAGTCCGGGCCGACCCGCTCTCGGGTGCGGCGGACGATCTCGAGCGGGAAGCGGGTCCGGTTCTCGTAGGAGCCGCCCCAGCGGCCCTCGCGGTGGTTGGTGGCGGCGGCGATGAACTCGTTGACGAGGTAGCCCTCGGAGCCCATGATCTCGACACCGTCGTAGCCGGCCCGCCGGGCCAGTTCGGCGGCGCGCACGAAGTCCTCGACGGTCTGCTCGACCTCGTCGTCGGTGAGGGCGTGCGGGACGTACGGGCTGATCGGCGCCTGCAGCGCGCTCGGGGCCACGAGGTCCGGGTGGTACGCGTACCGGCCGAAGTGCAGGATCTGCATCGCGATGCGGCCGCCCGCGCGGTGCACCGCGTCGGTGACGACGGTGTGCTGCGCCGCCTCGGCCTCGGTGGTCATCCTGGCGCCGCCCGGGTAGGGGCGGCCGCGGTCGTTGGGCGCGATGCCGCCGGTGACGATGAGGCCCACGCCGCCCCGGGCCCGGGCGGCGTAGAAGGCGGCCATCCGCTCGAAGCCGCGCTCGGCCTCCTCCAGCCCGATGTGCATCGAGCCCATGAGCACCCGGTTCGGGAGGGTGGTGAAGCCGAGGTCGAGCGGGCTCAGCAGGTGCGGGTACGGGCTCATCGCGGGGTCTCCTCGGGCGGCGGCGCGCGGTGTCGTCGCGACTTTTGTAGACCACCCGAGAGGGATTGTGCAACCAGTTGCAAAAGTGTTCCGCGCTACTCCGCCGGATGGCGCCCCCGCGGATCGCGGCCGGTGCCCGCCAGCAGCGCCTCGAAGGCGGAGGCCCCGGCGGGCACCGGGACCGGCTCCCCGAAGAAGCCCATCCTGCGGGCGGTGGGACCCATCCCGGCCACCAGCTCCTCCAGGGCCGCCACCACGTCCGCGTCCGGCGTGAAGGACAGCCCGGCGGCGCGGGCCAGGTCCCAGGCGTGCACGGTCAGGTCGAGCAGGGCCATGGCGCCGACGGTGCGGGCGGGCAGGTTCATCGATCCGGCCACGCCCTCGTCGGCGCCCGGCACCGCCCAGGCCTCGACCAACAGCGCGGTCTCCTTCTCGAAGCGCGCGCGCCATCCGTCGCCGTACTCGGCGAGGCGGTCGGGGGTGACCGAGAAGTCGGCCTCCTCACGGGCCGCGAGGGCCTGGAAGCCGACGACCACGTGGAAGAGGTGGTTGAGCAGCTGCCGCACGTCGTACTCCGCGCACGGCGTCGGCGCGGCCAAGGCGTCGTCCGGCAGCGCCCGCACCAGGGGCAGCGCCCGGTCGCGGGCCGTCGCGAGCAGTTCACCGGTCCTTGTCGTCATGGGCCCGACGCTAGGCCGGGGACGGCTCCGGCGGCTTGAAGAAATGCGACAGGGCGCCCCGTAGGATCGCCTCCATGAGGAGTCCGGACACCCCGCGACGCGACACCCGGGGCATCGTCGACGCCCCGGAGCTCTTCGCGCGCGTCCACTTCCGGAGACGGGCGCCCGCACCGGCCCTGCGGCCGTACCTGGAGCACTACTGGCTGATCGACTGGGACCTCACCGAGCCGTACGCGTCCCACGTCGTGCCGCACCCCTCGGTCAACATCGTCTTCCAGCGCCACGGCACCGCACCGGACTTCGGGGAGCTCGCGGGCATCGGGCTGGAGCTGTTCACGCAGAAGCTCGAGGCCGCCGGGCGGGTGTGCGGGATCCAGTTCCGCCCCGGCGGCTTCCGGCCGTTCGCGCCGGCCGTGCCCGTGTCGCACTGGACAGGCCGCCGCGTCCGGCTGGACGAGGCGCTGCCCGGGCACGACGCCGTACCACGCGCCGTGCTGGGCCCGGAGGACGAGGAAGCCCGGGTGGCCGCCCTCGACTCCTTCCTGCTGTCGCTCGCCCCCGCGGCCGACCCGCAGGTGGAGCTCGCGGTGGCCCTGGCCGACCGCATCCGCCACGACCGCACCATCCTGCGCGTCGAGGACTTCGCCCGCGCCGAGGGCATGTCGGCCCGCTCCCTGCAGCGGCTGTTCGCCGCGTACGTCGGCGTCAGCCCCAAGTGGGTCATCCTGCGCTACCGCATCCACGAGGCCCTGGAGCGCGCCGGGTCCGGGACGGCCGTCGCCTGGTCCGCCCTCGCGGCGGAGCTCGGCTACAGCGACCAGGCCCACCTGGTGCGGGACTTCACCGCGACCGTGGGCGTCCCCCCGACGGCGTACGCCCGCTGAACCGGCAAGGTGCCGGCCGGGGGCGACAGGGGGAGCGGTTACCAACTCCTGACCTCCGCGCAGGCGTCGCAGGCACCCACGACGGGGCATACCGACATGGAGTGCGCGGAAGCGGCTCGATCCCCCCACAGGCAGACAGGTGTCGTCGCGTCACGCGGCAGAGGAGGCCTGCCCCATGGCCGATCCCATCACGCCCCGGCTCACCCCGATCCCCATCGACGGAATGACCCCGTGCGGCCGCATCGCGACCGGCGCGGCGGAACCGTGCGGAGCACCCGCTCAGTGGCACATCCAGTGGCTCCCCGGGCACGGCTCGTTCGCGTGCGCGGCGCACATGGCCGAGGCACGGCGGCTGTTCGCCTACATCGACCGCCACCAGGTCGGTCCGGACTGCAACATGCCCGGGGCGCTGTGGTCGTCCGGACGGTGCGCCGTGCCCCGGGGCCAGGCGCGGGCGGCCTGATCCCGGGGCTCTCAGGCCGAGAAGGCGTCGAGGATGCGCGCGGCGGCCAGGGTGGGCGTCAGCGTGCCCTCACGGACCTGCTGTTCGATCCCCGGGGTCAGCCGGCGCACCTCGGGATGGTCGCGGAGCCGGCCCAGCAGCTCGTCGCGGACCATGCTCCAGGCCCACTCCATCTGCTGGTCGCGCCGCTTGGCCGCCAGCCGGCCCGTGGAGTCCAGCAGGGTGCGGTGCTGCTCCAGCCGCTCCCAGAGGGTGTCGAGGCCGGTGCCCTCGCGGGCGCTGCAGGTCAGCACGGGCGGCGTCCAGGCGGCGTCCACCGGGGTCATCATCCGCAGGGCGCCGGACAGTTCCCGGGCGGCGGCGCGGGCGTCGCGCTCGTGCGGGCCGTCGGCCTTGTTGACGGTGATGACGTCGGCGAGCTCCAGCACGCCTTTCTTGATGCCCTGGAGCTGGTCGCCGGTACGGGCCAGCGTGAGCAGCAGGAAGCTGTCGACCATGCCCGCGACCGCGGTCTCGGACTGGCCGACGCCCACGGTCTCCACGAGCACGACGTCGTAGCCCGCGGCCTCCACCACGACCATGGACTCCCGGGTCGCCTTGGCGACGCCGCCGAGCGTCCCGGCCGACGGGGACGGCCGTACGAAGGCGGCACGGTCCACCGACAGCCGCTCCATCCGGGTCTTGTCGCCCAGGATGGAGCCGCCGGTGAGTGTGGACGACGGGTCGACGGCGAGCACGGCGACCCGGTGTCCGAGGCCGGTGAGCAGGGTGCCGAAGGCGTCGATGAAGGTGGACTTGCCCACCCCCGGCACCCCGCTGACGCCGATCCTGCGGGCCTTGCCCGCGTGCGGCAGCAGTTCGGTCAGGAGCCGCTGGGCGAGCTCCCGGTGATCGGCACGCGTGGACTCCACCAAGGTGATGGCGCGTGCGATCCAGGCCCGGGAGCCCTCCAGCACACCTTTGACGTAAGCGTCGAGATCGATGGTCGGCGGCATGGGCTCACAGTTCGTGGCCGAGCGCGGCCGCGAGCCGCGTGACCAGGTCGTACGCCGAGTCGGGGATGACCGTGCCGGGCGGGAAGACCGCGGCCGCGCCCGCCTGGAGCAGTTCCGGGACGTCCTGCGGCGGGATGACGCCGCCCACCACGATCATGATGTCCTCCCGGCCCTCGGCCGCCAGTTCCTCGCGCAGCGCCGGCACCAGCGTGAGGTGGCCGGCCGCGAGCGAGGAGACGCCGACGATGTGCACGTCGGCCTCCACCGCCTGGCGGGCCACCTCGGCGGGGGTCTGGAAGAGCGGTCCGACGTCCACCGTGAAGCCCAGGTCGGCGAAGGCGGTGGCGATGACCTTCTGGCCGCGGTCGTGGCCGTCCTGGCCCATCTTGGCGACGAGGATGCGCGGGCGGCGGCCCTCGGCCTCCTCGAAGCGGTCGACCAGCGCTCGGGTGCGGTCCACGGACGGCGACTCCCCTGCCTCGTTGCGGTACACCCCGGAGATCGTGCGGATCTGCCCGGCGTGCCGGCCGTACACCTTCTCCAGCGCGTCGGAGATCTCGCCGACGGTGGCCTTGGCGCGGGCCGCGTCGACCGCGAGCGCCAGGAGGTTGCCCTCCAGGCCCTGCCCGGCGCCGCGCTCGGCGGCGGCGGTCAGCGCGCCGAGCGCGTCCTGGCAGGCGGCCTCGTCGCGCTCCTCCCGCAGCCGGCGCAGCTTGGCGATCTGCTGGGCGCGCACCGAGGAGTTGTCGACCTTGAGGACCTCGATCTGCTCGTCGCTGTCCACGCGGTACTTGTTGACGCCGATGACCGGCTGACGGCCGGAGTCGATGCGGGCCTGGGTGCGGGCCGCGGCCTCCTCTACGCGCATCTTGGGGATGCCCGCGTCGATCGCCTGGGCCATGCCGCCCGCGGCCTCGACCTCCTGGATGTGCTGCCAGGCCCGCCGCGCCAGGTCGTACGTCAGCTTCTCGACGTAGGCGGAGCCGCCCCACGGGTCGATCACCCGGGTGGTGCCGGACTCCTGCTGCAGCAGCAGCTGGGTGTTGCGGGCGATGCGCGCGGAGAAGTCCGTGGGCAGTGCCAGCGCCTCGTCGAGGGCGTTGGTGTGCAGCGACTGGGTGTGGCCCTGGGTGGCCGCCATCGCCTCCACGCAGGTGCGCGTGACGTTGTTGAAGACGTCCTGCGCGGTCAGCGACCAGCCGGAGGTCTGCGAATGGGTGCGCAGGGAGAGCGACTTGACGCTCTTCGGCTCGAACTGCCTCACCAGCTTCGCCCACAGCAGACGGGCCGCGCGCAGCTTGGCGACCTCCATGAAGAAGTTCATGCCGATCGCCCAGAAGAACGACAGCCGCGGTGCGAAGGCGTCCACGTCCAGGCCCGCGCCGAGACCGGCGCGCAGGTACTCCACGCCGTCGGCGAGGGTGTAGGCCAGCTCCAGGTCGGCCGTGGCCCCGGCCTCCTGGATGTGGTAGCCGGAGATGGAGATGGAGTTGTAGCGCGGCATCTTCTGCGAGGTGTACGCGAAGATGTCGGAGATGATCCGCATCGAGGGCTTCGGCGGATAGATGTAGGTGTTGCGGACCATGAACTCCTTGAGGATGTCGTTCTGAATGGTCCCCGCGAGCTTCTCGGCCGGTACGCCCTGTTCCTCCGCGGCCACGATGTACAGCGCCAGCACGGGCAGCACGGCGCCGTTCATCGTCATCGACACCGTCATCCGGTCCAGTGGGATGCCGTCGAAGAGCTGCCGCATGTCGTAGATCGAGTCGATGGCGACGCCCGCCATGCCGACGTCGCCGGTGACGCGCGGGTGGTCGCTGTCGTAGCCGCGGTGGGTCGGCAGGTCGAAGGCGACCGACAGGCCCTTCTGGCCGGCCGCCAGGTTGCGCCGGTAGAAGGCGTTGGACTCCTCGGCGGTGGAGAAGCCCGCGTACTGGCGGATCGTCCAGGGCTGGTTGACGTACATCGTCGGGTAGGGGCCGCGCAGGTAGGGCGCGATGCCCGGGTAGGTGCCCAGGAAGTCCAGGCCCTCCAGGTCGCGGCCGGTGTAGAGCGGCTTGACGCCGATGCCCTCGGGCGTCTCCCACACCAGGTCCTCGGCGCCGCGGCCGGTGGTCTCCTTGACCGCCGCGCGCCACTGCTCCTCGCCGGCGCCGTCGCCGCCGCCGGTTCCCAGCCCGATCTCCGAGAAGTCCGGGATCCGCATCACGCCACTCCCATCCGGTCGAGAACGGAGGTCAGGGCGGCGACCGCGTCGCCGCCCGCGAAGACGAACCCGTCCACGCCCGCCTCCGTGTACGCCTGCTCGTGCGCGCCGGGGCGTCCGGCCAGGAACACCCGGCTCGCACCCGCGGCCCTGAGCGCCGCGGCGACGGGCCCCGCCTGCTCCTCGTACAGCGCGTCGCTGGAGCACAGGCACGCCACCTGCGCGCCGCTGCGGGCGAAGGCCGCGGCCACGGTCGTGGCGTCGACGGTCACCGGGTCGTGGACGGGCTCGATGCCGCCGGCCTGGAACAGGTTGGCGGCGAAGGTCACCCGGCCGGTGTGCGCGGCGGCGGGGCCGAGCGCTGCGATGAAGACCTTCGGCCGGGACCCGGTCGCCGCGAGGTGGACGTCCGAGCGGGCGCGCAGCGTCTCGTACGCCTCGTCGCGGCGGACCTTCGGCAGGCCGCCGGCGGGGGCGGCCGGAGCCGGGTCGCGCTCGACCGGGGTCTCGGACAGCAGCGGGAACTCGCTCACGCCGGTGATGGGCTCACGGCGCTTGGCGAGTGCCTGGGTGCGGCGCTCCCAGGTGGCGGCCAGGCGCTCGCCGACCAGGCCGGAGGCGAGTGCCGCGGCCTGTCCGCCGGCCCGCTCCAGCTCCTGGAACCAGGCCCAGGCGGCCTCGGCGAGCTCGTCGGTGAGCCGCTCCACGTACCAGGAGCCGCCCGCCGGGTCGACGACCCGGGCCAGATGCGACTCCTCCAGCAGGATCGTGGAGGTGTTGCGGGCGATGCGGCGCGCGAAGGCGTCCGGCAGGCCGAGCGCGTGGTCGAAAGGCAGCACCGTGACGGAGTCGGCACCGCCGACACCGGCGCCGAGCGTCGCGACGGTGGTGCGCAGCATGTTCACCCACGGGTCGCGGCGGGTCATCATCACCGGCGAGGTGACGACGTGCTGGCGCTGCGCCCCCGCCGTCGCGCCCGCGCCGCACACCTCGGCGACGCGGGCCCACAGCCGGCGGGCGGCGCGCAGCTTGGCGATGGTCAGGAACTGGTCGGCCGTGGCGGCGTAGCGGAACTCCAGCTGCCCGCAGGCCGCGTCGACCGGCAGTCCGGCCTCGGTGAGCACCCGCAGGTAGGCCACACCGGTGGCGAGGGAGGCGCCGAGTTCCTGGGCGGCCGAGCCGCCCGCCTCGTGGTACGGCAGGGCGTCCACGGCCAGTGCCCGCAGCCCCGGGTACTCCTCGTACGCACGGCGGGCGAGCCGCGCGGCCGCGGCGGTGTGCGCGGCGAGCGCGTCCGCGTCGCCGGTACGGGCGACGTGGCCGAGCGGGTCGGCGCCGAGGCTGCCGCGGGCGGCCTCGCGGGACACGCCGCGCTCCTCGTAGAGCGCGAGCAGCGCCTGTGCGGCCGGCTCGAAGTCCGCCCCGGCGTCGAGCACGACGGGGGCGAGGTCGAGGTAGACGCCCTTCAGGGCCGCGCCGAGGGCGGACACCGGCAGACCGGCGTCGCCCAGCACGAGCCAGAGGGAGGTGACGCCGTTCTCCAGGTCGGCGAGCACGGCCTCGTTCGCGGCGGCCGGGTCGGGCCGCGAGTGGCGCTGGCGCACGTCCCAGCCGCCGAGGACGCCGCCCGCCGGGGCGCCGCCCCGGGTGAAGGGCGCGAAGCCGGGGAGGCCGACGCGGTCGCCGAAGGCGTCGGGCGCGTCGGGCGCGGTGTACAGCGGGCGCGTGGTGAGCCCGTCTTCGAGGGTGGTGGACAGTGCGTCCTCCGCCGCCTGACCCGAGACGTCCTTGCCCGCCTTGCGCAGGACGCCCTCTACGAGGCGCTGCCACTGCTCATGGGTCGCATCCGGGAATTCGGCGGCCAGAGAAAGCCCGTCATCAGGCAGGACCGTCATGCTCAGAGGTTAGTGCCCGTTAGCAGGTGAGCAGCAGGGGCGACACCTGTGACCTTGCCCATTCCCGCGCGCCCTTGATCGACCCCGTCGGGATGCTCTATTCCAGGGCGCGTTCGGGCGCGGCGGCGGACCGGGCACCGGTCGTCGCCTCGGTGAGATCGGCCACCTGGCGGCGCAGCTCGCGGATCTCCACCAGCAGTTCCTCGGTGACCTCCTGGATGCGCTGGTTCTCCGCCTCGTCCTCCTGGAACCGGGCCAGGAACCAGGCGGCGATGTTGGCGGTGACCACACCGAGCAGGGCGATGCCCGAGAGCATCAGCCCGACGGCGATGAGCCGGCCGACGCCGGTCGTGGGCGCGTGGTCCCCGTACCCGACCGTCGTCATGGTCGTGAAGGACCACCACAATGCGTCGCCGATGGTGCGGATGTTGCCGCGCGGGGAGTGACGCTCGGCCTCCAGCACGGCGATCGACCCGAACGCCAGCAGTCCCAGCACGGCGCCGACGACATACGTCGTCAGCCGCACTTGTGCCGCCATCCGCACCCGCTGGCCGACGAGGAAGAGCGCGGACACCAGCCGCAGCAGGCGCAACGGCTGCAGCAGCGGGAGGACGACCACCGCCAGGCTGAGCGGCTGGCGCTTGATGAACTCCCACCGCCGCTCGCTGAGCCCGAGACGGACCGCGTAGTCGCCGGCGAACAGGGCCCAGACGGTGCGCTCCGTCCAGTGGGCGGTGGTGATGAGCGCCGGATGGGCGGCGGGCACCAGGATCGGCAGGGCGTACGCCGCGCCGAACACCACGGCCAGTGCGAGCAGCGGCGCCCTGGTCTGTTGCTCCCAGCGTTCGAGACGGTTCATGGGCTCAGTGTGCACGCCCGTCTTGCGTGCCCCCAGCGGCGGCCACGCCCTGGTCGCGGCGTCGCCGACCCCGCACCGGGTTGGCGCAGGTTTCCCGAACGGTTCGCACAGCGGCCGCCACTTGTTCGGACAAGTTGGCAACACTGACGGCCGCACACACCCGACGGCCCACGGTTCTTCCGGGAGACAGGCCCCTCATGAACGCCATCGACCGCAGACGGTTCATGCAGCTGGCGGGCGGCACCGCCGCCCTGACCGCGCTGTCCACCAGCATCGCTCGCGCGGCGGAGATCCCTGCGCACAGGAGCACCGGTTCCATCAAGGACGTCGAGCACATCGTCGTCCTGATGCAGGAGAACCGCTCCTTCGACCACTACCTCGGCACCCTGCGCGGTGTCAGGGGCTTCGGGGACCCGCACCCCGTGACGCTGCCGAGCGGCAGGCCGGTCTGGTACCAGTCGGACGGCACGAAGGAGGTGCTCCCCTTCCGCCCGGACGCCGACGACCTCGGCCTGGCGTTCCTGGAGGACCTGCCGCACGGGTGGAAGGACACCCAGGCCGCCTTCAACAAGGGGAAGTACGACCAGTGGATCCCCGCCAAGTCCGCCACGACGATGGCGCACCTGACCCGCGAGGACATCCCGTTCCACTACGCGCTCGCCGACGCCTTCACGGTCTGTGACGCCTACCACTGCTCCTTCATGGGCTCCACCGACCCGAACCGCTACTACATGTGGACGGGCCACACCGGCAACGACGGCAAGGGCGGCGGCCCGGTCCTCGGCAACGACGAGCTGGGCTACTCCTGGACGACCTACCCGGAGCGCCTGGAGAAGGCCGGGGTCTCCTGGAAGATCTACCAGGACGTGGGCGACGGCCTGGACGCCGCCGGGGGCTGGGGCTGGATCGAGGACGCCTACCGGGGCAACTACGGCGACAACTCGCTGCTGTACTTCGACCAGTACCGCGACGCCAAGCCCGGCGACCCGCTGTACGACAAGGCCCGCACCGGCACCGACGCCCGCAAGGGCGAGGACTTCTTCGACATCCTGCGCGCCGACGTCAAGGCCGGGAAGCTGCCGAAGGTCTCCTGGGTCGTGGCCCCCGAGGCCTTCACCGAGCATCCCAACTGGCCCGCCAACTACGGCGCCTGGTACATCTCGCAGGTCCTCGACGCGCTCACTTCCAACCCCGAGGTGTGGAGCAGGACCGCGCTGTTCATCACCTACGACGAGAACGACGGCTTCTTCGACCACGTCGTCCCGCCGTTCCCGGCCGGCTCGTCCGCGCAGGGCAAGTCCACCGTCGACGTCGGCCGCGACGTGTACCCGGGCGACAGCGGGCGCCCTGCGGGCCCGTACGGTCTGGGCCAGCGCGTCCCGATGTTCGTCGTCTCACCGTGGAGCAAGGGCGGCTACGTCTGCTCGCAGACCTTCGACCACACGTCGATCATCCGCTTCATGGAGCGCCGCTTCGGCGTGGCCGAGCCCAACATCTCCCCCTGGCGCCGTGCCGTCTGCGGTGACCTGACCACGGCCTTCGACTTCCGGCACAAGGACACCGAGAGCCCGCGCCTGCCGGACACCCGCGGTTATCTTCCGCCGGACAACGACCGGCACCCCGACTACGTGCCGACCCCTCCCGCCAAGGGCTCGCTGCCCCGCCAGGAGCGCGGCCTGCGCCTCGCCCGGCCGGTCCCGTACGACCTCGCCGCCGACGGCCGGGTCGGCGCCGGGGGTTCGCTGCGCATCGACTTCGCCTCCCACGGCGAGGCCGGCGCGGGCTTCCTGGTCACCTCCGCGACGGACGCCTCCGGCCCGTGGACGTACACCGTGGGGCCGGGGCACTCGCTCTCCGGGACCTGGGACGTCTCCGGGAGCGCGCACGGCGCCTACGACGTCACCGTGCACGGCCCCAACGGCTTCCTGCGCCGGCTCGCCGGCCGCGGCACCGCCGCGGGGCCCGAGGTCAGCGCCCGCCACGACGGCGGGAGCGGCACCGTGCGCCTGGTCCTGACCAACGACGGCGACTCCACCGTCACGCTCACGGTCAAGGACGGCTACGGCGAGCACAAGCCGGCTTCCCACCGGCTGCGCCCGGGCGCCCGTGCGGTGCACGTGGTCGAGACCGGGCGCACCCACGGCTGGTACGACCTGACCGTCACCGCCGACCACGACGGCAGCTTCGTACGCCGCCTGGCCGCGCACGTGGAGAACGGCCGCGCGAGCACCAGCGATCCCGCCATCTCCGCCCGCTGACCCCGCTCGCCCTTCCGGCCGCGGCCCGGTGCCACCGGGTCGCGGCCGGCGCCGTCACATCGGCTCGACGTAGCGGGCGCGCCACTGCGGGCGCGGATCGGCGCCCGGGCTGGTCCAGTACTCGCGCCCGCGGACGATCAGTCCGTCGCGGACCGTCCAGAACGACGCGGCGCGGAAGAGCCCGAGGTCCACATGGGGGACCTCCACCTCGGACACGGCCTCGTCTCCGTCGCCCAGGACCCTGATCACGCGGACCGACCAGCCCTGCGGATACTCGCTGTTGACGGCGAGGAAGTTGGCCCTGCCGACGATGCGCTCGCCGCTCACCGGCCACTCCACCACGGCGTCCTCGGCGATCAGCTCACCGGCGCCCGCCCAGTCCCGCGCCTGGATCCGCTGCCACAGCTCTTCGACGACCTTCGCAGACTCCACACTCACAGCATGCCGGACGGAGCGCCTCCCGGCCCCCGGTACGGCAAGGTCTGCCGGTAGACCACACTGGTCGTCGCGCTCCCGAACTGCGCCAGCTCGTCCATGACTTCCTCCAGGTGCCCCATGGACTCCGCGGCGACCTTCAGCACGTAGCACTCCTCCCCCGTGGTGCGCAGGCACTCCAGGATCTCCGGGCGCTCGCCGAGCAGCCGGTGCAGCGGCTCGTGGCGGCTGCCGGGGTACTTCAGGCGTACGACCGCCAGCACGGGGAAACCGGCCTTGGCGAGATCGACCTCGGCCCGGTAGCCCGTGATGACGCCCAGGGTCTCCAGCCGGCGGACCCGCTCGGTGGTCGCGGAGGCGCTGAGGCTGACCCGGCGGGCCAGTTCGGTGAAGGGGACACGGGCGTCGCGCTGGAGCTCGGTGAGGATCGCCCAGTCGGTCGCGTCGAGATTCTCGGCCACACGGCGAAGATACCGCTGGATCCACGGCCGGACGCCGTGTACGCCGGGAGGAATCCCTTCCGGCCCGGGTGGGCGGCTGGATAGCCTGACGGGGTGCGAATCGGTGTGAACGTCCCGAATTTCGGGCCCGGAACCGACCCCGGCGTGCTGCGCGACTGGGCGCGGACGGTGGAGGGTCTGGGCTTCGACCTGCTGATGGTCTCCGACCACGTCGCGGTGACGCCGGACGTGGCCGAGCAGTACCCGGCGCCCTTCTACGAGCCCTTCACCACTCTGTCGTGGCTGGCGGGTGTCACCGACCGGATCCTGCTGGGGACGACGGTGCTGGTCCTGCCGTACCGCCATCCGCTGCTGACCGCCCGGATGGCCGCGAACCTCGACCGGCTCAGCGGCGGGCGCCTGGTGCTGGGCGTAGGGGTGGGCTGGGCACGGCAGGAGTTCGCCGCGCTCGGGGTCCCGTACGAGCGGCGCGGCGCCCTGACGGACGAACATTTGACGGCGCTGCGCGAGGCCTGGAAGGACGAGGCGGACTACGCCGCCGGCCCCGTTCCCGTCTGGGTCGGCGGCAACAGCGACGCGGCGCTGCGGCGGGCGGTACGGCTGGGCGACGCGTGGCATCCGCTGCGCTTCACCCTGCCGTGGCTGCGCGAGGCCGTCGACCGGCTCGCGGCGCGGGCGCGCGAGCACGGACGGCCCGTACCCGCCCTCGCGCCGCGCATCGCGCTGCGGCTCACCCCGGCGATGGTGACCGGCCCTGACCGGCTCGCCGGTGAGGGCACCCTCGACCAGATCACGGACGACCTCGGCGAACTGCGCGCGCTCGGCGCGGACACCGTCGTCCTCGACCCCTTCAACGGCGACCCCCGCGAGACGCTGCGCCCCCAGGTGGCGTGGCAGGCGCTCGCCGCCGTCGCCGCCCACCGCTCACGAACGGAGTGACGATGACCGACGACATCACGACCCGCCTGCTGCGCCGGGCGATCGCGCTGGCCGCGGAGGCCCGCGCGGCGGGCAACCCGCCCTTCGGCTCGCTGCTCGCCGGGCCTGACGGCACCGTGCTCGCCGAGGACCGCAACAGCTGCCTCACCGACGAGGACATCACCGCCCACCCCGAGCTGAAACTGGCGCGATGGGCGGCCCGGGAGCTCGATCCGGCCACCGCGGCCGCCACCGCCATGTACACCAGCTGCCAGCCCTGCGGGATGTGCGCGGGCGCCATCGAGCGCTCCGGGCTCGGCCGTGTCGTCTACGCCCTGTCCGGCGACCAGCTCACCGGGCTCAAGTCGCCCGCGGCGAAGTCCGGTTTCCCGCACGTGCCGCAGGACGGGCCGGCCCTGTACGACGAGGCCCGCGTCCCCGTCGAGGGCTACTACTGATCCCGCCGGTCCCGTCCGGAGCCCCCGCTACTCCTGCTTCTCGCCCGAGGCGAAGCGGGAGATGATCAGGGCGACGATGATGATCGCCCCGTTGAGGAACTGGTTCCACAGCGGGGGCACGCCCGCCAGGGTCATCACATTGACGACGAGTTGCAGGGTCAGGACACCGGTCAGCGCTCCGAAGAGCGTGCCGCGGCCGCCGTTGAGGCTGACGCCGCCGATGACGGTCGCGGCGAAGACCTGGAAGATCCAGCCGCTGCCCTGGTCCGCCGAGATCGAGCCGTAGTGCCCGCTGTACAGCACGCCCGCGAAGGCCGCGAGCACTCCGCCCACGATGAGCACGGCCCAGGTGATCCGGTCCACCCGGATGCCCGCGGTGCGCGCGGCCTCGGGGTTGCCGCCGATCGCGTACAGCGCCCTGCCGTGCCGCAGCCAGGCGAGGGCGCAGCCGCCCACAGCGAAGAGCAGGGCGCAGATCCAGATGGCGGCCGGGACCCCGGCCCAGGAGGCGTGGCCGAGGTAGGTGAAGGAGCCGGGCAGTTCGACGATGGAGCGGCCCTCGGAGACGGCGATCTGCAGCCCGCGCAGCATGGTGAGCGCGCCGAGGGTGACGATGAAGCCGTTGAGCCGCAGCTTGAGGATGAGGAAGCCGTTGACGGCGCCGATGACCGCGCCGACCATCAGGCACAGCGGTATCGCAGTCCAGACCGGCAGCAGCTCCAGGCCTGTGAAGCGGCCGCCCGCGGAGGGCAGCACGAGCCACACGGCGATGACGGGCGCGACGCCGATGGTGGACTCCAGCGACAGGTCCATCCGGCCGGCGATGAGGATCAGTGCCTCGGCGAGCACCAGCAGGCTGAGCTCGGTCGACTGCTGGGCGACGCCGATCAGGTTGTCGGAGGTGAGGAAGGCCGGCGAGACGATGAAGCCGATGAGGCCCAGCACCAGGATCGCGGGGACGAGGGACAGTTCGCGGAAGCGGGCGAGACCGCCCGGTACCCGGCGCGGCGTCCCGGCCGCGGGCGCCTCGGCGGCGGGCACCGGTGGCTCGGTGACGTCTGTGGTGGTGGACATGGCTACCCTTCCTCTTCCTCTCCCCGTTCCGTGTCCCGCTCCCGCGCGCCGGGGCGGGCGGCCACGCCCTCCATGGCGGCGACCAGTTCCTCGTCCCGCCAGCCCCGGCCGAACTCCGCGACCACGCGGCCGTGGAACATCGTCACGACCCGGTCGCACGCCCTCAGGTCGTCCAGCTCGTCGGAGACGACCAGCGCCGCCCGCCCGTCGTCCGCGACCTTGCGGATCCTGCCCAGCAGGAACTCCTTGGACCGCACGTCCACCCCGTTGGTGGGCCGTACGGCCACCAGCACGTGGGGGTCGGTGGCCAGCGCGCGGGCGACGACGACCTTCTGCTGGTTGCCGCCCGAGAGCGCGGAGACGGAGGTGGCCGCGCCCGGTGTCCTGATGTCCAGGTCCTTGATCATGCGCTCGGCGAACTCCCTGGTGCGCGAGGGCAGTACGGTGCCGAACGGCCCGAGCTGGCCGGTGACGGTGAGGGTGGCGTTCTCGGCCACGCTGCGCGTGCCGACCAGGCCCTGGTGGTGCCGGTCCTCGGGGACCAGGCCCACGCCCGCGGCCAGGGCGGCGGGAACCCCGGACGCGCGCACCTCGCGGCCCGCCACGGCGATCCGCCCGGCGTCGGCGCGGTGCAGCCCGGCGACGGTCTCCCCCAGCCGGACGTTCCCGCTGGCGGTGGCCCCGGCGAGGCCGACGACCTCACCGGGGCGGACCGCCAGGGAGACGTCCTCGTAGGCGCCGCGCAGGGTCAGACCGGTCACGTCCAGCAGCGGCTCCCCGGCGGCCGCGGCACGGCCGCCCGCCGGTGCGCCGGCCGCGGGCGCGGCGGCGCTCTCCCCGGTCATCGCCTCGACCAGGGCGTCGTGGTCCAGCTCCGCAACCGGCGCGGTGACGATGTGGCGCGCGTCCCGGTAGACGGTGACCGCGGTGCACAGGTCGTAGACCTCCTGCAGGTGGTGCGAGATGAAGAGGAAGGCCACGCCCTGCCGTTGCAGGTCGCGGAGCTTGTCGAAGAGCCGGGCGATGCCGCGGGCGTCGAGCCGGGCGGTGGGTTCGTCGAGGATGATGAAGCGCGCGCCGAATTCCCTGTCCGGGTGAGCCGGGGCGATTCATCCGAGGTATCACGGACGACAGGAAGGTAAGTCCGTCCCGTCGCCGTGACAACCCCTTGTGCGGTCACGATCGAAGCGCGTTCATGCGACGATACATCCGAGCTATGGATTGCCACGGCCCACCCTTGGCGCCTACAGTCGCCGTGGCGCGAGACCTCCGATGTCTTGGCCAGGCCGAGCGTGAAAGGCAGCCACTTGTCCGCAACCTCCGCCCGCATCACCGCGATCGACACCCACGACATCCGCTTCCCCACCTCACGGGAGCTGGACGGCTCGGACGCGATGAATCCGGACCCCGACTACTCCGCCGCCTACGTGGTGCTGCGCACCGACGCCGACGACGGCCACGAGGGGCACGGCTTCGTCTTCACCATCGGACGCGGCAACGACGTCCAGGTCGCGGCGATCGAGGCGCTCCGCCCCCATCTCGTCGGCCGGCCGGTCGAGGAGGTGTGCGCCGACCCCGGCTCCGTGGTGCGCGACCTGACCGGGGACAGCCAGTTGCGCTGGCTCGGGCCCGAGAAGGGCGTGATGCACATGGCGATCGGGGCCGTCGTCAACGCCGTGTGGGATCTGGCGGCCAAGCGGCGCGGTCTGCCGCTGTGGCGGCTGCTGGCCGAGGCCGAGCCGGAGTGGCTGGTCGCCCAGATCGACTTCCGCTACATCGCCGACGCCCTCACCCCCGAGCGCGCGCTGGAACTGCTGCGCGAGGGCAGGCAGGGCGCCGCCGCACGGACGGCCGCGCTGCTGGAGCGGGGCTACCCCGGCTACACCACCTCACCCGGCTGGCTCGGCTACTCCGACGAGAAGCTGACCCGGCTCGCCGAGCAGGCCGTGGCCGACGGCTTCACCCAGATCAAGCTGAAGGTCGGCGCCGACCTGGAGGACGACGTGCGGCGCATGCGCGCGGCCCGTGCCGCCGTCGGCCCGGACGTCCGCATCGCGATCGACGCCAACCAGCGGTGGAACGTCGGCGAGGCGATCGAATGGGTCGCCACGCTGGGCGAGTTCGACCCGTACTGGATCGAGGAGCCGACCTCGCCCGACGACATCCTCGGCCACGCCGCGATCCGCAAGGCCGTCGCCCCGGTCCGGGTCGCCACCGGTGAGCACGTGCAGAACCGCATCGTCTTCAAGCAGCTGCTGCAGGCCGGCGCCATCGACGTGGTGCAGATCGACGCGGCGCGGGTCGGCGGGGTCAACGAGAACCTCGCCATCCTGCTGCTCGCCGCCGCCTTCGGCGTGCCGGTGTGCCCGCACGCGGGCGGGGTCGGGCTGTGCGAGCTGGTGCAGCACCTGTCGATGTTCGACTACGTGGCGCTGTCCGGCACCACCGAGGGCCGCGTCATCGAGTACGTGGACCACCTGCACGAGCACTTCGTCACCCCGGTCGTGATGCGCCGTGGCCACTACGCCGCTCCGGTGACGCCCGGTTTCTCCGCACGGATGAGGCCGGAATCGATCGACGCGTTCCGCTACCCCGACGGTACGTTCTGGGTGGCCGACCGGGCACGGCAGGAAGGTGGGACGGCATGAGCGAGGGTCTGCGCGATCTGGAGGGCCTCGGCGCACTGGTGACCGGTGGCGCCTCGGGCATCGGCCTGGCGACGGCCCGGCTGCTGTCCGCCCGCGGCGCCCGGGTCGCCGTACTGGACCTGGCGCCGGACGGCTTGCCGGAGCACCTGTCGGCGTTCAAGGCCGACGTCTGCGACGACGGTTCCACCCGCGCCGCCGTCGGCGCGGCGGCGGAGGAACTGGGCGGCCTCGACATCCTCGTCAACAACGCGGGCATCGGCGCGGCCGGCACCGTCGAGGACAACCCCGACGAGCAGTGGCACCGCGTCCTCGACGTCAACGTCCTCGGCATGGTCCGCACCACCCGTGCCGCCCTCCCCCACCTGCGGCGCTCGGCCCACCCCGCGATCGTCAACACCTGCTCCATCGCCGCCACCGCCGGGCTCCCGCAGCGTGCCCTGTACAGCGCCAGCAAGGGCGCCGTGCTCTCGCTGACCCTGGCGATGGCCGCCGACCACGTCCGCGAGGGCATCCGGGTCAACTGCGTCAACCCCGGCACCGCCGACACCCCGTGGGTCGCCCGGCTGCTGGACGCCGCGGACGACCCCGAGGCGGAGCGCGCAGCCCTCAACGCCCGGCAGCCGATGGGCCGTCTGGTGACCGCCGACGAGGTCGCCGCCGCCATCGTCTATCTGGCGAGCCCGGCCGCGGCCTCCGTCACCGGCACCGCGCTCGCCGTGGATGGCGGCATGGCCGGCCTGCGGCTGCGCCCGGCCGGGAAGTGAGGGCCGGGATCACCATGCGCAACAGCACCCTGGGCCGCAGCGGTGTCGCCGTCACCGAAGTGGGTTTCGGCGCCGCCGCGATCGGCAACCTCTTCACCCCGGTCGACGACGACGCCGCCCTCGCGGCCGTGGACGCCGCCTGGGACGCCGGCATCCGCTACTTCGACACCGCGCCGCACTACGGGCTCGGCCTGTCCGAGCGCCGGCTCGGCGCCGCGCTGCGCGACCGGCCCCGAGCCGGGTACGTCGTCTCCACCAAGGTCGGGCGGCTGCTGGAGCCGGGCGGGCCGGGCGGGGACGACCTGGCCAACGGCTTCGCCGTGCCCGCCGCGCTGCGCCGGGTGTGGGACTTCAGCGCCGACGGCGTACGGCGCAGCCTCGACGCCAGCCTGGAGCGCCTCGGCCTGGACCGCGTCGACGTGGTCTACCTCCACGATCCGGACGAGCACGCCGACGAGGCCTTCGGCCAGGCGTACCCGGCACTGGAGAAGCTGCGCGCGGAGGGCGTCGTCGGCGCGATCGGCGCGGGCATGAACCAGACGGCCATGCTCGCCCGCTTCCTGCGCGACACCGATGTCGACGTCGTGCTGATGGCCGGCCGCTACACGCTGCTGGAGCAGGGGGGCCTCGCCGAGGTGCTGCCCCTGGCGGCGGCCGGCGGTGCCGGCGTGGTGGTCGGCGGCGCCTTCAACTCGGGGCTGCTGATCGACCCGGGCGAGGGCGCCACGTACGACTACGCCCCCGCGCCGGACTCCGTGCTCGCCCGGGCCCGGCGGCTGCAGGCCGTGGCCGGCCGGCACGGTGTGCCGTTGCGCGCGGCGGCGCTGCGCTTCCCTGCCGCCCATCCCGCCGTCGCGAGCACGCTGGTGGGGCTGCGCTCGGCGGACGAGGTGCGGGACACCGCCGCGATGCTGCGGCTCCCGGTCCCGGCCCCGCTCTGGTCAGACCTGCGCGCCGAGGGCCTGCTCGGCGCCGGGGTGCCGGTACCGGACGAGGAGGCCTCGTGAGGGTCGCCCTGCACACGAGGGTGCGCGCCGACCGGATCGCCGCGTACGAGGCGGCGCACCGCGAGGTGCCCGCGGAACTGACCTCCGCCATCCGCGCCGCGGGCGTGCGGGAGTGGACGATCTGGCGCAGCGGCGGCGAGCTGTTCCACCTGCTGGACGTCGACGACTACCCGGCGATGCTGGCCGCCCTGGAGTCACTGCCCGTCAACATCGCCTGGCAGGCGCGGATGGCGGAGCTGCTGGAGGTCGCCCACGACTACTCCGCCGACGGTGCCGGGGCGCCCCTCCCGGTGGTATGGGAGCTGTGACCATGACGGAAGGCATCGTCGACGCGCACCACCACCTGTGGGACCTGTCGGTACGCGACCAGGACTGGATCAGCGGCCCGCGGCTGGCCCCGCTGCGCCGGGACTTCTCCCTCGCCGACCTGGAGCCGGAGGCGAAGGCCGCCGGGGTCACCGCGACCGTCCTCGTCCAGACCGTCACGGTGGCGGAGGAGACCCCCGAGTTCCTGGCGCTGGCCGCGGGCAGCGACCTGGTGGCCGGGGTGGTCGGCTGGACCGATCTGACGCACCCCGGGGTCGCCGACCGGCTGGCCGCCCTGCGCGAACTGCCCGGCGGGGAGCACCTGGTGGGGATCCGCCACCAGGTGCAGGGCGAACCCGACCCGGAGTGGCTGCTCCGCCCCGACGTGCTGCGCGGGCTGCGCGCGGTGGCCGACGCGGGCCTGGTCTACGACCTGGTGGTCCTCGCCTCCCAGCTGCCGGCCGCCGCCAGGGCCGCCGCCCTGCTGCCGGAGCTGGTCCTCGTCCTGGACCACTTGGGCAAGCCGCCCATCGCCGGGCGCGGGACGCTGCCGTGGGCCGACGACGTACGGTCGCTGGCCGCCCGGCCCAACACCGTCTGCAAGCTGTCCGGCATGGTCACCGAGGCCGACTGGGACTCCTGGACCACGGCGGACCTCGCGCCCTACGCCGGGACCGTGCTCGACGCCTTCGGGCCGGACCGCCTCATGTTCGGCTCCGACTGGCCGGTGTGCCGGCTCGCCGCCTCGTACGCCGAGGTCGTCGACGCCGCCCGCGCCCTGACCGACGGACTGGACGCCGGAGAGCGGCAGGCGGTCTTCTCCGGTACGGCGCGGCGCGTCTACGGGCTCTGATCCCCCGCACGGATCGCCCGGATCACCCTGGGGGACGCGCCCGGTTCGCGCCGGCAGGTCTTGTCGAAGGCCTGGAGGCCGGCGATGCCCACGGCCGCCGGGACGGCCGGGATGGGCAGGGTCGAGGCCCGCAGCAGACGTCGTGCGCGTTCCATGCGCCGCCGGCGGATCCAGGCGGCCGTCGTGTCGCCCGTCTCGGCGCGGAACAGCCGGGTCAGGTTGTTGTGCGACACCCCGGCCACGCGGGCGATCTCCGGTACGGACAGCGGCCCCGCCAGGTGCTCCTCGGTGTGGGCGGTCGCCGTGGCGACGGCGCCGTGCCGGGTGCCGGGACGGCCCTCGCCGGGCAGGTGGGCCCGCCGTACCCCGGCCACGAGTACGACACCTCGTTCCCCGAGCACGAGTTCTTCTTCGAGAAGCTGCACGACGAGGGGGTGACTAGACTCCCACCCCTGGCAGCACGAGGGACGGGCGTGGGCGCGTGAGCGACGAGAGACCGGACACACCCCCGCGGAGCGCGGCGGGGCGGCTCACCGTGCGCGACGTCCTCGACCTGGACCTGGTGGCCCCCTGGGTGCCCGAGGTCGTGGCCGGTTCGGCGCATCTGCACCGCGCGGTGCGCTGGCTGCACGTGGCCGAGGCGCTGGACGTCGGCGTCATGCTCAGCGGCGGGGAGATGGTGCTGACCACCGGCCTGCTGCTGGCGGGTGACGAGCGCGCCCAGCGCGAGTACATCGAGTCGATGCAGCGCGCCGACGTGGCGGCGGTGGTCCTGGGGCTCGGCCGCGCGTTCCGGACCACGCCCGAGCCGATGCGCCGGGCCGCCGAGCGCTGCGGGGTGCCGCTGGTCGTGCTGCACCGGCCGGCGCCGTTCGCGCGGCTCACCGAGGAGGTGCACGCGCGACTGGTGCACGGCCGGTTCGCCGCCCTCGACCTCTCCGACCGGATCCGCTCCTCGCTGACGGCGCTCAACCTGTCCGGGGCCAGCCTCCAGCAGGTCCTGGACGAGATAGCCGCGCACAGCGGATGTCCCGCGGTCGTCGTGAACCTCGCGCAGCGCGTACTGGCCTCCGCCGGCGACAAGGGCTCGCTGAACGACCTGCTGCGCGACTGGGAGCGGGTCTCCGGGCAGGTGGCCGAACTCGCCGGGAGCGGCGCGGTGACGGTCGGCCCTGACGGCTGGATCGTGGCGCCGTTGGAGGCGCGGGGCCGGCAGTGGGGGCGGCTGGTGCTCTTCGGCTACCAGGGCCCCGAGGAGTTCGGGCGGGTGCTGGGCGCCCGCGCCTCCGAGGCGCTGGCCATGCACCGCCTCCTGGGCGACCAGGACCGGGGCTGGGAGGACCAGGCCGCCGAGTCGCTCCTGCACGACCTGGCCACGGGCACGGCCCGCCCCGAGCAACTGGTGACCCGGGTGCGCGCGGCGGGGCTCCCCGTCAACCGGCGTACCTTCGTGCCCGTCGTCGTACGCCTCCTCGGTCCGGTGCCGGACGGGCGGGACGACATGCCGGAGCTGATCGAGCACGCGCTGGCCGAGCATCCCGGGGTCGCCGGGCTGGCGGCGCGGATCGAGTCCGCCGGCACGGCGGTCCTGCTGAGCATCCCGTACGGGCAGGACGCCGACGCCGCCGTCCGCAAGGTGGCGCTGCGGGTGCACGAGGAACTGGCCGGACGCGGCCGCACCGCGGTGGTCGGCGCGGGCTTCGGCTGCCGGGAACTGGACGAGGTCCGGCGCTCCTTCGTCGAGGCGGTGCACGTCGCGGACGCGGCCGTCGCCGGACCGCCGGCGGCGCCCGTGGCCCGGCTGCGGGACGTCCGGCTGCGCGGCCTGGTGCGCCTGCTGCGGGACGAACCCGAACTTCAGGCCTTCATCGGGCGGGAGCTCGGGCCGCTGCTGGGCAATCCCGCGCTGCTGGACGTGCTGCGCACCTATCTCGCGACCGGCCGCAACAAGTCGGCGGCGGCCCAGGTGCACCACGTCAGCCGCCCCGCCCTGTACCGGCGGCTGCAGAGCATCGAGTCGCTGCTGGGCATCGACCTGGACGACTGGGAGCAGCTCACCTCGCTGTACGTGGCGCTGCTCGCGCACGAGGCCCAGCGCGCCGCGGGGCCCGGGTCCGGCCGCTGAGGGCGGCGGGCCCGGGCCCCGGGGCGCGGTCGGTGCGGCGTCAGCTCCTGCGGTCGGGCGCGAGGCGGGTCAGCAGGAAGTAGACGACGAGGGAGCCGGCGAGGCCGACGGCCCATCCGTAGTCCGCGAGCGGCTTCAGGAACGGGATCAGCCCGTCGACCGGGAACGGCCCCTGCTTGACGCCCTTGGCGTCCAGGCCGGAGTGCGAGCCGCCGATGGCGAGCACGCCGCCGACCACGAAGGCGGCCAGCGCCCGCCAGTTCCAGCCGCCGTCGTACCAGTAGCGGCCCTCGGATTTGTACAGGTCGGCGAGGTCCAGCCGGGTGCGGCGGACGATCCAGTAGTCGGCGATGAGGATGCCGGCCACGGTGCCGAGCAGGCCGCCGACGGTGCCGAGCCAGGTGAAGATGTACGCCTGCGGACTGGCCAGCAGCTTCCAGGGGAAGATGACGACGCCCACGACCGCCGTGATCAGCGCGCCGGTGCGGAAACCGATCCTGCGCGGAGCGATGTTGGACAGGTCGAAGGCGGGCGAGACCACGTTCGCCGCGATGTTCACGGAGAGGGTGGCCACCAGGACGGTGATGAGCGCGAAGAGCACCGCGGCCCAGTTGTCGAGCTTGGCGGCCAGCGCCACCGGGTCCCAGATCGGCTCGCCGTACACGGCCTGCGAGCCGGAGGTCACCAGCACCGACAGCAGGGCGAACAGCGTCATCGTGGTGGGCAGCCCCAGGGACTGCCCCCACAGCTGGGCACGCTGGCCGGCGGCGTAACGGGTGAAGTCGGGGATGTTGAGGGAGAGCGTCGACCAGAAGCCGATCATGCCCATGAGGGCGGGGAAGAAGACCTTCCAGAAGTCACCGCCCCAGCCGAGCGCGGACGGCTGGTCGAGCAGCGGGCCGAAGCCCCCGGCCTTGACGCTCATCCAGATCAGCAGGGCGATGGCGCCGACGATGACGAAGGGCGCGGCCCAGTTCTCGAACCGCCGGACCATCTCCATGCCGCGCACGATGATCGCGACCTGAACGATCCAGAAGACGACGAAGGACAGCCACTGCGTCCACGGGTAGCCGCCGATCGTCCCGGCGGTCGCCCATGAGTCGCCGAACAGCTTCCCGGCGAGCAGGAAGATGCCGGAGCCGCCGATCCAGGTCTGGATGCCGAACCACACACAGGCGACGGCCGCCCGGACCAGGGCGGGGAGGTTGGCCCCGCGCACGCCGAACGAGGCGCGTGCGAAGACCGGGAACGGGATGCCGTACTTGGGTCCCGCGTGGCCGGTCAGCAGCATCGGCACGAGCACGATGACATTGGCGAGGGCGATGGTGAGCACCGCCTGCTTCCAGTCCATACCCAGGGCGACCAGGCCCGAGGCGAGGGTCCAGGAGGCGACGTTGTGGGCCATGCCGACCCACAGGGCGGTGAAGTTGTACGTGGTCCACTTCCGCTTGGCGAGCGGAACCGGGAGCAGGTCCTCGTTGGCGTAAGGGCCGGACGGGACGGCGTCGGGCGAGAGCTCGACGCGGCCGTCGGCCTCGGCTCTTCCGGCGGGGGGTGGAGCGGTGGCTGTCATGGCAGCAGCCCCTTCGTTCGAGGCGGGAAAACGGGGATCGAACGTGCCGTGCGGGGGGGGGATGGCGGGGCCGGTGTCAGCCGCGGAGCGCGGGGATGACGGTGGAGCCGTACACTTCGATGACGGACTCCTTGGCGTCCTGCATGTTGTACAGGGCGAACTGGTCGACGCCGAGGGCCTGGAGGGCGCGCAGCTTCTCGATGTGCTGCTCCGCGGTGCCGATGACGCAGAAGCGGTCGACGATCTCGTCGGGGACGAACGCGGTGTCGGGGTTGCCGGTACGGCCGTGGTGGGAATAGTCGTACCCCTGACGGGCCTTGATGTAATCCGTCAGCTCCTGGGGGACGGCGCTCGACGCCTCGCCGTACCTGCCGACGAGGTCGGCGACGTGGTTGCCGACCATGCCGCCGAACCAGCGGCACTGCTCGCGGGCGTGGGCGAGCGCCCGCGGCGAGTCGTCCTCGGTGACGTAGGCGGGCGCGGCCACGCAGATCTTCACCTCGGACGGGTCGCGCCCCGCGGCGACCGCGGCGTCCTTGACCGCCTTGACCATCCACTCGGTCAGGTAGACGTCGGCGAGCTGCAGGATGAAGCCGTCGGCCTTCGCCCCCGTGATCGCCAGCGCCTTCGGCCCGTACGCGGCCATCCAGACGGGCAACTCGGCACCGGGCCGTACCCACGGGAACTTCACCACCGCCCCGCTGCCGAGGTCGGCCTCACGGCCCTCGGCGAGTTCGCGGATGACGTGCATCGCGGCTTCGATGCGGGCGAGGGTGTTGGGCTTGCGGCCCGCGACGCGCATCGCGGAGTCGCCTCGGCCGATGCCGCAGATCGTACGGTTGCCGAACATGTCGTTGAGCGTGGCGAAGGTGGAGGCGGTCACCTCCCAGGTACGGGTGCCCGGGTTGGTGACCATCGGGCCGACGAGCAGCCGTTCGGTGTTCGCCAGGATCTGGCTGTAGATGACGAACGGTTCCTGCCACAGCACGGCCGAGTCGAAGGTCCAGCCGTGGGTGAAGCCGTTGCGCTCGGCGCGCTGCATCAGCTCGACGACCCCGGCGGCGGGCGGGTCCGTCTGCAGGACGAGACCAAAATCCATTGCTCTGCTCCCTGGGGTGGCTAGACGAGGTACTGACAGGTCTCGCGGGTCTGGTACCGGCCGTGGCCGGCGCGGCCCAGGTAGCGGTCCTGGTCGACGATCACGGTGCCGCGCGACAGCACCGTGCGGGCCTTGCCGCGCACGCGTTTGCCCTCGTAGGCCGAGTAGTCGACGTTCATGTGGTGGGTCTGCGCGGACATGACCTGCTCGGCGGCCGGGTCGTAGATGACGATGTCGGCGTCCGCGCCCGGCGCGATCGTGCCCTTGCGCGGGTAGAGGCCGAACATCCGCGCCGGGGTCGCGCAGGCGATCTCGATCCAGCGACGGCGGCTGATGTGCCCGTCCACCACGGCCTGGTGCAGCAGGTCCATCCGGTTCTCCACCCCCGGCAGACCGTTGGGGATCTTCGAGAAGTCCCCCCGGCCCAGTTCCTTCTGGCCCACGAAGCAGAACGGGCAGTGGTCGGTCGACACCACCTGCAGGTCATTGGTGCGCAGGCCCTTCCACAGCTCGGCCTGGTGCTCCTCGGGTCGCAGCGGCGTGGAGCAGACGTACTTGGCGCCCTCGAAGTCCGGCTCGGCGAGGTTGTCCGTGGACAGGAAGAGGTACTGGGGGCACGTCTCCGCGAAGACGTTGAGACCGCGGTCGCGCGCGGTCGCCAGTTCGGCCACGGCCTGCTGCGCGGAGACGTGGACGACGTACAGCGGCGCCCCGGCCACCTCCGCCAGCCGGATCGCGCGGTGGGTCGCCTCGGCCTCCAGCAACTCCCGCCGGACCTCCCCGTGGTAGCGGGGGTCGGTCTTGCCGGCGGCCAGCGCCTGCTCGACCAGGACGTCGATGGCGATGCCGTTCTCCGCGTGCATCATCACCAGCCCGCCGTTGGCGGCGCCGCGCTGCATGGCCCGCAGGATCTTGCCGTCGTCGCTGTAGAAGACGCCCGGGTAGGCCATGAACAGCTTGAAGGAGGTGACTCCTTCGTCCACGAGGAGATCCATCTCCTTGAGGCTGTTCTCGTTGACGTCCGACACGATCATGTGGAAGGCGTAGTCGATCGCGCAGTTGCCCTGCGCCTTGGCGTGCCACGCGTCCAGGCCGCCGCGCAGCGACTCGCCCACCGACTGGACGGCGAAGTCCACGATGGTGGTGGTGCCGCCCCAGGCGGCCGCCCGGGTGCCGGTCTCGAAGGTGTCCGAGGCGAAGGTGCCGCCGAAGGGCAGCTCCATGTGGGTGTGCGCGTCGACACCGCCCGGGATGACGTACGTCCCGGTCGCGTCGATCACGGTGTCCGCCGTCCAGCCCTCGGCGACGGTGCTGCCGGCCGCCGCGAGGGCGACGATGCGCTCCCCCTCGACGAGGACGTCGGCGTGGACCTCTTCTGCGGCGGTGACGACGAGGCCGCCGCGGATCAGGGTTCGGCTCACCGGTTCCCTCCCTCCCCTCAGGCCTCGGTCAGCGGGCCGTAGGCGTCGGGGCGGCGGTCACGGTAGAAGGCCCACTGCTGGCGGACCTCCTCGATCTTCCCGAAGTCCAGGTCGCGGACCACGAGTTCCTCCTCCTTGTCGGAGGCGACGTCACCGACGAACTGGCCGCGCGGGTCGACGAAGTACGAGGTGCCGTAGAAGTCGTTGTCGCCGTACTCCTCCTGGCCGACCCGGTTGATCGCGGCGACGAAGTACTCGTTGGCGACGGCTGCGGCGGGCTGCTCCAGCTGCCACAGGTAGGCCGACAGACCGCGGGAGGTGGCCGAGGGGTTGTAGACCAGCTCGGCGCCGGCGAGGCCCAGCGCCCGCCAGCCCTCGGGGAAGTGCCGGTCGTAGCAGATGTAGACGCCGATCTTGCCGACGGCGGTGTCGAACACCGGCCAGCCCAGGTTGCCGGGCTTGAAGTAGTACTTCTCCCAGAAGCCCTTGACCTGCGGGATGTGGTGCTTGCGGTACTTGCCGAGGTAGCTGCCGTCGGCGTCGATCACGGCGGCGGTGTTGTAGTAGAAGCCCGCCTGCTCGACCTCGTAGACCGGCACGACCATCACCATGCGGAGCTCCTTGGCGAGCGCCTGCATCCGCACGATCGTCGGGCCGTCCGGCACCGGCTCCGCCCACCGGTAGTGCTCGGGCTCCTGCACCTGGCAGAAGTACGGGGCGTTGAACACCTCCTGGAAGCCGATCACCTGCGCGCCCTGGGCGGCGGCCTCGCGGGCGTACCGCTCGTGCAGGTCGATCATCGATTCCTTGTCGCCGGTCCACTTCGTCTGGACGAGCGCGGCGCGCACTACTCGACTCATCGGTCTTCCCTCCGACGTCGCGGCAAAGAGCGGACCGCGAAGGTGAACTCCGGGCCGCTTGACGGCTGACATTAGGAGCCGGGCGGGGCGGGGTGCAGTACCACGGTGTAACGCGATGGGGCCCCCGGCGTTGCGCCGCGTCACCTGCGTGGACACCGCTCAGAGGCGTGTCAGGGGCGGTCGCGCGGCAGGTGAAATCGGCGTTTCGTCCCGGGCGCCGACGTTACCGGCTGGTGTCCGCGACCCACCGACAAGAAATGTGAGATGGACAAAAAAACTTTTCGGTGAGACGGTGGAGCCATGTTGGACGTGACCGTGATCGAGGACTCGGCGGCGGCCGCCGCCACGCTGGACCCCGTACGGGCCCGCCTCCTCGCCGAACTGGCGGAGGGGCCCGCGTCGGCGGCCATGCTCGCCGCACGCGTCGGGCTGCCCCGGCAGAAGGTGAACTACCACCTGCGGACGCTGGAGACGCACGGCCTGGTCGAGCTGGCGGGCGAGCGGAGGAAGGGCAATGTCACCGAGCGGCTGATGCGGGCCACCGCGGCCTCGTACGTCATCTCCCCGCTCGCTCTGGCCGCCGTCCAGCCCGATCCCGGGCGCTTTCGCGACCAGTTGTCCGCGCGCTGGCTCCTGGCCGTGGCCGCCCGCCTGGTGCGCGACGTCGGCACCCTGATCACCGGCGCGGCCAGGGCCCGCAAGCGGCTCGCGACGTACGCCCTCGACGGCGAGGTCCGCTTCGCCTCCGCCGCCGACCGGGCCGCGTTCGTGGAGGAGCTGACCCGCGGCGTCAGCGCGCTGATCGCCAAGTACCACGACGCGGGGACCGAGGGCGGGCGCGAGCACCGCATCGTGGTCGCGCTCCACCCCACCGTCAAGGACCCGGTCCCCGAACTCGCGGCGGGGCCGGCACCGAAGTCCGCGCCCGCCGTCGAGGAGTCCTCGTGAGCCGGCCGGGCCGCTCCGGCGGCCCGTGGCCGCCCACCGCCGCCTCCGCCCCGCCGTCACCGCCGTCACCGCCGTCACCGCCGTCACCGCCGAAGGCCGGCGAGCCCCCCAACCCCGTCGTCCACGCGCCCGAGCGCGTCCCACAAGGAGCGAGCAGCACCATGTCCAAGGAATTCGAGATCGTCCGCGAGTTCGAGACCGAGGCAAGCCCGGAGCAGGTCTGGGAGGCCGTCACCACCGGTTCGGCGGGCTGGCTGTGGCCCCAGGAGTTCGAGCCGCGCAAGGGCGGCGCGGCGCCCTTCGGCGGCACTCTCACCGCCTGGGACCCGCCGCACCACCTGATCGCGCGGGTGGAGAGCCCCGAGCTCGCGGAGAACCAGACCTTCAACCAGCTCGAGCACGTCATCGAGGAGCGCGAGGGCGGTGGCTCCTGGGTGCGCTACGTGCACAGCGGCATCTTCGTCGACGACTGGGACAACCAGTACGACGGCGCGAGCAAGCACACCGACTTCTACCTGCACACCCTGCGTCAGTACCTGACGCACTTCGCGGGCCGGCCCGCCGCCTTCGCCACCGTGAACGGTCCCGCCGCGTCCACCGCGCCGGACGCCCTCGAGGTCGTCAGCCGCGCCCTCGGGGTGCCGGACGACGCGGCCGAGGGCGCCACCGTACGCGTCGAACTGCCCGGCACCGGTCCCGTGGAGGCCGTGGTCGACTACCGCAACCCGTACTTCGTCGGCCTGCGGACGGGCGACGCGATGTTCCGGGTCTTCGGCCGCAACCACTTCGGCGCCCCGGTAGGCATCAGCGTCCACGACTTCGCCGCCGGCGCGGACGGCGGTCGGGCCGAGGAGCGCTGGCAGGACTGGCTGAACAAAGTCTTCGCGTAACCGCCCCGCAGTCCCCCGCACACGGGACCGCCCCGGCTGGAACACCAGCCGGGGCGGTTCGCGTCGTGCTGCCGGACGTGCCGGATGTACCGGACGTGCCGGTCGCGTCAGGCGAGGCTCGCCAGCGCCTCGTTGAAGGTCGCGGACGGACGCATCACGGCCGCGGCCTTGGCCGGGTCGGGCTGGTAGTAGCCGCCGATGTCGGCCGGGGAGCCCTGAACGGCGATCAGCTCGTCGACGATCGTCTGCTCCTTGTCGGTCAGCGTCTGGGCGAGCGGGGCGAAGGCCTTGGCCAGCTCCGCGTCGTCCGTCTGCTTCGCCAGCTCCTGGGCCCAGTACATGGCCAGGTAGAAGTGGCTGCCGCGGTTGTCGATGCCGCCGAGCTTGCGGCTGGGCGACTTGTCCTCGTTGAGGAAGGTGCCCGTGGCGCGGTCGAGGGTGTCGGCCAGGACCTGGGCGCGGGCGTTGCCCGTGGTGGTCGCCAGGTGCTCGAAGCTGACCGCGAGCGCGAGGAACTCGCCCAGGCTGTCCCAGCGCAGGTAGTTCTCCTTGACCAGCTGCTGGACGTGCTTGGGCGCGGAGCCGCCGGCGCCGGTCTCGAAGAGGCCGCCGCCGTTCATGAGCGGCACGACCGAGAGCATCTTGGCGCTGGTGCCCAGCTCGAGGATCGGGAAGAGGTCGGTCAGGTAGTCACGCAGCACATTGCCCGTGACGGAGATCGTGTTCTCGCCGCGGCGGATGCGCTCGAGGGAGAACTTGATCGCCTCGACCGGGGACTTGATCTCGATCTGCAGGCCCTCGGTGTCGTGCTCCCGCAGGTACTCCTCGACCTTGGCGATGAGGTTCGCGTCGTGGGCGCGCTCCGCGTCCAGCCAGAACACCGCCGGGTCGCCGGTCGCGCGGGCGCGGGTGACGGCCAGCTTGACCCAGTCCTTGATCGGGGCGTCCTTGGTCTGGCAGGCGCGGAAGATGTCGCCCGCGGAGACGGTCTGCTCCAGCACGACGTTCCCGGCCCCGTCGACCAGGCGCACCGTGCCGGTGTGCTGGATCTCGAAGGTCTTGTCGTGGCTGCCGTACTCCTCGGCCTTCTGCGCCATCAGGCCGACGTTGGGCACCGAGCCCATCGTCGCCGGGTCGAAGGCGCCGTGCGCGCGGCAGTCCTCGATCACGGCCTGGTAGATGCCCGCGTAGCTGGAGTCCGGGAGCACCGCGAGGGTGTCGGCCTCCTGGCCGTCCGGGCCCCACATGTGGCCGGAGGTGCGGATCATGGCCGGCATGGAGGCGTCGACGATGACGTCGCTGGGGACGTGCAGGTTGGTGATGCCGCGGTCGGAGTCGACCATCGCCAGGGCCGGGCCCTCGGCGAGCTCGGCCTCGAAGGAGGCCTTGATCGCCGCGCCCTCGGGCAGGGACTCCACGCCCTTGAGGATGCCGCCGAGGCCGTCGTTCGGGGTGAGGCCGGCCGTCGCGAAGGTCTCGCCGTACTGGGCGAAGGTCTTCGGGAAGAAGGCGCGGACCACATGGCCGAAGACGATCGGGTCGGAGACCTTCATCATCGTGGCCTTCAGGTGCACCGAGAACAGGACGTCCTCGGCCTTGGCGCGCGCGACCTGGTCGCTGAGGAACTCGCGCAGCACGGCGACGCGCATGACGGAGGCGTCCACGACCTCGCCGGCAAGCACCGGCACCGACTCGCGCAGCACGGTGGTGGTGCCGTCGTCACCGACCAGCTCGATGCGCAGGGCGCCGTCCTCGGCGATGACCGCGGACTTCTCGGTGGAACGGAAGTCGTCGGCGGTCATGTGCGCGACATTGGTCTTGGAGTCGGCCGACCACGCGCCCATGCGGTGCGGGTGCGCCTTGGCGTAGTTCTTGACCGAAGCGGGGGCGCGGCGGTCGGAGTTGCCCTCGCGCAGGACGGGGTTGACGGCGCTGCCCTTGATCTTGTCATAGCGGGCGCGGACGTCCTTGTCCTCGTCGGACTTCGGGTCGTCCGGGTAGTCCGGCAGCGCGTAGCCCTGCTCCTGCAGCTCGGCGATCGCGGCCTTCAGCTGCGGGATCGAGGCCGACACGTTCGGCAGCTTGATGATGTTCGCGGCGGGGGTCCTGGCGAGCTCGCCGAGTTCGGCGAGGGCGTCGGCGATGCGCTGCCCCTCCTCCAGGTACTCGGGGAAGCTCGCGATGATGCGCCCGGCCAGGGAGATGTCACGGGTCTCCACGGCGACTCCGGCCGTGGAGGCGTACGCCTGGATCACGGGCAGGAACGAGTACGTCGCCAGCGCCGGCGCCTCGTCGGTGTGCGTATAGATGATGGTCGAGTCAGTCACCGGGTGCTCCGCTCCACGTCTGCAACATTGCTCGACATCAAGATATCTCCTGAGCGCCGGCCACTCGAATGGACCCTCCCCGCGGACGGCGCGCCCCGCTCGCCACCCGGCCGGAGTCGCCGGGCACCCCGGACACCCTTGTCATGGTGGCCGCGCGCATACCCGGCGGGACAACTGTGGTGCGCCACCACATGGGAGCGTGACGTGGCCGTTTCTACGGTGTGGCGACACGGAAACGTCCCCGTCCCCCGCCCGGAAGTGGTGACCATGGCAACCCCGGCACCCGCGCCAACCGCACCCGGCTCGCTCCGCAGAATCGTCGCGGCGAGCCTCATCGGCACCACCATCGAGTGGTACGACTTCTTCCTCTACGGATCCGCCGCGGCGCTCGTCTTCCCCAAGCTGTTCTTCCCCGAACAGGATCCGCTGGTCGGCACGCTGCTGTCGTTCCTGACCTACGCGGTCGGCTTCGCCGCCCGCCCGGTGGGCGCCCTCGTGTTCGGTCACTTCGGGGACCGCCTCGGCCGCAAGCGGCTGCTCGTGCTGAGCCTGCTGCTCATGGGCGGCGCGACCTTCTGCATCGGCCTGCTCCCGACGTACGCCACGGTCGGCGTCGCCGCTCCGGTGCTGCTCACCGTGCTCCGCCTGGTGCAGGGCTTCGCGCTCGGCGGCGAGTGGGGCGGCGCGGTGCTGCTGGTCTCCGAGCACGGCGACGCTCAGCGCCGCGGGTTCTGGGCGTCGTGGCCTCAGACGGGGGCGCCGGCGGGCCAGCTGCTCGCCACCGGTGTGCTGTCGGCGCTGACCGCGCTGACTTCGGACGCCGCCTTCACCTCGTGGGGCTGGCGCATCCCGTTCCTGCTCTCCGGCGTGCTCGTGCTGGTGGGCCTGTGGATCCGGCTGTCGGTCGACGAGTCGCCGGTGTTCAAGGCGGCGCTGGCCAGGGCGCAGGCCCGCAAGGCCGAGGAGTCCGCGATGGAGCGGCTGCCGCTGCTGGCGGTGCTCCGCGACCACTGGCGGGACGTCCTGGTGGCGATGGGTGCCCGGATGGCGGAGAACATCAGCTACTACGTCATCACGGCCTTCGTCCTCGTCTACGCCACCACGCACGCGGCGGTGGAGAAGCAGACGGCCCTGAACGCCGTGCTCATCGCCTCCGCGGTGCACTTCGCCGTGATCCCGGCCTGGGGCGCGCTGTCCGACCGCATCGGGCGCAAGCCGGTGTACCTGCTGGGCGCGGCCGGCGTGGGCCTGTGGGCCTTCCCCTTCTTCGCGCTGATCGACACCAAGAGCTTCCCCGCCATGCTGCTGGCGGTCACGGTCGGCCTGGTGCTGCACGGCGCCATGTACGCGCCGCAGGCGGCCTTCTTCTCGGAGATGTTCGCGACCCGCATGCGGTACTCCGGGGCCTCGATCGGCGCCCAGTTCGCCTCGGTGGCGGCCGGCGCGCCGGCGCCGCTCATCGCGACGGCTCTGCTCGCGGACACCGGCGGCTCGACCTACATCTCCCTGTACGTCATCCTCGCCGCCCTGATCACGCTGGTCGCGGTCGGGGTGGCCAAGGAGACCCGCGGCCGGGACCTCGACGCCGTCGAGCCCGAGGCCGCGCAGGACGCGCAGCTCGCCCGGTCGGCCCACGTGGGCTGACCCGTCCGCCCGTCACCCGTCCCCCGGCCCCGTCCCCCAACCCTGGTCATGGGCCCCTGATCGTGGACCCCGCCGCTGCTTGTCAGTGGCGGGGTCTACTGTCGTCACCGTGAGTGACACGAGGCCGGTGACGGGGGTGCTGCATCATGTCGAGCTGTGGGTTCCGGACCTGGAGCGCGCTGACGCCGAGTGGGGCTGGCTCCTGGGAGAACTGGGTTATGCGCTGTACCAGGGGTGGGAGGCGGGCCGCAGCCGGCGACTGGGGCCGACCTATATCGTCGTCGAGCGGTCACCGGATCTGATCCCGGGCGCGCACGAGCGCCGCAGGCCGGGGCTGAACCATCTGGCGTTCCATGTGGCGGGCCGCGAAGAGCTGGACGCGCTGGTGAATCGGGCGCCGCGGCACGGCTGGACGCTGATGTTCCCCGGCCTCCATCCCCACGCAGGCGGGGCGGAGCACTACGCCGGATATCTGGAGAACGGCGACGGGTTCGAGGTGGAGCTGGTCGCGGGCGCGGATCAGTCCTGAACCGCCGGTTCCGCCGTGCCGTCCTGCCCCGTCGACAGCCGGTGCAGGCGCAGCGCGAGCTGGATCTCCAGCGCGCGGTCCGGGGCCTGCCAGTCGGCACCGAGGAGGTGGGAGATGCGCTCCAGGCGCTGAGCCACGGTGTTGACGTGCACGTGCAGGGCGTCCTTGGTGCGCACGGGGCTCATGCCGCTGGCGAAGTAGGCGTCCAGGGTGCGCACCAAGTCGGTGCCGCGCCGGGTGTCGTAGTCGGCGACGGCCCCGATCGTGCGGTGCACAAAGCCGTCGACGTCCCGCGAGTCGGTGAGCAGCAGCCCGAGGAAGCCGAAGTCGTCGCCCGAGGCCCCCTCCCCCGTGCGGCCGAGGGCCCGCAGTGTGTCACCGCAGCGCTGCGCCTCGGCGTAGGCGAGCGCGACGGCGCCGGGGCGGCCGGCGGGTGCGTGGACGGGCCCGGAGGCCCCGACGGTGACGGCCGCCTGCACCGCGGTGCCCAGCTGCTGGGCGATGCGGCGCGCGGTCGCCGAGGCGTCGGAGCCCGCCTCCAGCGGGAGCAGCAGCACGGTGCCGCCGTCGCGCGCGGCGGCCAGCCCGCGGCGGGTGGCGGCGAGGTGCGAGGCGGCCGACCACAGCCGCTGCCGGTCGGCGGTGGCCCCCGCGTGCTCCTCGTCCACGCGGGCGGCCAGGACGATGTGCGGGGCGTCGAGGTCGGCGCGGAGCCGGCCGGCGCGTTCGCGCAGCAGTCCGGGGTCGCGCTGCGGGGCGTCGAGCAGGTCGTCCAGGAGTTCGCCGCGGAAACGCTGCTCGGCCTCGGCGGCGGTGCGGCGGGCGAGCAGCAGCAGGGAGGTGACCATGGCGGCCCGTTCCAGCGTCCGCTGGTCGACGGGATCGAGTTCGGGGTGGCCCTGCAGCACGAGGGCGCCCAGGAGCTCGCCGCCGGCGGTGACGGCCGCTGTCCAGGTCTCGTGCTGGCGTACGGCGTGGCCGTCCTTGCGGGAGCGGGCGACGGCGTCGGCGAGCGCTTCCGGGACGGGGTCGCGGTCCGGGCCGACGACGCGGACCGTTCCGGAGAGCACCTCGGCGACGGCGTCCGCGACGTCGTCGACACCGCCGCCGCGCAGGACGAGCTCGGTGAGCCGGTCGTGGACCTCCGAGGCCCGTTCCAGCACGGCGCTGTGGTTGCGGATGGTCTCGTTGGCCGTGCCGAGATCGGCGAGCGCGGAGCGCGTCTCCTCCAGAAGGTTCGCCGTGTCGATGGCGACGGCGGCAAGCGAGGCGAGGGAGGCGAGCAGGGCGATCTGTCCGCGTTCGAAGACCCGGGCCCGGCGGTCCGCGGCGTACAGCACGCCGATGACACCGGTGCCCAGGACGAGGGGCACGCCGAGGATCGCCACCAGGCCCTCGTCGCTCACGGCCGAGTCGATCGGATGGGTGTGCCGGAAGCGCTCGTCCTCGAAGTAGGACTCGGTGACGTAGGGCAGCGCGGTCTGCGCGACCAGCCCGCCGAGCCCCTCCCCCATGCCCAGCCGCACCCGCTGGAACTTGGCGGAGACCGACCCCTCGGTGACCCGCATGTAGGTGTCGCCGGCCTTTCGGTCGATCAGGCTGAGATAGGCGACGTCCGTGCCGAGCAGGGACCGGGCCCGCTGCACGATGGCCTGCAGCACCGAGTCCAGGTCGCGCAGTCCCGCGAGGTCGCCGGCCGTCTCGAACAGCGCCGACAGCTCGGCCTCGCGGCGCCGTCGGCCCTCCAGTTCCGCCCGCACGCGCAGGGCCAGCAGCTTGGCCTGCTCCATCTCGGCGAGCACGGCGGGCGGCGCGCCCTCGGCCCGGGCCGTGAGCAGCGGCCGCTCGTACTCCTCGGCCGGTGCCCGGCGGGCGAGCAGCCGCAGGAAGGGAGCGTCGGAGGGGCTGTGGGGAGCCATCGTTCCGCCGAGGTCGTCGTGGGCGTCGTAAGGGTCGCGGGGCACGGTGTCAGGGATACCGGCAGATCAGTGCGCCGTCCATCCACCGTCCATGGTCAGCGAGGCACCGGTGATGAAGGAGGCCTGCGGCGAGCAGAGGTAGGCGGCCAGCTCGGCGACCTCCTCGGGCTCCACCAGACGCTTGACGGCGGAGTCGGCGAGCATGATGTCGGTGACGACGCGCTCGGGTTCGATGCCGTGTGCCTCGGCCTGGTCGGCGATCTGGCGCTCGACCAGCGGGGTGCGCACATAGGCGGGGCTGATGCAGTTCGAGGTGACGCCCCGCGTGGCGCCCTCGAGGGCGGCGGTCTTGGAGAGCCCCTCCAGTCCGTGCTTGGCCGAGACGTAGGCGCTCTTGTAGGCCGAGGCCCGCAGGCCGTGCACCGAGGAGATGTTCACGATCCGGCCCCAGCCCTGCCCGTACATGTGCGGCAGCGCGCCGCGGATCAGCCGGAAGGGGGCCTCCAGCATCACGCGCAGCACCGTGGCGAAGACATCCGGCGGGAAGTCCTCGATCGGGCGCACGAGCTGCAGTCCGGCGTTGTTGACCAGGATGTCGGTGCCCGCGGCCGCCTGTTCCGCGGTGTCGAGGTCGGTCAGGTCCAGGGGCAATGTCTCGACGGTGCCCGGGTGGCCGCCCGCCGCCGCCTGTTCCGCGAGCTCGGCGAGGCCTTCGGCGTCACGGTCGGCGGCCCGCACCTTCGCCCCGGCGGCGGCCAGGCGCAGGACGCACGCGCGGCCGATGCCGCCGGCGGCGCCGGTGACGAGCGCGGTGCGTCCGCCCAGGTCCGGCACACCGGACGACGGGACGGGACCTGCTGCGGGACGGGGCGCGGGCGGCGTGAGCGTCATGCAGTGCAGGCTAGGCAGCCTCCGGGCCCGGACCGATGTGTGCGCCGCCCACACTCGCGTCGCCGTCCGTGGGGCCCGCGCACACTCACTCCTCGGGCGGTCCCGCGGGCTCGAACCAGGTGGGGCCGTCGGTCAGCGCGTGCTTGAGCCGCAGCCGTCCGTGGTTGCCGAGATCCGGCAGGCCGTCCACGTCGAACCAGGCGACCTCCAGCGACTCGTCGTCCGCCACGCGGGCCTGCCCGCCCACCGCCCGGCAGCGGAAGGTGATGTCCACGTACTGGCAGCGGTCCCCGTTGGGGTAGAGCACCGGGTCGATGGTCTGGACGAGGACGACGCGCTCCGCGACCGCGCGGACGCCGGTCTCCTCCAGCACCTCGCGGACGGCGGTCTCGGCGGGCTGCTCACCGGGTTCCGCGATGCCGCCGATCAGGGACCAACGACCATTGTCCGCACGGCGGTTGAGCAGGACGCGGCCGTCGTCGTCGAGGACGACAGCGGTGACACCGGGCAGGAGCAGTTGCCGGTGGCCGACAACGGCCCGCAGTTCGCGGAGGAATTCGGGAATCGGCACGCCCCCGAGCCTACGTCCTCGCCCGGGTGCTCCCGGGGATCACACCCGGGAGCACCCGGGAGCACCGTCGTCCCCGTTCCCGCACGAGATCTCCACATCCCACCGCCCCAGCCGTTACCGTGAGCCCGGGGTCGGGGGGTTCCCCGGGGGTCAGGGGGTGCGGGTGATGGACACGCGAACCGGCGGTGCGCGGGCCGGACTGGACGGTCGCGACGGCCGTCACGGCGGTGGCGGCGACGGCGGCCCGGCCGAGCGCCCGCGTTCCGGATGGACCGACGCGGCCGGCGCGCTGATCCTCGCCGGCTGCGCGGTGTGGTCCCTGGCCGCCGCCGCGGGCCGCCCGGCCCGCCCGGAAGGGGTACTCCTGGCGGTCCTGGCGGTCACCGCCGGATACGCCGCCGGCCGCATCGGCGGCGCCCTGCGGCCGGTGACCGTGCCCGCCCTGGCGGCCCTCGCCGCGGTCGCCCTGATGCTCGCCCCGCCGGGACGCCTGTCCGGCGGCCCGGGCACGCCTCCGCTGGGCTATGCCGACGCCGACGCCGCGTTGATGGTGCTCGCCACCGGCGCCGCCTGCTCCGCCGCCTGGGCCACCCGAAAGCGCCCGCTGCGGCTGGGCCTGCGCCTGCTCGGCGCCACGGCGGCCGCGCTGGCGCTGGCCGTCGGTTCCACCGCCGGGTTCGCGGCCTCCCTCGGGGTGATCCTGTGCTCCCTGGCCGCCGACCGCACGCGCCGCTCGGTCGGTCTCGCGGGCCTGGCCCTGGCCACCGTCGTGGCGGTCGGCGGCACCTGCGCCGTCGCCGTCGACGCCCTGCCCCCGGGGCTCTCGTCGTCGCTGTCCGGGCAGCTCACCCCGGCCCGCGTCCGGCTGTGGCACGACGCGCTGGAGACCGCCCGTGCGAACCCCGTACGCGGGATCGGGCCGGCCCGCTTCGGCGAGTCCGGCCAAGCTGCGGCGCCGTCACCGCCCGGCGCCGGCACACCGCAGTCGGCACCCCTGCAGCTGGCGGCCGAGCAGGGCGTCCCCGGTGTCACCCTCCTCGCGGCCTCCTACGGCTGGCTGCTCTGGGCCCTCCTGCGCTCCCCGCGCCCCACCCCGGTCGTCCTCTCCGCGGGCGCCGCCCTCACCGGCCTCGCCATGCAGTCCGCCGTCGACCACGTCCTCAGCTACGCCGCCGTCACCGCGGGCGCCGGCCTCCTGGCCGGCCTCGCCACCTCCCGCCCGCTCGCCGAATCCCCGGACCGCATTCGGGGCGGCGGCACCTGAGGCACCCGCCCCGTCACATCGGCGCGCGCCACCTCGGTGACCCTCGGATGACGGCACCGAACCGTTCCCCGACCGCGCCCGGCGCCGCCGTCCACCGGCGCCGGGCCGGTCCCGGGACTCCCGCCGGGGGCCTATTGCTCCACCCCGGGGCGGCGGCCTAGCATCGTGTTCCGGAGTGGTCGAATCGATTCGACGAATCGATTCGACACAGTGGCGGAATCAAGGTCGCGAAGGAGCCGCATGACCACGATCAAGGACGTCGCCGAGCGCGCCGGGGTCGCGCCCAGCACCGTGTCGTACGTCCTGAGCGGCTCGCGCAAGATCTCCGAGGACACCCGCCGGACCGTGCAGCAGGCGATCGACGAGCTGGGGTACCACCCACGCGCGAGCGCCCGTACCCTGCGCAGCACACGCACGAACGTGCTGGCGCTGGCCCTCCCCCGCGCGGCGGGCGGCTACCGGGCGGTCGACGGGCGCTTCGCGATCGACATCAGCGACGCGGCCCGCGCGCACGGCTACGACGTCCTGCTGATGACCGCCCAGGAGGGCGTGCCGGGGCTGCGGCGCATCGCGCGCAGCGGTCAGGCGGACGCCGCGATCCTGATGGCCGTCGAGATGGAGGACCCGCGGATCGCGGCCATGCTCGAACTGGGCTTCCCCACCGCGCTGCTGGGACGCTCGGCCGACGACGCCGCGCTGCCGTGGACCGACCTGGACTGGGAGGCGGCCGCCGCCCTCGCCGTCCACGAACTCGCCGCCGCCGGGCACCGGGACATCGCGTACCTGGCCACCACGGAGCGCGAGTTCCAGGCGCGGCGCGGCTACGCGATCCGGGGCGTGGCCGGTGCCCGCCGCGCCGCGCCGGAGACCGGGGCCGACGTGCGCGTGCACCAGTCGACCGGCGACATGGCGCGGCTCGCGCGGCGCATCGGCACGCTGTTGCGCGGCGAGCGCCCGCCCACGGCACTGGCGGTGCAGCACGTGGCGGCGCTCCCGCACATCCTCGCCGCCGTGGCCGCCGAAGGGCTGCGGGTGCCCGAGGACCTGGCGGTCGTGGCGGTCGGCAACCTCCCGGACGACTTGGGCGGCCAGGACCTGCCGCGCATCGAACTGCCCGTCCCCGAGATGTCCTCCGAGGTGACGCGGCTCGCCGTGGAGGCGATCGCCGCACACGCCCAGGGCACGCCCCTGACCCCGCCTGGACACGGGCTGATCCCCCCGGTTCTCGAGCCGGGCCCACGCATCGCCCCGCCCCGGCCCCGTACGACCGACGCCTGAACGGGTCACCCGTACCGGAGACCCGCCCCGTATCCCACCGTCCCGTCCGCAGCACCCCTACCCCTGTACTCACCCCCAGCCGAGGGAGCACTTCCCCATGCCCACCGAATTCCCGGTCTTCCCGCCCGGTTTCCGCTTCGGCGCGGCGACCGCCGCCTACCAGATCGAGGGCGCCCACGACGAGGACGGCCGCGGGCCGTCCATCTGGGACACCTTCAGCCACACCCCGGGCCGCACCGCCGAGGGCGCCACCGGCGACGTCGCCTGCGACCACTACCACCGCCACACCGAGGACGTACGGCTCCTCGCCGACCTGGGCGTCGACTCGTACCGCTTCTCCGTGGCCTGGCCGCGTGTGGTGCCCGATGGCCGCGGTGCGGTCAACGCCAAGGGCCTGGACTTCTACGACCGTCTCACCGACGACCTGCTCGCGGCCGGTATCGCCCCCGCCGTGACGCTGTACCACTGGGACCTCCCGCAGGCCCTGGAGGACGAGGGCGGCTGGCGCAACCGCGCGACCGCCGAGGCCTTCGCCGCGTACACGGCCGCCGTCGCCGAGCGGCTCGGGGACCGCGTGGAGCGCTGGATCACCCTCAACGAGCCCTACTGCTCCGCCTTCGTCGGCTACGCGGAGGGCCGCCACGCCCCCGGCGCGCAGGAAGGGACCGGCGCTCTGGCCGCCGCCCACCACCTGCTGCTCGCCCACGGCCTGGCCGTCCGCGCGCTGCGCGAGGCGGGTGCCCGCGAGGTCGGCATCACCCTCAACCTCGACCGCATCGAGGCCGCGAGCGACTCCGCCGCCGACCTGGCCGCCCTGCGCCGGGCCGTGACGCTGCACAACGACACATGGACCGAGCCGCTGTTCGCCGGCCGCTACCCCACCGGCGAGGCCGAGACATGGGGCGCGCTCGCCGACGGCTCGTACCGCCGCGACGGCGACCTGGAGATCATCGGAGCCCCGCTGGACTTCGTGGGCCTCAACTTCTACCGCCCCCTCACCGTGACCGACGCCCCGCACCACGAGCCCGACCCGGCCCGCCGCACCGCCGTCGACATCGGCGTACGCGAGACCGATCCGTACGGGACGCGGCACACGACCATGGGCTGGCCCGTCGTTCCGGAGTCGTTCACGGCGCTGCTGCTGGAGCTCAAGGACCGCTACCCGTCGCTGCCGCCCGCCTTCATCACGGAGAACGGCTCGGCCGAGGCCGACGTCCTGTCCGCCGACGGCCGCGTCGACGACACCGACCGCGTCGCCTACCTCCGCGACCACCTGCACGCCCTCCTCGCCGCGATGGACGCGGGCATGGACGTGCGCGGCTACTACGTCTGGTCGCTGCTGGACAACTTCGAGTGGGCCCGGGGCTACGGCCAGCGCTTCGGCATCGTTCACGTCGACTACGACAACGATGCCAAGCGCACGCCCAAGGCCAGTTACGCCTGGTACCGGGAGCTGATCACCGCCCACCGCGCGGGAAGGCAGGAGCGTTCATGAAGTTCACCGACGGCTACTGGATGATGCGTCCGGGCGTGACGGCGCGGTACGCCGCCTCCGTCGCCGACGTCGCCGTCGCGGACGACCGGCTCACCCTCCACGCGCCGGTCAAGCAGGTGCGGCACCGGGGCGACACGCTCAACAGCCCCTTGCTGAAGGTCGAGTGCTGGTCCCCCGCCGAGGGCGTGATCGGCGTGCGCACCACCCACCTGGCCGGGAAGGCGCGCAGAGGCCCGGAGTTCGGCCTGCCCGGCGCGGCGGACGGCGGCCCGGGCAAGACCGTGCGCGACGGCTCGGTGGTCGAGCTGACCTCCGGCGAGCTGACCCTGCGCGTCGACACGGCGGCCCCGTGGCAGCTGGACTTCACCGCGGACGGCCGCACCCTCACCTCGGTCGGAGCCCGCGGCGCGGGCTTCGTCACCGACGCGGACGACCGGCACTTCATGCTGGCCCAGCTCTCGCTCGGCGTCGGCGAGCAGGTGTACGGGCTGGGCGAGCGCTTCACCCCGTTCGTGAAGAACGGCCAGACCGTGGACATCTGGCAGGCGGACGGCGGCACGATCAGCGAGCAGGCCTACAAGAACGTCCCCTTCCACCTCACCAACCGCGGCTACGGCGTCTTCGTCAACCACCCGGGCAAGGTCTCGTACGAGATCGGCTCCGAGGTCGTCAGCCAGGTGCAGTTCAGCGTCGAGGACCAGTCGCTGGAGTACTTCGTCGTCCACGGGCCGACCCCCAAGGAGATCCTGGCGCGCTACACCGCCCTCACCGGGCGCCCGGCGCTGCCACCCGCCTGGTCGTTCGGCCTGTGGCTGTCCACGTCCTTCACCACCTCCTACGACGAGGCGACCGTCAGCCACTTCGTCCAGGGGATGGCGGACCGTGAGATCCCGCTGAGCGTCTTCCACTTCGACTGCTTCTGGATGCGCGAGTACCAGTGGAGCGACTTCACCTGGGACCCGGAGGTCTTCCCGGACCCCGAGGGGATGCTCGCCCGTCTCAAGGAGCGCGGACTGCGCGTCTCCGCCTGGATCAACCCGTACATCGCGCAGAAGTCGGCGCTCTTCGACGAGGGCGTGCGCGAGGGCTTCCTCGTGAAGCGCCCGAACGGCGACGTGTGGCAGTGGGACCTGTGGCAGGCGGGAATGGCCCTGGTCGACTTCACCAACCCCGCCGCCCGCGCCTGGTACGCGGAGAAGCTGCGCGCGCTGCTGCGGCAGGGCGTCGACGTCTTCAAGACCGACTTCGGCGAGCGCATCCCGGTGGACGTGGTGTGGCACGACGGCTCCGACCCGGAGCGGATGCACAACCACTACACGCAGCTGTACAACGAGGTCGTCTTCGAGCTGCTGCGCGAGGAGCGCGGCGAGGGCGAGGCGGTGCTCTTCGCCCGCTCGGCGACCGCGGGCGGACAGCAGTTCCCGGTGCACTGGGGCGGCGACTGCGAGTCGACGTTCACCGCCATGGCGGACAGCCTGCGCGGCGGCCTGTCGCTGGGGCTGTCGGGCTTCGGCTTCTGGAGCCACGACATCGGCGGGTTCGAGGGGACGCCGGACCCGGCGCTGTTCAAGCGCTGGGTGCAGTTCGGTCTGCTGTCCTCGCACAGCCGGCTGCACGGCAGCAAGTCCTACCGGGTGCCGTGGGAGTTCGGGGACGAGGCCGTCGCCGTCACCCGTGACTTCACCCGGCTGAAGAACCGGCTGATGCCGTACCTGTTCCGGACGGCGCTGCAGGCCCGCGACGAGGGCACGCCGATGATGCGGGCGATGGTGCTGGAGTTCCCCGGCGACCCGGCCTGCCACCACCTCGACCGGCAGTACATGCTCGGCGACGATCTGCTCGTCGCGCCGGTCTTCAGCGCGGACGGCGAGGTCGAGTACTACGTCCCGGACGGCACGTGGACGCACCTGCTGACCGGCGAGCGCGTCCAGGGCCCGGGCTGGCGGCGCGAGACGCACGGCTTCGACACGCTCCCGCTGCTGGCGCGGCCCGGCTCGGTGGTGCCGTTCGGCGCGTCCGAGGAGGGTCCGGAGTACGACTGGGCGGACGGCGTGACGCTGCGGGTGCACGCCTTGGCCGACGACGGCGGCGAGACGATCACCTGCGTACCGGCGCCGGACGGCTCGACGGCCGCCGTCTTCCGGGTACGCCGTACGGGTGACACGGTCGAGGTCGAGGCCCAGGGCGAGCGCCCGCCGGCCACGCCCTGGAACGTGCTGCTCGTCGGCGCCCGGGACATCGACGGCACCGAGGGGGCCGCGTCGGTGGAACGCACCGCGCTGGGCGTGCTCCTGGCGTGCGACACGGGCACCGGTCGGGTGAGCGCGCGCTGGTCGTGACCGCGCGCCGGCCGTGAGGGGCCGCGCCCGGGGCCCGGCAGGGCCTACGGGCGCAGGCCCAGCCGGCTGCGGATGGCCCTGACGGCGCCCTCGGCGTCGTCCACGGTGACGGTGAACTGCCGGCCGTTGCCCAGGTCGACGACGACGCCGGGGCCGCGGCGGACCACCACCGCCGTGCCCTGTTCGGGCCGCCAGCGGTAGCCCCAGCCGCCCCAGTGGCGGGGACTCACGACGGGCGCGAGGTGCGCGTCGCTGATCTCCTCCCAGCGGAACCGGCGCCGGGGCACCCCGATGTGGCCGCAGCGCACCTGGAGGCCGTCGCGGTCCACGTTCACGCGGACGTGCGTGAACGCGACGGTTCCGAACAGCACCAGCAGCCCCGCTGCGATGCAGCCCACCACCGACATGACCAGCGCCACGCTGCCCGAGGTGTAGGGCGAGTCCACGGCCAGCTCGATGCCGAGCGCCATGCAGGCCGCTCCCGCGGCCCCGAGGAGCCACTGGTAGCGGTTGCTCGCGTGGCCCGTCCACACCTGGGATGTACGCGCGTCGTCACGCTGCGCGTCCGTCATAGTGCGCAGCCTACTCATCCCGCGGCGACTTGGCACCGTTGTGCGGACGGGAACGGACGGTCGGAGACGCGGAGGTGCCGGGTCAGCGCGCTTCGGCCGCGGCGGGCGCCGCGACAGAGCCGAGGAACCTTCCCTCGGCGTAGGCCAGCGCCTCGGGGGTGACGGCACCCGCCCGGCCGCTGAGGATCACCGCGAGGCTCCCGGTGGGGGCGGCGTCCGGGCGGGGCCCGGCCCCGATGCGGCGCAGCGCCTGGGCGGCGACGGCGTCCGCCGAGCCGTACAGCCGGGCGGGGGCGGCCAGGGCGGCCTGGATGCGCTCGGCCACCAGCTCGTAGTGGGTGCAGCCGAGGACGACCGCCTCGACGTCCGAGGGGGTCAGGGCGGCCGCGGCGGCGACGGCGGCGGCGGTCGCGGCTTCGTCGGCCCGGTCGACGGCGTCGGCGAGGCCGGGGCAGGGCACCTCGGTGATGGCGGCGCCGTTGCCGAAGTCCTCGATCAGCCCGCGCTGGTAGGGGCTGCCGGTGGTCGCCGGGGTCGCCCAGATCGCCACCTTGCGGGCCTCCGCGGCGGCGGGCTTGATCGCCGGGACGGTGCCGATGACCGGGACGGCTGGCTCGAGCGCGGCGCGCAGGGCGGGCAGGGCGTGCACCGTGGCCGTGTTGCAGGCCACGATCAGCGCCTCCGGCCGGTGCTCGGCGGCGGCGAGGGCGCAGGCGAGGGCGTGCGCGGTGACGTCCTCGGGGGTCCGCGGGCCCCAGGGCATCCCGTCGGGGTCGGAGGAGAGCACCAGATCCGCGTCGGGCCGCAGCCGGCGGATGGCGGCGGCCGCGGCGAGCAGACCGATACCGGAGTCCAACAGCGCGATCTTCACGGGGGACAACCTTACGCGATGCGATTGTCGGCCTGCCCGGCGGTGGCACCGGCGGAAATGGCGCGTGCGGACCGGCGACGGCGGCAGACTGCGGGGGTGACGTGGCTGACGTGGGTGACCGTGGTGTCCTTGCTGGCGTGGGTGTGGCTGCTGCTGGCACAGGGGCTGTTCTGGCGGACGGACGTACGCCTGCCGGCCGCCGCCGGGGCCGGGGAGCCCGCGCAGCCCGGGCCGTGGCCGGACGTGGCGGTGGTCGTCCCGGCGCGCGACGAGGCGCAGGTGCTGCCGCGGAGCCTGCCGAGCGTCCTGGCGCAGCGGTACCCGGGGCGTGCCGAGGTGGTGCTGGTCGACGACGGCAGCACGGACGGCACGGGTGAGCTGGCCCGGGTGCTCGGCGAGCGCGCGGCGGGGCTGCCGCTGCGCGTGGTGTCCCCGGGTCCGCCCCCGGCGGGCTGGACGGGGAAGCTGTGGGCGGTGCGGCACGGCATCGAGGCGGCCACGGCGTCCGGCGGCCCGGAGTTCCTGCTCCTGACGGACGCCGACATCGCGCACGGCCCGGACTCGCTGCGTCATCTGGTGGCGGCGGCCCGGGCGGACGACCTGGACATGGTGTCGCAGATGGCCCGGCTGCGGGTCGCCACCGCCTGGGAGCGGCTGATCGTCCCCGCCTTCGTCTACTTCTTCGCGCAGCTGTATCCGTTCCGCTGGGTGAACCGGCCGCGTGCCAGGACCGCCGCGGCGGCCGGGGGGTGCGTGCTGATCCGCCGCACGGCCGTGGAGCGGGCCGGCGTGCCCGACTCGATCCGGCACGCGGTGATCGACGACGTGGCGCTGGCCCGTGCGGTCAAGCGCGGCGGCGGGCGGATCTGGCTGGGGCTGGCCGACGAGGTGGACAGCGTCCGCCCCTACCCCGCTCTCTCGGAACTGTGGCGGATGGTCTCGCGAAGCGCGTACGCGCAGCTGCGGCACAGCGCGGTCCTGCTCGCGGGGACCGTGCTCGGCCTGCTGCTGGTCTACGTGCTGCCCCCGCTCGCCGCGATCGGCGGGGCCCTCACCGGGCGCTGGTGGCTGTGCGCGGCGGGCGCGGCGGCGTGGTCGCTGATGTGCGGTACCTATGCGCCGATGCTCCGCTACTACCGGCAGCCGCTGTGGCTCGCGACGCTGCTGCCGTTCACGGCGGTGCTCTATCTGCTGATGACGGTCGACTCGGCGGTGCAGCACGGCCGCGGCCGCGGGGCCGCCTGGAAGGGCCGCACCTATGCGCGGCCCGACGCCTCGGCGTAGACGACGGCAAGGCGGGCGCCGACGGCGGCCGTGCCGAAGCGGCGCCGGGTGCGGTCGGCGAGCGCGGCGGGCCGGCGCCCGGAGAGCCTGGCCGCGGCCTCCACGAGCGCCCTGCCCAGGGCGGGTGCGTCACCGGGGTCGACGAGGAGCCCGCCGTCGTGGCCCACGAGTTCGGGCAGCGCGCCGGTGCGGGTGCCGACGACGGGGGTGCCGCAGCAGACGGCGTCCAGCGCGCGCACGCCGAAGCTCTCGACATGGCTCGCCACCGCGAAGAGGTCGGCGTGCGCGACGGCGTGCAGTGCCTCGGCCCGGCCGCGTGCCCGGCGCACGGTGACGAAGTGCGCCACCCCGCACTTGCGTATGAGCTCCCGTAGGTCGGCGGGCAGCTCGGCCGGCCCCTCGGCGACGATGTCCAGCCGCATGCGCGGGTCCTCGACCCGGGCCGCGGCGAAGGCATGGACGAGTACCTCCCAGCCCTCGTACGCCTCGAAGCGCCCGGCGGCGGCCACTCGCACGGGGTCCTGACTGATCCGGGCCCGGGCGGGCACCGGGGGCAGCGCCTCGGGACCCACGGGGTGCGGGACCACCCGGTGCCGCCCGGGAAGACGGAGTTCGCCGAGCCGGAGCAGCAGGGCGTCGCTGACCGGGAGGACGGCGGCGGCCTCACGGTACAGGCGCGCGCGGGCCCGCCGCGCGGGGAGGCCGGCCAGCGGTCGCGCGGGGTGGTCGAACAGGCGCGGGTCGTCCTCGGTCAGCACGTACGGCAGCCCCGCCGTCCGCGCGAGCCGCGGGAGCAGGTCGTCGGCGCCGGGGAGGTGGCCGTGGAGGAGATCGAAGCGGCCGCACTCGGCGGCCTCGTGGCGCAGCACGCTGTCCACGCGGCCCGCGGTGACCCGGCGCGCCAGGGCGCCGCCGTGCGGGACGGCGACTTCGTAATGGTGCGGCCGCTCGGGATCGCGGCCGGCGTAGGGAAGGCCGCGGACGGCGGGGAGGGTCAACTCCCTGACGGCGACCACGTCGACCACGTCGGCGACGGTGGCCGCGGCCTTGTGCCACTCCTCCGGCCGCGCAGGCCGGGTCTGCCCGAAAAGCATGGCGACACGCATGGCCCACTGTGGCATATCGGGGGCCTCGCGGGACGAAGTTCACCGGAGTCACGGAAACGCCGCGATCCTCCTTCGTGCGGGTGACTTGCCGGTACGGACGAGTGTCCGGACCATTACCCTCCGCCACCACCCGACCGGGTACTTCCCCGCGTCGCCGAACAGGCGTGACGAGTGGTAACGCCCCAGGCCCAGCGCATTTACGCGATCCGAACGGCCCGCGCGGACCGATTTCCTCCGATTCGCTCGCAATAGGGGTCAGCCGTCACTCGCTGCACATGAAATGACCTGCTAATCGGTCTCCCCAACCAGCACATCGTGGGCTTAACTTATGGGCTATGACCTCCCCCCGCGGTTCTTACGGCGGTGGCTACTACACGTCGCCGTTCTTCCCCGACACCCCCATCTACGACAGCCTGGTCGCAGAGCGGGGCACCCCTCAGATCGCACCGATCCGCGTACCGTCCGCGTACGAGACCGGCAGCAATCTCCCGGCCCTGCCGGCGGCGCTCCCCGCGCTGCCCGCCGGTCCCTCCCACCACTCCTCCGCCCCGAGCACGCCGCAGCACGGCACGTACTCCGGCTACTCGGCGCCCGGTTACCAGCAGCAGCCCGCCCAGCTGCAGCAGGCGCCGGCCCCGTACATCCCGCAGCAGGCCACCGCGCCCCGGCCCGCCGCCTACAACGGCGGGTACCAGGCGCCGCAGGCCCCGCAGCAGTACCAGGGCCCGGCCGGCTACGAGCAGGTGCGCCCCGCGGCCGCGCCGCGTCCGGTGCCCCCGCGCCCGATGGCGCCCGGTGGCTACGACGAGCAGCCGTACCAGCGGCGCAACCTCGGCCAGGGCTACTACTCGGGCTGATGCCGACGGGTGGCACGGTCCCCCGCCGACGGGTGACCGGGCCGCCTGGCACCATGGCGGAATGACGACACCGACGCCGACACCCCACCTCAGCGCACTGCACGTCCACCCAGTCAAATCCCTGGGGGGACAGCGGTTGTCCGAGGCGGTGGTGGAGCCGTGGGGGCTCGCCGGAGACCGCCGGTGGATGCTCGCCGACGCCGCGGGACGATGCGTCACGCAGCGGGAGCAGCCCCGGCTGGCCCTGGCACGCGCGGAGTCGTCCCCCGGCGGTGGGCTGCTGCTCACCGCTCCGGGGATGCCGGCACTGGAGGTCGCCGCACCGCGGCCGTCCATGACGGTTCCGGTGCACATATGGGGTGACAAGGTGGAGGCCGTGCCCGCGGGGGACACGGCCGCCGCCTGGTTCGGCGCGTATATGGGGACAGAGGTCTCCCTCGTCCATCTCGACGATCCGGCGAGCCGCCGCCCGATCGATCCGGACTACGCGGGTCCCGGTGAGACCGTCAGCTTCGCCGACGGGTTCCCGCTGCTCGTGACGACCGAGGGCTCGCTGGCCGCCCTCAACGCGCTGATCGCCGCGGGCGATCACCCGGAGGAGGGCCCGCTGCCGATGGACCGCTTCCGCCCGAACGCGGTCATCGCGGGGACCGAGGCCTGGGCCGAGGACACCTGGTCCCGAATCCGCATCGGGGAAGTCGAATTCCGCGTCGTGAAGCCCTGTGGGCGCTGCGTGGTGACCACGACGGACCAGGCGACCGCGGCCCGGGGCCGGGAGCCGCTGCGCACCCTGGCGCGGCACCGCAGGTTCGGGAGCAGACTGGTTTTCGGACAGAATCTCGTGCCCGTGCGACCCGGAACACTCCGGGTGGGAGACGCGTTGTCGGTGATGGAGTGAACGCGTCCCGAGGCCGCGGCACGGTCCGGGAGCCCGGAGGGACGTCCGCGTGAGATGACTCTCTCTCGCCCGGTCCATGCCGCGCATGTGCCGTGCCGTATGCGGTACTTGGACGGTGAAGGGGGTGCGGTCCGATGGCGGCCAGGCGCGTGCGGTGGTGGCGTTGGCGGCGGAACAGCCTGCGCCGTCGCTCCGACGTGTTCGAGGCGTGTGCCGGACTGGCCGCGACCTGTGTGATCGTCCTGGGAGCACCCGCCGCGGGGCTGACGGCCGGGCAGGCCGTGGACAACGCGCTTCAGCACACCGTCCGCGTCGAACACGCAGCCCGCACCCAGGTCAGGGCCCTGGTGGTGAAGGCCGGGCCGCGTGAGGCCGCCGACACCGACCCCGAGTCCGGCCGCGTACGCGAGGAGCGGCGCAATGCCGTGGTCCGGTGGAACGCGCCGGACGGGCACGCCCACACCGCCCATGTGCGGGTTGCCGCGGACCGCGGCCAGGGCGACCACATCACGCTGTGGACCGACAAGGCCGGCGCCGTTCCCGTAGCCGCCCCGCTGGACGCCCGGTCGGCCACCACGCATGCGACGCTCGCCGGGGTCGGCACCTTCCTGGCCGCGATTGTGGTGGGGCTGATGGGTCGCCAGGTGCTGATGTGGCAGCTGATGCGGCGCAGGCTCGCCGAGTGGGAGCGCGAGTGGGCTGCGGCCGGTCAGAACTGGGGCCGGGCCGGAGCGGGCGGCTGACCACGCCGGGTACGCCCGTCGGTGCCACGGATCATCCGCAATCGGCCTCATCCGGCCGGGTTCATCAGGTGATCCATCAGCATCTGGGTGCTGGCGCGCGCCCGGCGCGCGCTACCGTGGAGGCCCCCAGGTCGGCGCAGTGCAAGAGGACGGGGCAAAGCATCTCCATGGCACAAGGCGTGGTTCAGGTGACGCACACCAGCAGCTCACGGTGGCGCCGCCGCACAGGGGAGTACGAGAGCCTGGCCGCCGCCCTGGAGGCGGCCGCCGAGGGCGACGTGCTCTCGGTCAACCCCGGCACGTACCGGGAGAACCTCGTCGTGGAGAAGGTCATAACGCTCCGCGCGGCCGAGGGGCCGGGGTCGGTGCGGATCGCCCCGTCCGCCGGTGTCGCGCTGACCGTGCGGGCCCCCGCGACGGTCCAGGACCTGTGCATCGAGGGGCAGGACACCTCGGCCGCCGCCCTGCTGATCGAGCGGGCCACCCCCGAACTCACCGGACTGCGGGTCAGCACCCGTTCCGCGGTCGGCATAGAGGTCCGGGACGGGGCCCGGCCGACCGTGCGCCGCTGCACCGTCGACAACCCGGCCGGACTCGGCATCAGCGTGCTGGAGTCCGCGGGCGGGCTGTTCGAGGACTGCGAGGTGGTGGCCGCGGGCCAGACGGGCATCTCCGTGCGCGGCGGGGCCTCCCCGCGGCTCGAACGCTGCCGGGTCCGCAACGCCTCCGGAGCGGGACTGGCCCTCACCGGGGAGGGCACCGTCGCCGAGGCGGTCGGCTGCGAGGTCTACGAGGTCAAGGGCACGGGCGTGCAGGTCGCCTCACGCGCGGCCGGCCATCTCACCGACTGCCAGGTGCACCGCACCACGGGCGACGGCATCACCCTGGACACCGACGCGGTGCTGACCCTCTCCGACTGCGACATCCACGACATCCCCGAGAACGCCGTCGACCTGCGCTCCCGTTCGTTGCTCACCCTCACCAGGACCACGGTGCGGCGCTTCGGCCGCAACGGCCTGTCGGTGTGGGACCCGGGCACCCGGGCGGACGCCAACCAGTGCGAGATCCACGACAGTCAGGGCGACTACCCGGCGGTCTGGGTCAGTGACGGGGCGGCCGCCGTGCTCGATTCCTGCCGGGTGCACGACGTGCCCGACGCCCTGTTCGTGCTCGACCGTGGCTCACGGGCCGACGTCGTCGACAGCGACATCTCCCAGGTCCGCAACACGGCGGTCTCGGTGAGCGACGGCGCCACCGTGCAGCTCGACGACTGCCGCATCCGGGAGGCATCCACGGGCGCCTGGTTCCGCGACCACGGCAGCGGGGGCACGCTCTCCGCCTGCACCATCGACGACACGGCGACCGGCGTCATCGTCACCAAGGGCGCCGACCCCACCCTGGAACGCTGCGTCGTCACCAACCCGGCCGAGGCCGGCTTCTACGTCTCCGCAGGGGGCCGCGGCACCTTCACCGGCTGCCGTGTCACGGGCAGCCGCGGCTACGGCTTCCACATCATCGACGGCTGCCGTTCCACGCTCACCCGCTGCCGCACGGAGCGCTGCTCGCGCGGCGGTTACGAGTTCGCCGAGCCGGGACCGGTGACCGAGGACTGCACCGGCGACCAGAGCGGCGAGCGCGGCACCGCGCCGGAACCCTCCTCCGCGCCGGTCGCGACGGCGGAACGGCAGCCCGCGACCCAGTCGTTCGGGCTGCTCGGCGGGCTGCCCGTGTCGCCCACCAGCTCCGCCGCGCCCGCCGCCGTGCCCGCGCAGGCGGCACCGGCCGGTGACACCCGTCCCTCGGACGAGGTGCTGGCCGAACTCGACGCCCTGGTGGGCCTGGACAACGTCAAGCGCGAGGTGCGCTCCCTGATCGATCTGATCGCGGTGGGCCGCAGACGGCGCGCGGCCGGTCTCAAGGCGCCCTCCCCGCGCCGCCATCTGGTCTTCACCGGTTCCCCCGGTACGGGCAAGACGACCGTCGCCCGTCTCTACGGCGAGATCCTGGCCACGCTCGGCGTGCTGGAGCGCGGCCATCTGGTGGAGGTCGCCCGGGTCGACCTGGTGGGCGAGCACATCGGCTCGACGGCCATCCGTACGCAGGAGGCCTTCGAGCGCGCGCGGGGCGGGGTGCTCTTCATCGACGAGGCCTACGCCCTGGCCCCCGAGGACTCCGGGCGGGACTTCGGGCGCGAGGCCATCGACACCCTCGTGAAGCTGATGGAGGACCACCGCGACGCCGTCGTGGTGATCGTCGCGGGTTACACCGCGGAGATGGAGCACTTCCTGTCCGCCAACCCCGGTGTCGCCTCCCGGTTCTCGCGGACCATCACCTTCGACGACTACACCCCCGTCGAGCTGCTGCGGATCGTGCAGGCCCAGGCCGAGGAGCACGAGTACCAGCTGTCCGAGGACACCGGCGAGGCGCTGTACAAGTACTTCACCGCGATCCCCAAGGGCCCGGCCTTCGGCAACGGCCGCACCGCCCGCCAGACCTTCGAGGCCATGGTCGAGAGGCACGCGGGCCGGCTCGCCCGGATCAGCGAACCCAGCCACGAGGAGCTGCAACTGCTCTACCCCGAGGACCTCCCCCCGTTGCCCTGACCCTGCGCGGGCAGCACCCCCTCCCCGCTCCGGGAGACCCATTTGAGCAGCGCGGCGCGCTCGGTCCCGAAGGCCGGGTCGGCCTGGTAGTCGAAGTGCGTCAGCAGCGGCGCGGGCAGCGGGTGTTCCTCCGTCCGCCCGTACGCGGCCGGATCGGGCAGCGGCTCGCGGTCCACCGGCGGCCCCGGCTCGTCGAGGTGCACCGGGCCGCCGATCGGATCCGTACGGCGCCACAGATTGCGCCAGGCCTGCAGCTCGCCGTGGAGCGCGGTCAACGCGGCGGGCCCGAAGTAGGCGGGGAACCAGCGCCCGTACAACCGGCTCAGCGGCGAACCGTAGGTGAGCAGGGCGATCCGCCCCCGGGTGACCGGATCCAGCTGCCAGACCGCCGCCGCGGCCAGGACGCTGCCCTGGGAGTGCCCGGAGAGGATGATCCGGCCGTGGTGTGTCCTGGTCCAGGTCGTCATGCGCCAGGTGAGGTCCGGCACCGCACGCTCGGCGTAGCAGGGCGGCGCAAAGGGGTGCGCGGCGCGGGGCCAGAAGGTGCCGACGTCCCAGAGGATGCCGACGGTGCGGCGTGCCCCGGCGTCCCGGTAGGCCCGGCGGCCGAGCGCGATCAGTGCGACCACCCCTGCACCGACCAGCCACGAACCGAGACCCTGCGCGACCTCCGCGGCCGTGCGCACGATCCCGGACGCGCCGGCGCCGGCCCGTCCCGGGACCGTGCCGCTCAGCCAGGCCCCGGCAAGCGCCCCCGCGCCCAGCAGGAAGGCCACCGATCCGATGACCCCGATGAACAGGCTCGCCTGATCCGTGAGTTCGGCGCGAGCCCGGGCCATGGCGATCTGCCGGCTGCGGGCGGCCTCGTGCTCCTCCTCCGGGTAGTCCGCCTCCACTTGCGGGACCAGCGCCCGTGTCCGGCGCAGCAGCCGTCTGCCCCGCACGACGACCACCACGGCGAGGACCAGCAGCAGCACCGGGATCGCCGAGGCCTGCCAGGACAGCAGCACGGGCGGCCCCGCGACGGAACTCCTCCCGCTGCCCGGCGTGGCGCCGCGGTCCAGCCAGTCCGCGACCCGCTGGGCGATCCCTCCGGTGAGCACACCGCCGAGCGAGCACGCGAGCAGGGCCACCACCGGCCCGCCGAGGCCGCGCAACTCGGCCCGTCCGTCTCCGGAGCGGTGCATCAGGTGGGCGACGGCCCCGAGCGCCACGAGCAGCAGCCCCTGCAGCAGGGCGAGCCAGCCGAAGGCCTCCCCGGCCGGCAGGCGTCCGGTGGCGCTCCAGCCGCTCCGGTGCCAGCAGGCGTACCCGGCCGAGGCCAGCAGCGCGGCCGCCGTGCCGCCCAGCATCGCCCGGGCGAGCCGTGGATCCAGGGCCTCGTCCGGTGCGTGCTCGCTGCGCCCCATGCCGCAGGTCACGGCGATCACGGCGACAGTCAGCCCGGCCAGGCCTCCCGTCAGGAGCCAGCCGACCGCCGCGAGTATCCGGATCCCGGCGGGGTCCATGTCGCGTTGCAGGGGTGGGACGACCAGCGCGACCGCCACCGTGAGCAGACCGGCCGCCGTGTGGGCCGCCCGGAGCCGTGCGACGAGCCGCCGCCCGTACCAGAAGCCGCGCCGGGCCAGCGGCGTGACGTCCGTGCCCTCCCGGCCGCCGTCCGGATGCGGGCCGGGCAGGGGCCGCTGCGACTCGTACGCGTACCAGGTGCGCCGGGAGAGCCACCACAGCAGCAGGGTCAGCCCGGCGGGCAGCACGGCCCCGGCGGCGATCCGCCGCCCGGGCTCACCCGCGGCGAGGAAGGAGAGCCAGCTCTTCCCGCCCGCACACGCCGCGTTGCCCGCGCACTGCCAGGCCACCAGGTCCATCGCGACCTCACAGGCCGCCGCGACCAGGAGCACGGTCAGCGAGAGCGCCAGCAGTCGCACCAGCACGTCGTACGCGCGGTCCAGGCGGGGCCGGGAGACCGGCGGCCGCATCCAGTGGGCGAGGTTGGCCACCATGAAGGGCAGCAGGAGCAGCCACAGCGCGCGACTGCCGTCCCCCGAGGTCAGATTGCACCAGGAGTAGGCGTCGGGCACCGGGCCCTCCCCGTACTCATCGGGACGGTGCTCGGCGTCGGCGTCGTCGGCACGCCGGTAGATCCCGGCGGTGTCGTCCCCGCAGACGCGCGTGATGCGCGGATCGTTGAGCATCGTCTGCGGCGTCGTCCCGCCGACGCCGTGGACCAGCAACTCGAGCGACAGCTGCGTCCGCACCGTGTCCGACCGCATCGCGATCGCCTCCCCGTACTTTCCCCGTGGCGCGAGTACGGCATCGCGCGTATCCAGAATCGGGCACACGTGCCAGAACTGGACAGAGGTGTTCCCGAATGCCACCCGAACGTGTTACGCGCGTTGCGTGTGGGACCGGTCACCCCGTGCCACTCACCCCCTGTTCAGCGGGGGTGGTCGTGGAAGGATGGCGAGACTGCCGGTTCGGGCAGCATCGGGATCACATCAGAGGATGGGACGGGACCTCGGGTGAGCGACAACCAGAACCTGCTCGCGGAACAGCGGCGTGCGCTGATCCTGGACGAAGTCCGGCGGCGCGGTGGGGTCCGGGTCAACGAGCTGACCCGCAAGCTGAACGTGTCGGACATGACCGTCCGCCGCGACCTCGACGCACTCGCCCGGCAGGGCGTGGTCGAGAAGGTGCACGGCGGTGCCGTGCCGGTCGCCCCCGCCAGCAGCCACGAGCCGGGCTTCGAGGTCAAGGCGGGCCTCGAACTCGGGGCCAAGGAGGCCATCGCCCGTGCCGCCGCGCAGCTCGTCACCCCGGGCAGCGCCATCGCGCTCACCGGTGGCACGACGACGTACGCCCTGGCCCACCACCTGCTGGACGTGCCCGACCTCACCGTCGTCACCAACTCCGTGCGCGTCGCCGACGTCTTCCACACCGCGGCCCGCGGCGCGGGCGGCCGGGAGGGCGCCGCGACGGTCGTCCTCACCGGCGGCGTGCGCACCCCCTCGGACTCCCTCGTCGGCCCCGTCGCAGACCGGGCGATCGGCTCCCTCCACTTCGACCTGCTCTTCCTCGGCGTCCACGGGATCTCGGTCGAGGCGGGGCTGTCCACACCCAACCTCGCCGAGGCGGAGACCAACCGGCGCTTCGTCCGCTCCGCCCGCCGGGTGGTCGTCATCGCCGACCACACCAAGTGGGGCACCGTGGGCCTGAGCTCGTTCGCCACGCTGGAGGACGTGGACACTCTCGTGACGGACGCGGGCATCCCCGCGGTGCTCCGGGCGGAGATCTCCGAGCACCTGTCGGACCTGATCGTCGCCGGCGAGCCGGGGGACGGCGAGCCCGGCCCCGCGGGCGAGGGCCCGGCTGACAACTGACGGCCGCTCAACTACCGTACGCCGCATGACGCGCCGACTCCGCCCCACCCGCCCGGTGGACCTGGGCTTCCTCGCCTCAGCGCCGCTCCGTCTCGTCTTCGCCGCCGAAGCGGCGGCGCCGCCCGACGCCGTCCACGCCGCCCTCGCCAAGGACACCGAGGGGTGGGCGTCGTGGTTCGGCGCGATCACGGCCGCCGTGCCGACCGACACGGGCCGCGCGATCACTCTGCGCGGCGGGGTGCGCTTCGAGGAGACGGTCCTCGCGTCCGAGGCCCCGGAGCGCTTCGCCTACCGCATCGACGCCGGCAACGCGCCGGGCCTGCGCGCCCTGCTGGAGGAGTGGACGCTCTCCCCCACCGCGTCCGGTGGCACGCGCGTGCGCTGGACCTTCGCCGCCGACGGCTCGTCAGCCCTGCGCGGCCTGCTGCTCCTGGCCCGCCCCGGCCTCGGCCTGTCGTTCCGCTCCGCGGTCCGCGCGCTGGACCGGCGGCTGGCCGCCTGACCCCGCGCGGGGCGCCTCACGTACGCGAGACGGAGCCGCACCCCTCGACCTTGTCGGCCTTGAGGTCCTTGCTGCGGTCGTACGGATCGCTGGCGGGTCCCGAAGGGGTGGCGTCGTCGCTCGGCGCGGCGTCGGAGTCGGAGTCGAACTGCGGGTGGAGCCATCCGTCGTGGACGAAGCAGGCCGTGTTGGCGATGTCGTCGTCGTAATGGGTGATCACGAACCTGCCCGGCGTCACCCGGTAGCGGGACGCGTCCATGAACTCGAAGTCCAGGACGCGACGGACGATCGTCCGGGTGACCTCCGTCGATCCGGGCTTCGCCTTCACCACGGGATAGACGAAGGTGTAGTCGACGTGGACGGCCACGGCGCGGTCCTTGCCCTTGGCGAAGGTCATCCTGCCGCGGGTCTTGACGATGTCGCCGGCCGGTACGACGTCGGAGGGCTTGAAGCGCACCGCCAGCCGGAGCGGGTCGTGCTTCTTGTCCGGCTTCCGGAACGACGTCTCGAACCGGGCGCGGAGCTCGCTCTGGCTCGAATCGATCAACTTCAGCGCGGCGTCCGGCCGACCGCCCCGCAGCGTCTCGGGGTTGATGTTGGCGTCGACCAGGAAGGCCTTGACGTTCTCGAGGGCCGCCGCGACCTGGGCGGCCGTCATCCAGCCCGTCGGCCGCGCCTTCGGCGGGACGATCCCGGCGGCGCCGTCGGCGTAGCGCTTCGCCGGGGAGCCGGCAAACGGGTCCTTGAGCGTGGGCGTGTCGGGGAACGCCTCCTGCGACGGGGCGCTGCTGGGCCGCGCGGTCTCCACCGGGAGCGGGGAGGGATCCGGTGCGGCGCTGCCGCCGCCGCGCAGTTTGCCGAGCGCCCAGCCCGGGTTCAGGGCGAACAGGAGCACCGCGACCGCGACGAGGACGCCCAGCAGGCCGACCCACCGGCGACGGCGGCGGCCGCGCTCCTCGACCTCGTAGACGGCGGGGCCGGTACGCCAGCCCGCGGGCTCCGCGGGCGGCGGCTTCCCCCGCCCCTTGCGCCCGGCCCGGCGGGCGGCCTCGGCGTCCTGCTGCCGCAGCCGCTCGGTGACCATCCGGGCCCGCGCGGAGGGTTCCTTGGGCGCGGTCGCCCGGATCGACGTCTCCGTGTCCTGGACGAACCGCTCCCAGACGTCGTCGGGGACGGAGGGGACGTCGTCGGGAGGCGGCGGAGTCGTGGTCACCGGGAGCTCTTTCACAAGATCGGACTGACATGACTTTCTATAACCGAACGCAGTTTCCCCACAAGCCCTGTCGCCCCGCGTTCAGCGTCTCATCGGTACTCCGCGAGCCGCGGCCGGACACCCGCCACGACCAGGGCCGCGGCGGCTCCGAGGACACTGGCGGGTACGGCGGGCCAGCCGTCGAGTCCTGAGTGTGCGGCGGTTGCACGCGAGATGAAGTCGGCCTGCTGGTCCTGGGCGAGGGCGTCCAGGGTGGTCGCGAAGTCCCAGAAGTCGAAGCCGACCTTTCCGCGTCCGACGTCCGTGAGCACCACGGCTGCCTCGTCGATCCGCTTGCCCGCCATCAGCTCTCCGAGCGTGCGGTCGTCGGCGCGGAAGTGCCCGTAGCGCTCGTTGACATCGGCGTACGCGGGACGCTCGTCCGCCTCGGCGTAAGAGCCCGGTGCGAGCAGGCCGTCCAGCCGCCGGTTGAGAGCGTCGAGCTCGGCGCGCTGCTGCGGCTCGGCGCCGTTGACGAGCCAGCGGCTCTGGGCGGCGGCGGACTCCGCGGCGACCGCCCGGGCCTGCGCGAGCCGCGTCCAGGGTCGCAGTCCGTCCCGCACGCCCGCGTCGAGGTCGGCGGCGGCCGCGCTGAACGACACCACCGCGGCAAGGGTGACGCCGAGGGCGGCGGCCGTGGCAGCGGCCAGCGCCGGGTTGAGGATGCGGCGGTGGCGGCGGGCCAGGTCCCGCTGCCACCACAGCAGTACGGTGACCGCTATCAGGCCCAGCACGCCGATGGTCAGGGCCGAACGCACGGCGGCGCCCCGCGCGGCACCCGCCGCCGCGTCGGCCTGCGCGTCGTAGGCGTCCGCCAGGGTCGCCACCTCGGGCAGCAGGTGGGCGTGCATGATGTCGCCCGCTTCCGCGGAGAAGGCGACGGCGACCGCCGGCGGGTGGCCCGCGGGCCGCTCGTGGTGCTGTTCGTCGACGTAGGCGGCGCGACCGCTCGCGTCGTCGTAGCGGCCGAGTTGGTCGAGGATGCCGCGCACCTGCGCGGCGTGGGCGTCGTCGCCGCCGAGCCGCCGGAGCAGATCGCTGACCTCCGCACGGCGCTGCTGGGCGGTGATGAGCGCGAGCAGGCGGTTGCCGACGGACAGCTCGGGGTCGTCCGCCGCGTGGCCGGGCACCAGCTGGTCGGCGCGCTGGGCGTCCAGGTCGGCGAGGGCGAAACGGAGTTCGGCGGCGAGGGCGGCGCGGTGTGCGGTGGTGTCGCGCAGCTGCTCGGCGTCCGACCGCACGGTGACGGCACCGATGACCGCGGCCAGGCACAGCGCGAGGACGGCGACGAGCGCGGCCGTCGCCTGGACGACCAGCCGCACCGGGGGCGGCATGCGCCGGCGCCCCGCCCGGACGGGCGGTACCGGCGCCCGATGCTCCGGCGGGGCGGGCGCACCCGGCGCGGCGGACGGCGGTACGACCGCCGGAGGCGCCACTTGAGAGATCGTCATATCCGGACGCTAGGAGCGCCCGGAGAAGGGAAGGCGGTACTCCGGCGGCCTCAGGGTAGCGACGGCGTAACAGAACGGAACGGACGGAACGGGTCAGTCCGGCCAGGCGCCCGACGTCAGGAACGTGTCGATGGCCGCGGCGTACGGCGAGATGTCCAGGCCCTGTTCGGCGACCCAGGCGTCGGAATAGTACTTGTCCAGGTACCGGTCGCCGGCGTCGCAGAGGAGCGTGACGACGCTGCCCGTGCGGCCCGCGGCGACCATCTCCGCGATGATCTTGAACGCGCTCCACAGGCCCGTGCCCGTCGATCCTCCGGCCTTGCGCCCGATGGCCCCCTCCAGGGCGCGGACCGCCGCCACCGACGCCGCGTCGGGCACCTTCATCATGCGGTCGATGACACCCGGCACGAAGCTCGGCTCCACCCTGGGGCGGCCGATGCCCTCGATCCGTGAACCGCGTTCGCAGGAGACGGAGTCGTCGCCGCTCACCCAGCCGTCGAAGAACACGGAGTTCTCCGGATCGGCGACGCACACCATGGTGTCGAACTGCATGTAGTGGACGTAGCGGGCGATGGTGGCAGAGGTGCCCCCGGTGCCGGCGGTCGCCACGATCCACGCCGGGCAGGGGTTCCGCTCCAGCCGGAGCTGCTGGTAGATGGACTCGGCGATGTTGTTGTTCCCGCGCCAGTCGGTGGCCCGCTTGGCGTAGGTGAACTGGTCCATGTAGTGGCCGCCGGTCTCCTCCGCGAGGCGGACCGAGACCTCGTAGACCGTCCGCGGGTCGTCCAGGAGGTGGCACCGACCGCCGTGGAACTCGATCAGCCGCTGCTTCTCCCAGCTGGTGGTGCGGGGGATGACGGCGATGAAGGGCACGCCGATCAGGTCGGCGAAGTACGCCTCGGAGACCGCCGTCGAGCCGCTGGAGGCCTCGATGACCGGCTTGCCGGGCCGGATCCAGCCGTTGCACAGGCCGTAGAGGAAGAGCGAGCGGGCGAGGCGGTGCTTGAGGCTGCCGGTGGGGTGGGTCGACTCGTCCTTGAGGTAGAGGTCGATGCCCCAGGCCTCGGGGAGCGGGAAGCGCAACAGATGTGTGTCGGCCGAGCGGTTGGCGTCCGCCTGGACCTTGCGCACGGCCTCCTTGAGCCAGCCGCGGTACTCCGGGTCGGCACGGTCCACGTCGACGGTGGGCATCGCTCCCTCCGTCCCCGTACAGCCCCCGCCGTCACCCCTCTCCATGCTGCTCACCTGCGCCGCCTTCCGTTCGCGCCTGTGTGCCGATCATAGGCAGACGCTGGTGCGGGAGCGCCCGGAGCGGGCAGACTGCGACCGGACGAAGGAGGGGATGAGCCGTGGCCGAAGCGGAGTTCACCGCCACCGGGGTGCGGATCGGGCGGCGGCTGCGGTCGCTCACCCGGGGCGGGCAGGTCCTGATCCAGGACGGCCGTCTGGTGCTGCTGACCAGCCGCGGGCGGGAGATCGACAGCGCGCCGGTGGAGGACGTCCACGCCCTGACCCCGCGTTTCGCGGTCAAGCGGCGCACGCTGGCGCGGCTCAACGGCACCGGTTATCTGCTGACCTTGCGCAAACAGGGCGCGGCGTCCGCGGGCCGCTTCCTGGACACACTGCGGACGGCGCGGGAGAAGGTCGCCCGCCGCTGAGGCGGGAACGGAACGGCACTCTCCGCGTTCACGGAGTTGCGGTAAGCATCCATCGGGGTGATCCTTGAGTGGCATCACGGAGTCACTGCAGCAGTCACTCACAGCAATCCCGCAAAGGTGTTCCCATTCCATGCGGGCGGGGCATGCCCCGATCACAGGGGCGCGCCCTCACCGCGGAGGGAGTCGCAGCCGTGATCAGCTCAGAAGGCAGTAAACGGCAGTGTGCCCTGGAACTTGAGGCACTGCCGTCGAGGATCCAGCAGGTACGCCGTATCGTCGCCGCACAGCTGCGGTACTGGCGGCTGGATCCACTGATCGACCCCACTCTGCTGGGTATCACCGAATTGCTCGGCAACGTCCACCGGCATGCCCGGCCGGACAAGCGCTGTTCCGTCGAGCTGAACTTCGCCTCCGGCTGGCTCACCGTCGCCGTCTCGGACAACGATCCGCGTCTGCCGCGGGTCCGCGACTTCGAGCCCCTGGCCACCTGCGGCCGCGGACTCGCCATGGTGGTGTCGATGAGCGACAGCTGGGGCACCGAAGCGCTGAACGACGGTGGCAAGGTTGTGTGGTTCACGCTCCGGGCCGAGGCCACGGTCCCGCCCAGGGCGATCACCGAACGGTTCTCGGCGACGGTCGTCCGCAAGGTCGCGCCGCGGACGCTGCCGGTCGTCCCCGAGACGCCGGAGGCCTGGCCCCCGGTCCTCGATCGCCTGGTCCCGGCCGCGGCCGAACCGGTGCTGGTCTGACGCGCGGCCGCCGCACCCCTCGAGGGGCACGGCGGCCGTGGACCCCGGGCCGTCGTCGGCGGATTCACTCCGCGGCGATGGCCCTCAGTACGTCCAGGCGCGCCGCGCGCCCGGCCGGTCGCCATCCGGCCAGGACGCCGGCGATCAGCCCGACCAGCAGCACGACCGCGAACTGCACGGGCGGCACCGCGAAGGCGCTGGTGCCCGCGCTGTCCGACGCCTCGACCAGCGCCCAGCCGAGGAACGCGCCCAGCGCCATGCCGCCGGCCGTGCCGAAGGCGGCGACGAGTACGGACTCCCAGCGGACCATCGCCCGCACCTGCGCCCTGGTCTGTCCGACGGCCCGCAGCAGCCCGAGTTCGCGGGTGCGTTCGTGCACCGCGAGGGTGAGCGTGTTGGCGATGCCGAGCAGGGCGATGAGCACGGCCAGCGCCAGCAGGGCGTAGACGAGGGTCAGCATGATGTCGACGCCCGATGCGGCGGACTCGGCGTACTCGTCGCGGGTCTGCACCTCGGGGTTGCCGTACCGGCGGGCCACCGACTCGACCGCCGCCTTGCCGTCGTCGAGCGCGACGCCGTCCTTGAAGGCGACGGCGACGAGGGCGTCGGAGTCCTGCACCTTGTGCGGCGCCCAGGCGGCCCGGGTGACGATGTAGTCGCCGCCGAGGCCGGCCTCCTGGTAGACGGCCCGCACGGTGAAGGTCTGCCGCGTGCCGTCGGCGAAGGCCAGCACCATGGTGCTGCCCGGCTTCCAGTGGCGCTTGCCCGCCTCTTCCCGGGAGACGGCGATGCCGTCCCGCGCGAGCCCCGTCAAGGTCCCGTCGACGGCGCCCAGGTCGAGCACCCGCGCCAGGGCGACGGGGTCGGTGACGGTGAGCTGCCGCCCGCCGCCGTCGATTTCGGCGACCCCCTTGCCGAGCCCGACCGCCGCCGCCACCTCGGGCAGCTGCGCCACCGCGGGGGCGAGTCTCGGGCTGAGCCCGTTGGCGCCCGCGCCGAACCCCGAGGAGCTCAGGGCGACATCGCCCGCGAAGGAGCGGGCGACGGTCCGGTCCGTGGTCGCCTTCAGGGACGCGCCGAAGACCGTGAAGAGCGACACGACGGCGACGCCGATCATCAGTGCCGTGGCGGTGGCCGCCGTGCGCTTCGGGCTGCGCAGCGCGTTGCGCCGGGCCAGCGCCCCGGTGACGCCGCGCAGCCGGGCGATCGGTGCCCCGAGGGCGCGTACGGCGTACGAGGACGCGACCGGGCCCAGGACGACGAACGCGACGACGGCGAGGGCCGCTCCGGCGGAGGTGAGCCACACACGGGGGGTGCCCGCGGCGCCCGCCACGGTCGTCGCGATCCCGGCGGCCGCCAGGACGGCCCCCAGGGCCGCGCGTCCGCGCGACGCGGCGGAGTGGTCCACCGCCGTCTCACGCAGGGCGGCGAGCGGTGCCGTCCGCCCGGCCCTGACGGCGGGCAGCACGGCCGATCCGGTGCAGACGAGCAGACCGACGACGAGCGGTACGGCCATCGCGGTGGCGCCGATGACCAGGCGCCCCTCCGGGAAGGGGAAGCCCACGACCGGGAAGAGCGCCTGGAGCCCGGCCGCGACGCCGATCCCCCCGAGGAGTCCGGCGCCCGAGGCGGCCAGGGCCACGACGACGGCCTCGGCGAGGGTCGAGCCGAGCACCTGGCGACGGGACGCGCCGAGCGCCCGCAGCAGGGCGTTCTCCCGGGTGCGCTGGGCGACGACGATCGCGAACGTGTTGTGGATGCTGAAGGTCGCCACCAGCAGGGCGATACCGGCGAAGACCGTGAGCAGGGTCGTGAACAGCGACAGGAAGCGGCCCGAGACCTGGTCGAGGTTCTCGTCCGTGGCCTGCTGCCCGGTGATCGCCTCGACGCCGTGGGGCAGCACGCCCACGACACGCTCCGCGAGCTGCTCGGGTCCGACACCGGAGGCCGCGCGCACCTTGATCGTGGATGCCCGGCCGGGCCCGGGCATCAGATGCCGCTCGGCGTCGGCACGGGTCAGACCGGTGAAGGTGGACTGGCCCATGCCGTCCTCGCCGCCGAAGGTGGCCAGTCCGACGATCGTCACCCGGAGCGGGTCCGGCGTGCGCAGCACGGTCGTGTCGCCGATGGCGAGCCCGCCCTTCTCCGCCGCCGCGCGGTTCAGCACGGCCTCGCCGGACGCCCTCGGGGCGCGGCCCTCGGCGAGGGCGTACGGGTTGAGCCCGGGGTCGTCGATCCAGTTCCCGGCGAGGGTGGGCGGGCCCTGGCCGCCGACGGGTTCGCCGTCGCTGCCGACGATCTGGCCGGCGCCCTCGATGTCCGGGGCGACGGCCGCCACACCGGGCACCTCGCGCAAGCGCGTCACGAGGGCGGTGTCGACCGGTTCCCGGGTGCCCTGTCCCTCGCCGGCGACGGTGACCACGTCGGCGCTGCGGACGACGACGTCGGTGCCGCTGTTGGCGGACGCGAAGAGGACGTCGAAGCCGGCGCGCAGGGTGTCGCCCATGACCATGGTGCCGGCCAGGAAGGCGACGCCGAGGAAGACCGCCAGGAAGGTGCCGGCGAACCGGCGCCGGTGGGCCCGCAGGGAGGACAGGCTCAGCCGCAGGGAGGCGCGCGCGGAAGCGGTCGCCGCGCTCATGACGCCACCCGCCGCGGGGCGTTGCCGCGTTCCGCGTCCCGGGCGGCGTCGAAGGCCTTCATGCGGTCCAGGACCTTCTCCGCGGTCGGGTCGGCCATCCGGTCCTCGAGGCGGCCGTCGGCGAGGAAGACCACCTCGTCGGCATGGGCCGCGGCGACCGGGTCGTGGGTGACCATGACGACCGTGCCGCCCATGCCGTGCACGGCCCGGCCCAGCAGCCGCAGCACCTCGCCGCCGGAACGAGAGTCGAGGTTGCCGGTGGGCTCGTCGGCGAAGACCACGTCTGGCCGCCCGGCCAGCGCCCGGGCCACGGCCACCCGTTGCTGCTGGCCGCCGGAGAGCTCGCTCGGGCGGTGCAGCAGCCGGTCGCCCAGGCCCACGACGTCGATGAGTGCGTCCACCCACTCGCGGTCGGTCCGCACCCCGGCCAGGTCCTGGGGCAGGGTGATGTTCTCGGCCACCGTCAGGGTCGGCAGCAGGTTGAAGGACTGGAAGACGAAGCCGACGCGTTCACGGCGCAGCAGCGTCAACTGCCGGTCGCCGAGCGCCCCCAGTTCGGTGTCACCGATCCAGGCGGTCCCCGAGCTGAGGGTGTCGAGTCCGGCGGCGCAGTGCATGAGCGTGGACTTGCCGGAGCCGGAAGGACCCATGATCGCGGTGAAGCGCCCGGCCGGGAAGCCGACCGTGACGCCGTCCAGGGCGCGCACCTGGGCGTCGCCCGAACCGTAGGTCTTGACGGCGTCGACGACGCGGGCGGCGGTCATCGCTCTCCGCCCTTGGAGAAGCGGCCGAACTGCTCGTCCAGGACGGACAGCCGCCGCCAGTACTCGTCCTCGTCGATCTCCCCGGCGGCGAAGCGACGGCCCAGCACCGCGATCGGCGAGTGCTCGCCGATCGCGGCGCGGGCGTGCCACGGACCGCGGCCGAGGCCGCGCCACGCGGTGCGGCGCAACAGGAACACGACACCACCGATGACGGCGGCCCAGATCAGCGGGAAGAACAGGATCCACGGGCCGGGTCCCCCGTCCCAGTGGTCGGCGAGCGAGGTCAGTGCGATGGCGTCCATCGGGAATCGTCTCCTTGGTGATGTCGTGGTTCCGACATCACCGAGCCTGGTCCGTTCCGGCCCCCGGGTCGTCGTACGGCCAGCGGCAGTGCGCGTACCACCCGGGGAGTACGGGAAGTGTCGGTGGCTGCGCCTAGCATGCGGATCATGTGGCGATGCACAGGTCTGCGGTGGGTGTCCGGGGGCCCGGCCTGGACCTGGTGGCACCCCGGGTACGGCGACCGGCGCAGTCCCGTACGCCTCGGGGACCCGCTGGCGCTCGCCGTGGAGCCGGGCGCGGTGCGGCTGTGCACCAGGGTGTGGCGCTCGGGGCGGTGGACGCCGTGTCCGCAGGCCGAGGAGCTGCCCCTGCAGGCCCGGCGCGACCAGTGCGAGCGGTGCGCGGCGCTGGACCGCTCCAGGTCGGTCGCCGCCGACACGCGGCTGGACGACCCGCGGCCCTTCGCGGTGTATCTGGCATGGTTCGGAACGGGGTTGAGCAAGGTCGGCATCACGGCGGTCGAGCGGGGCAGTGCCCGGCTGCTCGAACAGGCGGCGATCTGCTTCACGTTCCTCGGCCGAGGCCCGCTGATGGCCGCGCGTCGCGCCGAGTCCGTCCTCGGGACGGCGCTGGGCATCCCCGACCGGGTGGCGACGTCCACGAAGCGTGCCGCCCGTGCCGCCCTGCCCCCGGCGGGGGCACGAGCGGCCGAGCTGCGGGCGCTCCATGAGGCGGCAACAGCGGTGCCGGACTGGCGTGACACGCTGACGGCCACCGGGTTCCGGGCCGTCGACCAGGCGGCGGTGTTCGGTCTGGAGCCCGAGGCGCCGCGCGCCACCGCGGCGGTGACCGGTCTGGCGCCCGGTACGGCCGTCGGCGGCGTCGTCCTGGCGGTGGCCGGGGCCGACGTCTACATCCGCACCGCGGGGCCGGCCGGCGGCGTGGTGCTGCTCGACTCCCGTCTGGTCTCCGGGTGGCCGCTCACCGCCTCGGTCGAGGGTCTGCCGGCGCCCCCCACCAAGGCGTTGGCGCCGGCGACCGAGCCTCCGGAACCGCTTTTCTGACGGGCTGCCGGCGGGCCCCTAGACGCCGAGGGCCGTCAGCGGGTCGTCCAGCACCGGCTGCCAGGCCAGTTCGGCCGCCCCGACGAGACTGTTGTGGTCCAGGGCGCAGGCGAGCAGGGGAATGCCGCCACTGCGTCCCCACAGGCTGCGCTCGGCGACGACGGCGCGCAGCCGCTCCGGGTCGGCGTCGAGCAGCCACCGGTGCAGTCCGCCGAGCAGGATCCGGTCGGGGTTGAGGACGTTGACCAGTCCGGCGAGTCCCTGGCCGAGCCGGTCGATGAGGCTGTGGGCGGCGCGGCGCACGGCGGGGTCGTCGTACTCCTCGCGCAGCAGGGCGCGGCACTGGTCGGGGAGCGAGACCTCGGGGCCGGGGATACGCCCGGCGGCGTCCAGGAAGGCGAGGGGGTCGACCTCGACGTCGAGGCAGCCGCGGCTGCCGCAATGGCAGGGGCGGCCCTCGGGGTTGACGGTGAGGTGGCCGACCTCGAGGGCGAGTCCGGAGCTGCCGGTGTGGAGTTTGCCGTGGAGGACGAGGGCACCGCCGACACCGCGGTGCCCCGTGGCGACGACGAGCAGGTGCTCGGCGCCCTGCCCGGCGCCGTGCCGGTGTTCGGCGAGGGCGGCGACGTTGACGTCGTTGCCGACGAAGCACAGCGGAGGGCCCCCGTTCGGGGCGATGATGCCGGCGCGTTCGACCTGCTCGCGGAAGATCTCCAGCACCGGCGCGCCCGCGGGCCACGCGAGGTGCAGGGGGTTGAGCGCGGCGCCCTCCGGTTCGGCGACGGCGGAGGGCACGGCGAGACCGGCGCCCGCGCACACCCGGCCGGAGGCGCGCAGCAGTCCCACGCCGGCCTCGACGACGGCGCCGAGGACCTGCGCGGGATCCGCGGGCACGGCCATGGCGACCGGCGCGGTCGCGATGATGTGGCCGCCGAGCCCGACCAGGGCGGCACGGAAGCCGTCGGCGTGGATCTGCGCGGCGAGGACGACCGGCCCCTCGGGGTTCACTGCGAGCCGGTGCGAGGGCCGGCCCTGCGCGCCGGCCGGTCCGCCCGGCCTGGTGTCGACCCGGATCAGCCGCAGCGCCTCCAGTTCGGCGGCGACCGCCCCGGCGGTCGCCCGTGTCACGCCGAGTTCGGCGGTGAGCACGGCGCGGGTGGGCGCACGCCCGGTGTGCACGAGCGCGAGCGCGGGACCGAGCGCTCCGCGGCCCCGCTCCAACCTTGTCCGAGTCTGGGTCACAGTCCTATTCTCACTTTGTGCCGAGCCTAAACAAAATACGGAGCGTACTCGCCCAGCAAGATCATGCAAGTCCCCCGCTCCCTCTGCGCCGCCTCCGTATCGCCCTGACCGCGTTCTTCGCCCTCGACGGATTCGTCTTCGCCGGCTGGGTCGTTCGCATCCCCGCCGTCAAGGAGCAGGTCGGCGCCTCGGCGGGAGCGCTCGGCCTCGCGCTGCTCGGCGTGTCGGCTGGAGCGGTCGCCACGATGATGCCCAGCGGGTGGCTGTGCCGGCGCTTCGGGGCCCGGCAGGTCACCATCGTCACCGCCGCCGTCCTGTCACTGAGCGTCGCACTGCCTCCGTTCACCCACTCCCCCGTCACCCTGGGCCTCGTCCTGCTCCTGCTCGGCGTGGGATTCGGCGGCATGAACGTCGCGATGAACAGCGTCGCCGTCGACCTGGTCGCCGCGCTGCGGCGCCCCATCATGCCCGGTTTCCACGCGGCGTACAGTCTCGGCGGCCTGATCGGGGCGGGTGTGGGCGGACCACTGGCGGCCCACCTGACGCCGGCCCAGCACCTCTCCGGCGTCGCCGTGTTCGGGCTCCTGGGCACCGCACTGCTCGGGCGGCTCCTGCTCGGGCACGTGATCCCCCGCCCCGCGGACTCCGCGGATGCCGTCCGGGACGGCGACGCTTCCGGCAACCCCGGTGGCACGCACCCCGGCGGCGCCCGGCGGATGGTCGCCGTCTTCGGGCTCATCGGGCTCTGCACCGCCTACGGAGAGGGAGCGCTCGCCGAATGGGGCCCGCTCCATCTGCAGGAGGATCTGCACGCCGGTCCCGCCCTCGCGGCCGCCGGATACGCCGCGGTTGCCCTCGCGATGACCGTCGGACGGCTCTCCGGCACCGCGCTCCTGCTGCAGCTCGGCCCCACCCGGGCGGTGGTGCTGGGCGGGCTGACGGCCTGCGCCGGCATGCTGCTGGGGGCGCTCGGCCCCGCGGCCTGGCTCGTCCTGACCGGCTTCGCGCTCACCGGGCTCGGGCTCGCCAATGTCTTTCCCGTGGCCATCGGACGGGCCGGCGCCCTCGGTGGCCCCAGCGGCGTGGCCACCGCCTCCACCCTGGGATACGCGGGCTTCCTGCTCGGGCCGCCCACCATCGGCTTCCTCGCCGACGCCTTCGGGCTGCCCGTCGCGCTGACCACGGTCGCCGCACTGGCGGCGGTGGCCGCCGCGGTCGCGCACGTGACGCGGCACGCCTCCGCGGCAGCCGGAGTCTGACGCGTCACGTCCGGGTTCCCCGGGCGGACCGAGGGGGCCATGCTGGACGGTGCCCTGTGGGTCGCACAGAAGCCGGAGGAGACATGCCGCTTCCCCGAAGGCTCTGGGCCACCGCCCGGGTCGTGAACCGAGAGCGCCTGTCGCGCGCCTACTTGTGCCTGGTCGCCGCCGCTCTCCTCCTGGTCCTGATCGACACCGCGTTCGTCTCGCACACGGACGCGTCCCCTGTCCGGGGTGTGGCTCGTCCTGCTGACGCTGCCGTGGATGCCCCTGCTCTGGTCGCCATTCGACGCCGTCGGGCAGGCTCCGGCCGACACCGCCCACGGCTGGGGCGGTCGGTCGACGTCGGTGGCGGCGACCCTGGTGTCCGCCGTGCTCAACGCGGTGCCACTGGGTCCGGTGGCGCGGGCCCGCCGCCGGCGTTCGCACGCCCGCTGAGCGCACCGGGTACGGCGCGACCCGGCTGTCGGAGCCGGGTGCCACAATCACGCCATGGAGACAGCCGAGTTCATCGAGGTGCTGAAGGTCGACGGCACACTGCTCGCCGACGCGGCCGAGGCGGCCGGCCCCGACGCCGAGGTGCCGTCCTGCCCGGGGTGGCGTATGCGCGATCTGGTCCGCCATCAAGGCGTCGTGCACCGCTGGGCGACCCGTTTCGTCGCGGAGGGACGTACCCGGCCGGAGCCGATCACGGCCGAGGCGCCCGAGGACGACCCCGCGCTGATCCCCTGGTTCCGCGAGGGGCACGGGCGGCTGGCCGCCGCCCTGGAGGCCGCGCCCACCGGCCTCGACTGCTGGTACTTCCTCAAGGCGCCCTCCCCGCTGGCCTTCTGGGCGAGGCGCCAGGCGCACGAGACGGCGGTGCACCGGGTGGACGCGGAGCTGGCGCTGGGCGGGGCGCCCTCCCCGGTGGATCCGCAGTTCGCGGCCGACGGGATCGACGAACTGCTCGCGGGCTTCCACGTACGGAAGAAGAGCCGCATCCGCAGCGAGACACCGAGGACGCTGCGCGTGCGGGCGGTGGACACCGACACCGCGCGGGACGACTGGCTCGCCCATGTGTCGGCCGAGCCCCTGGTCGTCGAGCGGCGGTCAGGCGGCGAGGCGGACTGCACGGTGAGCGGCACCGCCGAGGAGCTCTATCTCGCCCTCTGGAACCGCGGGCCGTACGAGAAGCTGCAGGTGACGGGCGACGCGTCGCTGCTCGACCTGTGGCGGCGCACCGCGGCGATCACCTGATTGCCTCCGCGCGGTGCGGTGCGCATCCCTCGCGTTACCCGGCGGGCGCCCCGCGCCGCGCGCCGTCAGCCCTCGCCGAGGATGCGCTCGAGGACCGCGCGCTGCACGGGCTTGGCCTCCTCGTGGCGCGCCCGGCCCGCGTCGGTCAGCACGACCCGCACCCCGCGTCGGTCCTCACTGCAGATCCCCCTGCTGACCAGGCCGTCCTTCTCCAGCCGACCGACCAGCCGGGATAGCGCGCTCTGACTCAGGTGCACACGATCGGCGAGCTCCTGGACCCGGTAGGAGCATCCGCCGTCGTCCGGATTGCCCTCGGCGAGGAGGTCGAGCACCTCGAAGTCGCTCGCACCGAGGCCGTGCGGTTGCAGCTCACGGTCGAGTTCGCACGCGGTGCGCGCGTGCAGCGAGAGGACCTCCCGCCACCGCTCCACGAGCACATGCTCACTCTTCACGCCGGTCATGGGCGTAGGATAGCAGAAAATCAATACTACATGTACGCACATTAAATGCACTTGCACTTGATGTATGCGCACGTAGCGTTCACCCCTCCGCACACCACCGACCCCGGTTCCGACGGGCGCTGGAGCACACGGCAGTGGGGCACCCTGCCGGTGCTCTGCGCCGCGCTCTTCCTCGACGCCCTGGACGTCTCGATGGCCGGCGTGGCCCTCCCGTCCGTCGCGGACGACCTCGATCTGTCCACCTCTTCGCTGCAGTGGATCGTCAGCGGCTACATCCTCGGCTACGGCCGCCTGCTGCTGCTCGGCGGCCGCGTCGCCGACCCGCTCGGCCGGCGCCGGGTCTTCCTCGTCGCGCTGGCGGTGTTCGCCGCCGCCTCCCTGCTCGCGGGCTCGTCGACTCCATGGTCTCCGGCCTGCTCAACACCTCCTTCCAGGTGGGCGGCGCCATCTTCCTCGCGGTCGTGACCGCGGCGATCACCGCGGGGGCCGATGACCGCCCGGCCACCCCGCAGGCCGTGCTCGACAGCTTCCGCCCCGGGCTGGTCGTCGTCAGCGCGATCGCCCTGACCGGCCTGCTGATCACCCTCACAGGGCTGCGCCGGAGGGTGTCGTACGGATTCGTCGTCGCGTCCTCCGACACCGCCGCCGCGCCGGTCGGCGAGGACCGCAAGGTCCCGGTGGCCGACTGACGCACGGCAGCCGCCGGGATCCGCGCACCCCGTGGGGTCGCGCGGATCCCGGCGGTTCAGCCGAGCCAGCCGGGCCGCACCAGGCCGGACTCGTAGGCGAGCACGACGAGCTGGGCCCTGTCGCGGGCGCCGAGCTTCACCATGGTGCGGCTGACGTGCGTCTTGGCGGTGAGCGGGCTCACCACCAGGCGGCGCGCGATCTCCTCGTTGGACAGGCCGATCCCCACCAGTGCCATCACCTCGCGTTCGCGCTCGGTGAGACGGTCGAGCCCAGCCGCGGCCGACGGTTCCTTGGAGCGGGCCGCGAACTCGGCGATGAGACGGCGGGTCACACCGGGCGAGAGGAGCGCGTCGCCGTCCACCACCGCCCGTACGGCGCGGACCAGTTCCTCCGGCTCGGTGTCCTTGACCAGGAAGCCCGAGGCGCCCGCGCGGATCGCCTCGAAAACGTACTCGTCGAGTTCGAAGGTGGTCAGGATCACCACCTTCACCCCCGTCAGCGCCGTGTCCTCGGTGATCCGGCGGGTGGCCTCCAGGCCGTCCATGACCGGCATGCGGATGTCCATCAGCACCGCGTCCGGGGTGAGTTCGCGCACCAGGCGCAGCGCCTGGACACCGTCCGACGCCTCGCCGACGACCTCGATGTCGGGCTGGGCGTCCAGCAGTGCGGCGAATCCCGCGCGCACCAGGAGCTGGTCGTCGGCGAGCAGTACCCGGGTCATGGGTTCTCCTTGTCGGGGACGGACGGCGTCGCGGCGCCGGCGCCGAGCGGCAGGCGGGCCAGGACCCGGAAGCCGCCGTCGGGACGCGGTCCGGCCTCGACCGTGCCGCCGAGCGCCGCAGCCCTCTCGCGCATGCCGAGCAGCCCGTTGCCGCCGCCGCTGCCGGCCGGGGGGTCCGTGGCGGCGGTGGCGGGGCCGTCGTCGTCGATCCGCAGCTCGACCACGTCCCGGCGGCGACTGATGCGGATGCGGGCGGTACGGGACCCGGAGTGGCGGATGACATTGGTCAGCGCCTCCTGGACGATGCGGAAGGCGGCCAGGTCGACGCCCGGCGGCAGGGCCGTGGAGCGGCCGTTGCGGGCGATGTCGACGGCCAGGCCCGCGCCCGCGGCCTGTTCGAGCAGTTCGGGGAGCCTGTCGAGGCCCGGGGCGGGCGAGCGGGGGGCCTCCCCGGGGCCGCGCAGGGCGCCGAGCACCTGGCGCACCTCGCCGAGGGCCTCCTTGCTGGCCGCCTTGATGGTGGTCAGCGCCTGCCGGGCCTGTTCGGGGCGCTCGTCCATGAGGGCGAGCGCCACCCCCGCCTGCACGTTGATGACCGAGATGCTGTGGGCGAGGACGTCGTGCAGCTCGCGCGCGATGCGCAGCCGCTCCTCGTCGGCGCGGCGGCGTTCCGCCTCGGCACGCTCGCGGCGGTCACGGACGAACTGCTCCCTGCGCAGCCGCCACAGCTCCGCGACGGCGAGGATCGCCAGCAGCCAGGCGGCGGCGCCCGACACCTGGGCCCACGAGGCGCCCTTGTCACCGGCGGGCGGGAGCCAGCGGTACAGCCACATCGTGATGAGCAGGTACGCCGTGTACAGCATGGCGGCAATGATCAGGACCGCTCTGCGACGGCCGCCTGCGACGGCCGTGAAGTACGCGGCGATGAGGCTGAGGAAGACCGGCCCGTACGGATAACCGGCCGCGACGTACGTGAGCGTGACGGCCGAGACGGCGGCGGCCACCAGGACGGGTGCGCGGGTCCGCCACAGCAGCAGGACGGGGCCGGCGAGCAGGAGCGCGTAGCCGAGGTGGTCGAGGGCGACGCGCCCGGTCTCGTTGTGCGAGGCGGCCGTCGTACCGATGACCTGGACGAGGGCGATGACCAGCGACGAGACCCACGGGTGGCGCAGGCCGTCGCCGCGGCCGTGGCCGTGCTCCGGCCCCGCGGGGTGCCGCCACGGGCCCCACGGCGGGCCGCCGCCCTGTGTCGCGTCGTCCGTCATGCGGCCACGCTAGACCGGTGGGTGGGCGGGCGGCGTCCGGTCGGCGGGGTGATCGCGCCTACTCCCCGGGGAGTACGCGCTCACGGCGGAGCCCCGCCTGGTGCGCGAGACCGGTGACGGCGTGGTCGAAGAAGTCGTCGCGCGCCTCGACCACGTTGTTGAACTGGCCGAAGAGCTCGAAGCTGACCAGGCCGAACAACTGCGCCCACGCGGCGACGAGCGAGGGGATCACCCGCGGTGGCAGCTCGCGGTCCAGGTCCTTGCTGAGCCGCCACATGTCGGCTCGGGCGGCCTCGGTCAGCGCCGCGTCGGACGGGGGGACGGCGAGGGCGCCGGCGGCGTGCGCCTCCTCGGCCACCGCGAGCAGCGCGAGCGCGACCCGGGACGCGGGGCCGATCGTGTCGAGCGGGGCGGAGTAGCCGGGCACGGGAGAGCCGTAGATGAGGGCGTACTCATGGGGATGACCCAGGGCCCAGCCGCGCACGGCCCGGCAGACGGCGGTCCAGCGTTCGACCGGGTCGGCACCGGTGGAGCGGGCCAGGGCGTCCTCGGCGGCGGCACCGACCGCGTCGTAGGCGTCGACGATCAGCGAGGTCAGCAGTTCGTCCCGGCTCGGGAAGTAGCGGTAGAGCGCGGACGAGACCATGCCCAGCTCCCGGGCCACGGCCCGCAGCGATAGCCGCGAGGCGCCCTCGTCGGCGAGCTGCCGGCGCGCCTCTTCCTTGATGGCCGCGGTCACTTCGTCGCGGGCCCGTTCCCTGGCCGTTCGGATGACGCTCATGCGATCAGTGTATCCGCGATCGGAGCGGCGACCAACAAAGAGAGCGGTGCTCTTGCCATGGAGCGGCGACACGTGCACACTGTTCTCAGGTGAGAGCACTGCTCACACTTTACGGAGGAGTCCCCATGTCCGAGCACGTCATGAAGCCCGGTTGGTTCACGGTCAACGTCTTCAACCGGGCGGTCGCGTGGCTGACCCGCCGCGGGCTCAGCGTGTGGGGCTCGCGGGTGCTGGCCGTCCGCGGCCGCAAGAGCGGCGAGTGGCGGCGCACCCCGGTCAACCTGCTGGTGGTGAACGGGGAGCGCTACCTCGTGGCGCCCCGGGGGCACGTCCAGTGGACGCACAACATGCGGGCGGCCGGGGGCGGTCAGCTGCTGCTGGGCAAGAAGGTCGAGGAGTTCACCGCGACCGAGGTCGCCGACGACGCCAAGCCCGAGGTGCTGCGCGCCTACCTCAAGCGCTGGAAGGCCGAGGTCGGCGTGTTCTTCGGCGGTGTGGGGGCGGACTCCACCGACGACGAACTGCGCGCCATAGCCCACAAGCACCCGGTCTTCCGCATCACGGACGGCCGGCCCGTCGTCAGCTGAAGCGGACCTCCACCTTCTCGAATCCCAGCGAGATCAGCAGCCGTTCGAGCATGGCCCGGGTGTTGGTCTCCGCACGCTTCGTCAGCTCGGTGGACTTGGCCGCCGCCTGGATCTTCTTCGCGGCGAGCTGCTGGACCTGCTGCTCGTCCCCGGGATGGGAGGAGAAGAAGTCGCCGAGCCGGTCGAAGAAGCCGCGCTCCTGGGCCACCACATAGGAGCGGTCAGGGTCGAGCGAGGTCCGCTCCAGGCGTGCGTGGGGCAGGATGAGGACCGCGGAGGTGCGGTCCTCGGAGACCGTGACGCCCTTCGGGCCCACGTCCCCCAGGTCCACGTAGGCGTCGACACTGCCGGCACCCACGTACAGCGTGCGCCTGCCGCGCACGGCGTCGGGAAGGAACTTGGCGTCCTTCTCCAGGTCGACCACGACCTGGAACTGTCCACTGGCTCCCTCGAAGCGGTTCATGTCCTGGATCGCCTTGAGCACCACGGGACCGGTGCGGTCCTTGGTCTCCTCGGCGAAGGGGTTGGGCAGACCCGGTATCAGGTCGGCACGCGCGACCAGAAACAGAAGTCCGCCGAGCACCACAAGCCCGGTGAGCGTACGCAGCCACCACGGCAGTCTTCCGTCTTCGTTCCTCAAGGGCATGACGAGGACACCTCCCACAAGGTCTCTGCCCCTCAACTCCGCCTTCATGGCGCCCTGGAGGACGCCTTCGGGCGATCAGCCACGGTCGAACGACTCCAGCGCCCGCCGCGCCAGCGGATGGCTACGGATGAGCTCCGCGAGCGAGGTCGACCCGCGGGTGATCTTAGCGAAGGCGTTCCACGCCGGGGGCAGAGTGGTGAGAGCCGCGTGCAGCAGACCCGGACGCTTCTCGAAGACGCTCAACATCCGGCGGCCGACGCCCATTTCGACGCCGAGGCCCGCCTTGACGGCGAAGGCGTAGTTGAGGGCCTGCCGGCGCGCGTCCACCGCGTCGTGCGCCTCGGCGATCCGCACCGCCCACTCCCCCGCCAGCCGGCCCGACCGCAGCGCGAAGGAGATGCCCTCGCGGGTCCAGGGCTCCAGCAGACCCGCCGCGTCACCGCACACCAGCACGCGGCCGCGGGAGAGCGGGGAGTCGTCGGCGCGGCAGCGGGTGAGGTGGCCGGAGGAGATGCTCGGCTCGAAGCCGGCCAGGCCGAGCCGGCCGACGAAGTCCTCCAAATAGCGCTTGGTGGCGGCGCCGTCGCCGCGCGCCGAGATGACGCCGACGGTCAGGGTCTCGCCCTTCGGGAAGACCCAGCCGTAACTGCCCGGCAGCGGACCCCAGTCGATGAGGACCCGGCCCGCCCAGTCCTCGGCGACCGCAGCGGGGACCGGGATCTCGGCCTCGAGTCCCAGGTCGACCTGGGCCATCTTGACGCCGACATGGGCGCCTATCCGGCTCGCCGAACCGTCGGCGCCGACCACGGCGCGGGTGAGGATCGTCTCGCCGTCGTTGAGGACCACCGCGACGGTGCGCCGGTCCGGGACGGAGGTGCCGTGCTGCTCGACCCGGGAGACCGAGGCCCCGGTACGCAGTTGCGCCCCCGCGTCGACGGCCGAGTCGACCAGCCTGGCGTCGAACTCGGGCCGGTTGATCAGCCCGAAGAGCATCTGCCGCGACCTGCGGGTCCGGCTGAGCCGGCCGTTGAGGCTGAAGGTCACCGCGTGCACGCGGTCCTGCAGCGGCAGCTCGAAGCCCGGCGGCAGCGCGTCGCGGGAGGGGCCGATGATGCCGCCGCCGCAGGTCTTGTAGCGCGGCAGCTCGGCCTTCTCCAGCAGAAGCACCCGGCGTCCTGCACTGGCCGCGGCGTAGGCCGCCGAGGCCCCCGCAGGCCCGGCGCCCACCACGACGACGTCCCACACCGGCGTGCCCTCGCCGTCGCCCGCCGAACCGCCGTCCTGCGCCTGGTACTCGCTGCTCACGTGTGCTTCCGCTCCCGTTCGACCCGCCGACTGCCGTCGCCCCTGCTCAGCCGCATCCTAATCCGCGGGGTGAGCGGGTACGCCTGTGGCACCATCGATCACGACCGCCAGTAAACGAACATCGTGTTCGACCCGTCGTACCCACCAGGAGCGCCCATGTCCGCCGCACCACTCGCCGCAACCGTCGCCGCACTGATGCCGCGGGCCCGGACCGAGCTGGCCGAGCTGGTGTCGTACCGCTCGGTGGCCGATCCCCGGCAGTTCCCGAAGAGCGAGTGCGAGCGGGCCGCCGCCTGGGTCGCCGACGCGCTGCGCGCCGAGGGCTTCCAGGACGTGGCCCTGCTCGACACCCCGGACGGCACGCAGTCGGTGTACGGCTACCTCCCCGGTCCGGAGGGCGCGCCCACGGTGCTGCTGTACGCGCACTACGACGTCCAGCCACCGCTGGACGAGGCCGGCTGGCTGTCCCCGCCGTTCGAGCTGACCGAGCGGGACGGCCGCTGGTACGGGCGCGGCGCCGCCGACTGCAAGGGCGGCCTGATCATGCACCTCACCGCCCTGCGCGCGCTGCGCGAGAACGGCGGTGTGCCGGTCGGCGTGAAGATCATCGCCGAGGGCTCGGAGGAGCAGGGCACCGGCGGCCTGGAGCGCTACGCGGAGGAGCACCCGGAGCTGCTCACCGCGGACGCCATCGTGATCGGCGACTCCGGCAACTTCCGGATCGGCCTGCCGACCGTCACGGCGACCCTGCGCGGCATGGCGCTGGTCGACGTCAAAGTCACCACCCTGGAGGGCAATCTGCACTCCGGTCAGTTCGGCGGCGCCGCGCCGGACGCGCTCGCGGCGCTGGTCCGCATCCTGCACACGTTGCACGACGACTCGGGCGCCGCGACCGTGGACGGGCTCACCGCCGACGCCTCCTGGGACGGCCTGCAGTACGACGAGGACGCCTTCCGCGGCGACGCCAAGGTGCTGGACGGCGTGCGCCTGATGGGCACCGGCACCGTCGCGGACCGGATCTGGGCCCGCCCCTCCGTCACCGTCATCGGCATAGACGCCCCTCCGGTGGTCGGCGCAACGCCCTCCGTGCAGGCCTCCGCGGGCGCGAAGGTGAGCCTGCGGGTCCCGCCGGGCATGGACGCCCAGCAGGCGGCCAAGCTGCTGATCTCGCACCTGGAGGCGGCCGCCCCGTGGGGCGCCCGGGTGGAGGTCACGCAGGTGGGCAGCGGCCAGCCGTTCCGCGCGGACACCTCCAGCCCGGCGTACGCCTCCATGGCCGAGGCGATGCACTCCGCGTACGGCACGGAGATGGAGATCGCCGGCATGGGCGGTTCGATCCCGCTCTGCAACACCCTGGCGACGCTCTACCCCGAGGCGGAGATCCTGCTGATCGGCCTGAGCGAGCCGGAGGCGCAGATCCACGCGGTGAACGAGAGCGTCTCCCCCGAGGAACTGGAGAAGCTCTCGCTCACCGAGGCGCTCTTCCTGCAGAAGTACGCCGCCGCCAAGGCGGTCTGAGCCCGGTGGGCGGCCGGGACGCGCCCGTCGCCTCTCAGCCGCCCACCGGCACCCCCGCCTCCAGGTTGAGCACGGTGGCCCGCTCGCGCGCCCGCAGCGCCCAGCGCAGCCGGGTGAGCCGGACCGGAGGCAGCATGGAGGCGGCCTCGTCCTCCGTGGCGAAGCGCCAGCCGCGCAGCTCCGCGCCGGGCAGCAGCAGGCGCTCGGCGTCGGCGGCGGGCAGCCGCCCGCCGTCGAAGAGCAGTCGCAGACCGCCGTATCCGGGCGGCAGCGGCGGCTCCCAGTCGACGACCAGGAGCCTGGGCACCACCGGGAGCCGCAGGCCGAGCTCCTCGGCGACCTCCCGCATACCGGCCCGGGCGGGCGGCTCGCCGGGCTCGACGACCCCGCCGGGGAACTCCCAGCCCGGCTTGTAGGTCGGGTCGACCAGCAGCACCCGGTCGTCCTCGTCGAAGAGCAGCACGCCCGCGGCGAGGGTCTCGGCGGTGGGCTCCGGGGTCTGCACGATGTCGCAGGAGCCGGCGCCATCCCGTATCGCCTCGGCGATCCGCTCGGCCGTCGTGCGGGGGCTCAGCCCCGCGGTTTCGACGACGTGGGCGTCCGCCGTGAGCCAGGGCAGTGCCTCGCGGTACGCGGGCAGGTGGTCCAGGCACCAGGCGCGCACCCCGGCGCTGGCCTCGGTGTCGCCGGGGATGTCGGCGCGCTGCTCGATCCGCGCACGCAGAACCGTTTCCTCACTGTGCAGCAGCACGTGCCGCACGGTGATCCTGCGGGCCGCGAGCCCGCCGAAGATCTCGTCCCGGTACTCCTGCCGCAGGAGGGTCATCGGCACGACCAGCGGACCGCCGCCGATCTCCGCGAGCAGCGCGGCGGCCGTGTCGACGACCAGTCGCCGCCACGCGGGCAGTTCCTGGTAGTCGGAGACCTCGCCCAGCCGCTTCTCCGGGAGCATCAGCCGCAGTCCGCTGCCGATGAGTTCCGGATCGTAGAGCACGCTGCCCGGCAGCAGTTCGAGCAGTTCGCGTGCCGCAGTGGTCTTCCCCGCGCCGAACGTGCCGTTGAGCCAGACGATCACGGTGCCCCCTCTTCCGTAGCCCGGTAGCCCCCTACGAATTGCCCGGATCATCGGCGTCGGCAAACGCGCAGACCCGGCCATCGGCGCATACCGGTGGCTTCGGCACCCGCGAAACCTGTGGTCAGCCCTTGTTCGCCCCCAGTGTCAGTCCGGCGATGAACTGCCTCTGCAGCAGCATGAACACCAGCACGGTCGGCAGTGCCACCAGCACCGACCCGGCCGCCAGCAGGTTGTAGTCGGTGAAGAACTGGCCCCGCAGGTTGTTCAGCGCGGAGGTCACCGGCAGCTTGTCGCCGTCGGAGATGAACACCAGGGCCCACAGGAAGTCGTTGTACATCCAAGTGAACTGGAGCGTGGCCAGTGCCGCGAGCGCCGGCCGGCACAGCGGCAGAGTGATCCGCCAGTACTGCGTCCACACCCCGGCGCCGTCGACCACCGCCGCCTCCAGGATCTCCAGCGGCAGTGTCCGCATGAAGTTGGCCAGCACGAAGACGCAGAAGCCGATCTGGAACGCCACCTGGACGGAGATGACGGCCCAGTACGAGTCGTACATCGACATCGAGTCGGACATCCGGTACGGCAGCGGGATGCGGTTGAACAGGACGTACAGCGGCGTCACGATGACCTGCTGGGGCAGCAGGTTGCCCGCGGTGAACATGACCAGCAGGAAGACCCGCCCGCGCAGCCGCAGCCTGGCGATCGCGAAGGCCACGAAGGAGGCGAAGAACAGCGCGATCAGCACCCCCGGCACGGCGATGATCAGCGAGTTGAGGAAATACCTGCTCATCCCCGACTCGGAGAAGGCCTGGCGGTAGTAGTCGAACGACAGGTGGTGCGGCAGCGAGAAGTAGCCGTCCCGCGCGGTCTCCTCGTACGGCCTCAGGGAGGCGTAGACGGCCAGCAGCAGCGGTGCCAGGAAGGCGAGCGAGACGACGATCAGGAAGGTGTGCAGGCCCAGCCGCGCCGGTCGCACCCGCAGGGCCCGGACCGCCGTTCCCTGCGGCTCGTGGCGCCCCGGCCGCTCCCCGGTGGGCCGTGCGGTGGCGGCGACGGTCATGACTTCCTCTCCTCGCGCAGCTCCTGCACCAGATACGTGACGATGAAGCCCAGGGAGACGGTGAGCAGGACGACCGCGATGGCCGAGCCGAAGCCGATCCGGCTCGCCTCGCCGATGATGTTGTCGGTGACGAGCACGCTCAGCAGTTCCAGGCCGTTGCGGCCCTTGTTGACGGCGTAGACGATGTCGAAGGCCCGCAGCGCCTCGATGACGGTGATGACGCCGACGATGACGTTCACGGGCCGCAGGGTGGGCAGTACGACCCGGAAGAAGGTCTGCACCTCGTTGGCCCCGTCGATCGCCGCGGCCTCCTTGAGCGAGGTGTCCACGGACTTCAGTCCGGCCAGGTAGAGGATCATGACGTAGCCGGTGTGCCGCCAGCCCGCCGCCAGCAGGATCATCCAGATGTTCAGCGACGGGTCGCCCAGCCAGTCCGTGGGGTTCCCGGTGTCGCCCAGGACGGCGTTGAGGGCGCCCTGGTCCCGTGAGAAGACCAGCTGCGCGATGAAGCCCACGATCGCGAGCGAGAGCACGACCGGCAGGTAGAGCGTGCTCTGGTAGAAGCGGCTGAAGCGGATCCGCTTGTCGAGCAGGACGGCCAGGAAGAGGCCGAAGGGCGTGGCGACCAGTCCCAGGAAGGCCAGCCAGAGCAGGTTGTGCCGCACGGCCGGCCAGAACGGCGGATAGTCGGTGAAGAGGGAGTCGTAGTTCTTCAGGCCCACCCACCTGATCTCCCCGATGCCGTCCCACGAGGTGAAGGACAGGCATACGGAGGCCAGCGTCGGTCCCCAGATCAGGGCCACGTCGAGCAGGACGGGTATCCCCAGCAGCACGCCGACGACGGCGAGGTCGCGGGAGGTCAGCCTCCGCGGTCCCCGCCGCCGGGCCCGCCGCGCGTCGGGCTGCGGCACAGGCGCTCTCCTAGTCCTCGGTCGGTCGGTGTCGTCCCGGTCCTTCCGCGCCCGGCGCTACTCCGCGGCGAAGATGTCCTTTTTCTGCGACTCGATCCGCTTCAGCAGTCCGTCGATGTCGTTCGGGTCGCTGATGAAGCTCTGGATCGCCTGGATCATGACCGTGGAGGCGAAGTCCGGGCGGGTGTCGCGGTCGAGGAACTGGGAGATGTTCTTGGCCCCGGAGACGAGTTCGACGGCCTTCTTCTGCAGCGGCGTGTACGTGGAGGTGTCGGCGCCGTCGTTGACCGCGACGTTGTTCGGGTCGCTCGCCAGATACGCCTGTTCCGCGGCCGGGGTGGCGAGGAAGGTGAGCAGGTCCTTGGACCCCTCCTTGTCGCGCGCCTTCCGCGACATCAGGAATCCGTCGATCGGCGCCTCGACGGTGTCCTGCCCGAACCGCGGATCGATCTCCGGGAAGGGGAAGAAGTCGAGGTCGTCGCGGTCGCTCTCGGCGAACTGCTGGCCCGGGTGGGGCAGTCCGAAGACCGCCATGCCGGTCTTCTTCTGCGCCAGGCTCTGCGCCGCCTCCTGCCAGGTGCGGCCGTTGGCCCCCTTGTCGTGGTACGGCATCAGCCCGCGCCACAGGTCGAAGACCTGCTTGACCTTGGGGTCGGTCCAGGACTCCTTGCCGGCCATCAGCGAGACGTGGAAGTCGTAGCCGTTGGCCCGCACATTGAGGTAGTCGAAGGTGCCCATCGCGGGCCAGCCGTCCTTGTCGCCGAAGGCGAAGGGGACGATGCCGTCCTTCTGCATCCTCCGGGCCAGTGCCCGGTATTCGTCGAAGGTCTTGGGGACCTCGTAGCCGTGCTGCTGGAAGACGCTCTTCCGGTGGAATACGGCCCAGGGGTAGTAGTACAGCGGCACGAAGTACTGCTTGCCGTCCTCGCCCGTGGACTGGGCCTTCAGCGCGTCGGAGAAACCGTCGAAGCCCTTCCAGAGGTCGCTGATGTCGGCCAGCAGACCCTTCTGCGCGAAGAACTGCATGCGGTATCCGGCGAACCACATGAACACGTCGTCCGGGTGGCCCTGCAGATAGCGGTTGATGTTCTCCTGGAAGGTGTTGTGGTCGACGGTGTTGACCTTGACCTTCTTCTTGGACTTCTTCTCGTATGCCGCGAAGACGTCCGCGTACGCCTTGCGCGGCACCGCGTCCGAGGCGTTGGACCCGAGCGTGATCGCACCGCTGTCACCCGGGCCGCCGCCGCACGCGGCGAGCAGGGAGGGAAGGGCGACGGCGCCGGCTCCGAGAGCCGCGCCGCGCAGCAAGGTCCGGCGGGAGAGCCGGTGTGCTGCTGTTGCGTCGTTACGGGCGGCGGTGCCGCTTGTCGATGTCTGCGCCATGTGCTGCTCCTCAAAGGGTGCAACTGAACACAACCGAACGCGAGCGTGAGTGATCTCACTCCCCGGCACCCTGCCTGTCAAGGGCCCTGACGATATATCGAACAATTGTTATGAGGCTTCCAACAATCCCGAACATCATCTAACGCAAGCGACCGCACTTGCGGCGATTGCCCTCCCTCCACGGGACTCGCCTGCCTCGCCCACCGCGACGAGCACCCCGTCGCCCTGTTCCAGACCTACGACCCCCTCCCCGACTCGGGGGGCGAGTGCTACGACGTCCAGCCCGGCAACTTCGGCGTGCACCCGCTCCCGGGCGTCGGCTTCACCCTCGCCCCGGGATCGACAAGCCCGAGAAGCGGGCCCGTCCGGCCTTCGTGGGCCGTGCCCGCCGGGCGGCCGTCCCCGGCTGAGGACCCCCGCCCGCTCCCCGTGGGCGGACGGCCTGGTCGGCGCGGACGCCGGCCGCTGCGGCGTCCACGCCTCGGCCCGGACCCCGATCCGTGCCTACCGCCCCGCGTCCAGCCAGGTCAGGTACCAGGTGCGGAAGTCCGGCCCGGGCGTCAGCCCGGCCCAGTCGGGATCGTCCAGCCACACCTGCCCGGCGCAGGGCCCGGTGACGACGAGCCGGGCGCACACGCCGCAGCCGGCCTCCGCGACGACCAGGGTCCCCGTGACCGGGTAGTCCGTGCGGCCGCCGCCCCGGCCTCGGCCGGGGCAGGCCTCGGTGTGGGGGAACGGTGACGCGAGGAACCCCGGCCGCCGGCCCTCCGCCCGCAGGTCGTGCGCCGCGTCGTCCTCGTCCAGCGGGTCCGCGAGCCGGTACAGCCCGTAGTACGGGCCCGCGCCGCCGTCGGCGACATCCGTGAGGAATGCGCGGTAGGACGCGGGCAGCACGACGCCATACGTCCGTTCGAGGGAATGAACCGCCTCTTCCGTGAGGGGCGGGTGCAGCGCATAGCCGTGTTCCCGGGCGCCGAATCGCACGCGCCCGGAGTCCCGCGCCGCGAGGGCGGCCAGGCGCTCGCGCACCAGGACGCCGTCCCATGCCGCGCCCCGGGCGGCCTGGGACTGACGCCCTGCCGGGAACGACTCCACGACCGCGGCCCCTCGCCGGCTAGCCGCCGGTCGCGAAGGCCTCGAGACCCAGCGCCTGGGCCGCGGCGGCGGCCGCGCCGACCAGGCCCGCGTCCGTACCGAGCACGGCGGGCGCGACCTTCACGCCGGAGGCGAAGGAGAGCGTGGCGTACCGGCGCAGATGCGAGCGCAGGGGGTCGAAGAGCAGCGGCCCGGCGCCCGCGACACCGCCGCCGATCACCGCGACCTCGATCTCCACCAGTGTGGCCGTCGCGGCGATACCCGCGGCCAGCGCCTGCGCGGCGCGGTCGTACGAGGCCAGGGCGAGCGCATCGCCCTCCCGGGCGGCGCGGGCGACGGCGGCCGCGTCGGACTCCTCCCCGTGCGCCGGACGCCAGCCGGACTCGAGGGCGCGCCGCACGATGTTGGGCCCGCTGGCCAGGCGCTCGACGCAGCCCCGGCTGCCGCAGGGGCACACGTCCCCGTCCAGGTCGACGCTGATGTGGCCGATGTGCCCGGCGTTGCCCGTCGGGCCGGGGTGCAGTTTCCCGCCCAGGACCAGGCCGCCGCCGACTCCCGTCGACACCACCATGCACAGCGCGTTGTCGTGCCCCCGGGCGGCGCCCTGCCAGTGCTCGGCCGCGGTGATCGCCATGCCGTCGCCGGTCAGCACGACCGGCAGTCCGCCGACCCGCTCGCCGACCTCCGCCACCAGCGGGAAGTCCCGCCAGCCGGCGATGTTGACCGGACTCACCATGCCGCGCGAGGTGTCGATCGGCCCGGCGCTGCCGATGCCCACGGCGACGGCACGCGGCCAGCCCGCGGACTCCCGCAGTCCGGCCAGCACCTCGGCGACCGCCCGCATGACCGTCGCGGCGTCCCGGTCGGCGGGCGTCGGACGCTGCACGCGTACGAGCAACTCGCCGCGGGCGTCGACCAGGGCGCCCGCGATCTTCGTGCCGCCGATGTCCAGTGCGGCGACCAACGGGCCGGGGCCGGCGGCACCCGACGGCGGGACGATGGACTCGGCAGAGCTCTCGAACGGCATGGGCGTAGTGTCGCCCTTTGTTGACAACGTTGTCCAGCCCATAGGATCACGCCGTGACCGATATTCCGCGCACCGCCCGCCCCACCATGAAGGATGTCGCGGCCCGGGCCGGTGTCGGCCTGAAGACAGTATCGCGTGTCGTGAACGAGGAACCGGGCGTCACCGAGGACACGATCTCCCGTGTCCAGGCGGCCATCGAGGCCCTCGGATTCCGCCGCAACGACAGCGCGCGGCTGCTCCGCAAGGGCCGTACGGCCAGCATCGGGCTGGTCCTCGAGGACCTCGCCGACCCCTTCTACTCACCCCTCAGCCGCGCCGTCGAGGACCTGGCCCGCGCGCACTCGACACTGCTGTTCACCGGATCGAGTGCCGAGGACGCCGACCGCGAACAGGAACTGGTGCTCGCGTTCTGCGCCCGCCGTGTCGACGGGCTGGTGATCGTGCCCGCCAGCGAGGACCACCGCTACCTAGAGCCCGAGATCGCGGCAGGCGTCGCCACCGTCTTCGTCGACCGCCCCGCGGGCGGGATCGACGCCGACGTGGTCCTCAGCGACAACGCCGGGGGCACCCGCGAGGGCGTCGCCCACCTCATCGCAGGCGGGCACCGGCGCATCGGCTTCATCGGCGACCTGCCCCGCATCCACACCGCGGCCGAACGTCTGCGGGGGTACCGGGAGGCCATGGCCGCCGCCGGGCTCCCCGTTCACGACGGCTGGGTCTCCTGCGGGACCACGGCCCCCGACCGCGTCCGCGCCGCCGTCGAGGCCATGCTCAGCGGCCCGGAGCCGGTCACCGCCCTCTTCACCGGCAACAACCGGATCACCGTGACCGCGGTCAGGGTGCTCGCCGACCGGCCCAGCGTGGTCGCGCTCGTCGGCTTCGACGACTTCGAGCTCGCCGACCTGCTCCGTCCGGCGGTCACCGTCGTCGCCCAGGACCCGGGGCAGTTGGGCCGCACCGCGGCCGGCCTGCTCTTCCAGCGCCTCGACGGCGCCTCCGGCGCCCCCAAGCGGGTCGAACTCCCCTGCCGCCTGATCCCGCGCGGCTCGGGCGAGCTCCCACCGGTGCCGTAGCGGCGCGGCGCCCCGTCAGGGCGGCTGGTCCTCGACCAGGCCGCAGCTGAAGGCGAATGCCTCCAGGCAGCGGTGCCGGTCCGGCCCGGCCGCGGCCAGGTCCTCGAGCACCCGCAGAAACACCCGGCGCGCTGACGGGGCGGCAGGTCGCGGAGCGTCCACCCCACGCTCTCCGCCGTCCGCACCGCGACGTCGGGGGCGACCTCGTCGTCCCTCAAGAACAGACCGGCACTGTCACCAACGTGTCGGCCGGGTACATCTAGACGCAGGACGGGCACAGCCCGCGGTAGGTGACCTCGACCTCGGACACCGTGAAGCCGAAACGCTCGTCCGCCGGGAGGTCGGCCAGCGGATCGCCGGTCGGGTGGACGTCGCGCACGGCGCCGCAGCGGGAGCACACCAGGTGCTGGTGCGGACGGTGCGCGTTGGGGTCGTAGCGCTTGGCGCGACCGTCGGTGGAGACCTCTATGACTTCGCCGAGGGAGACCAGCTCGCCCAGGGTGTTGTAGACGGTCGCCCGGGAGATCTCCGGGAGCAGCCGTGCCGCACGGGCGTGCACCTCGTCGGCCGTGAGATGCACATGGTCGCCGTCGAGGACCTCCGCAACGACACGCCGCTGGGACGTCATACGCCAGCCGCGCCCTCTCAGCCGCTCCAGCAGGTCACTCATATCGGTTCACCTATTCAGGCTCGAGGGGACATCCGGAATTTAGCAGTGGACGCGTCCGGGTTCTGATTGCATATGGAATTGACGCTCTTCTTGACTTGGACTGCGTCCATCGTAGGATCGGTTCCGGCGCCAGCCAAGGGACAGGAAGACTCCGGTACGGCAGAAGAGAGAGACGTGACGGGACCACCGAGCAGCTGCGCGGTGCCGCCTGGAAACGACGGGCACCCGCGTCGCGCTGCCGGAGGCGGTCCGGGACGGTCTCTCCCCGTCACGTCGCGGGTGGGTCCCTCCGAGCGTCCACCTCGGCTGAGCCGTGCGCCCCGGCGCACCCTGCCCGACCACGTCCGACGACCACGGCCTCCCGGGACCTCCCGATCGACGAGGCCGGGGGCGTCCCCCGGGGCCTGCGCCCCGACCGTTTTGCCGCCCGCAGTCCTGAGCACCGCGACCCGCCGGGTCCGGAAGGATTCCCATGTCTGAGAACCACGAAGCAATCGTCACAGACGCCAAGACGGAGGGCGCAGGTGGCTGCCCGGTCGCGCACGGGCGAGCGCCGCACCCGACCCAGGGGGGCGGAAACCGGCAGTGGTGGCCGGACCGGCTCAATCTGAAGATCCTCGCCAAGAACCCCGCCGTGGCGAACCCGCTCGGCGAGGAGTTCGACTACGCCGCGGCGTTCACCGCCCTCGACCTCCAGGCCGTGAAGCGGGACATCGCCGAGGTGCTCACCACGTCGCAGGACTGGTGGCCCGCCGACTTCGGCCACTACGGCCCGTTCATGATCCGCATGGCGTGGCACAGCGCGGGCACCTACCGGATCAGCGACGGCCGCGGCGGCGCCGGCGCCGGTCAGCAGCGCTTCGCGCCGCTCAACAGCTGGCCGGACAACGGGAACCTCGACAAGGCCCGCCGCCTGCTGTGGCCGGTCAAGAAGAAGTACGGCCAGAGCCTGTCGTGGGCCGACCTCATGATCCTCACCGGCAACGTCGCCCTGGAGTCGATGGGCTTCAAGACCTTCGGCTTCGCCGGCGGGCGCACCGACGTCTGGGAGCCCGACGAGGACGTCTACTGGGGCCCCGAGACCACCTGGCTCGGCGACGAGCGCTACACCGGCGACCGGGAGCTGGAGAACCCCCTCGGCGCCGTCCAGATGGGCCTCATCTACGTCAACCCCGAGGGCCCCAACGGCACCCCGGACCCGCTGGCCGCGGCCCGCGACATCCGTGAGACCTTCCGCCGGATGGCGATGAACGACGAGGAGACGGTCGCCCTGATCGCGGGCGGTCACACCTTCGGCAAGACCCACGGCGCCGGCCCGGCGGACAACGTCGGCCCCGACCCCGAGGCCGCCCCGCTGGAGGAGCAGGGCCTCGGCTGGAAGAGCACCTACCGCACCGGCAAGGGCGCCGACGCAATCACCAGCGGCCTCGAGGTCACGTGGACCAGCACCCCGACCCGGTGGGGCATGGGCTTCTTCGAGAACCTGTTCCGCTACGAGTGGGAGCTGACCACGAGCCCCGCCGGCGCGCACCAGTGGGTGGCGAAGGACGGCGCCGGCGCGGGCACCATCCCCGACGCCCACGACCCGTCGAAGAGCCAGGCCCCGACGATGCTGACCACCGACCTGTCGCTCCGGTTGGACCCGGCCTACGAGCAGATCTCGCGGCGCTTCCTGGCGAACCCCGACGAGTTCGCGGACGCCTTCGCCCGCGCCTGGTACAAGCTGACCCACCGCGACATGGGCCCGATCGTGCGCTACCTCGGCCCCGAGGTCCCGTCCGAGGTCCTGCTCTGGCAGGACCCGCTGCCCGAGGTGACCCACGAGCTCGTCGGCGCCGACGACGTCGCCGCCCTCAAGGACCGGATCCTCGCCTCCGGCCTGTCGGTGTCCCAGCTCGTCTCCACCGCGTGGGCCTCCGCCTCGTCCTTCCGGGGCAGCGACAAGCGCGGCGGCGCCAACGGCGCCCGCATCCGCCTCCAGCCGCAGGCCGGCTGGGAGGTCAACGAGCCCGACGAGCTGGCCTCGGTGCTGCGCACCCTCGAGGGCATCCAGCAGGACTTCAACGCCGGCCAGACCGGCGGCAAGCAGATCTCGCTCGCGGACCTGATCGTCCTCGCCGGCGGCGCGGCCGTCGAGAAGGCCGCCAAGGACGCCGGCTTCGACGTCCGGGTGCCCTTCGCCGCGGGCCGCGCGGACGCCGCGCAGGAGCAGACCGACGTGGAGTCGTTCGCCGCTCTGGAGCCGACCTCGGACGGCTTCCGCAACTACCTCGGCAAGGGCAACCGGCTGCCCGCCGAGTACCTGCTGCTGGACCGGGCGAACCTGCTGACCCTGAGCGCCCCCGAGCTGACGGTCCTCGTCGGCGGTCTGCGCGTCCTGGGCGCGAACTACCAGCAGTCCTCGCTCGGCGTCTTCACCTCGACCCCCGGTTCGCTGACCAACGACTTCTTCGTCAATCTGCTCGACCTGGGCACGACGTGGAAGGCGACGTCCGAGGACGCGAACACCTTCGAGGGCCGCGACGCCGCCACGGGCGAGGTCAAGTGGACCGGCAGCCGTGTCGACCTCGTCTTCGGCTCGAACTCCGAGCTGCGCGCGGTCGCGGAGGTCTACGCGAGCGACGACGCGAAGGAGAAGTTCGTGAACGACTTCGTCGCGGCATGGGCCAAGGTCATGGACCTCGACCGGTTCGACCTCGTCTGATCGTTCGCCGTTCGCGTTGAGACGTCCGGGCCGGCCCTCGCGGGCCGGCCCGGACGTCTTTTGCCGGACGGCCTCAGGCGCCGACGCCTCTGCCCGCGAGGGCGTCGAGGTCGGCACGGGCCAGACCGGTGGCCGCGGAGACCTCGGCGAAGTCCACGGCGCCGCAGTCGAGTCCGCGCGACAGGTAGCCGCTCAGGGCCCTGGCGGTGGCGGGCTCGTCCATGATGTCGCCGCCGGACTTGGCGACGTACGCGGCGAGCCGGGCGGCCGCCGCGTCGAGACCCTCGCGGTAGAAGGCGTAGACCGCGGCGTAGCGCGTGGGCAGCTGGGCGGGATGCATGTCCCAGCCCTGGTAGTAGGCGCGTGCCAGGGAGCGGCGGACCAGTCCGTAGTGGAGCCGCCAGGCCTCGTGGACCTGGGAGCGCGGGCCCACGGGCAGCACATTCGTGGCGCCGTCGGAGAGCCGGACGCCCGTTCCGGCGGCCGCCACCTGCATGACGGCCTTGGCGTGGTCGGCGACCGGGTGGTCCATGGACTGGTACGCCGCACTGACCCCGCACGCGGCGCTGTAGTCGAAGGTGCCGTAGTGCAGCCCGGTGGCACGGCCCTCGGCGGCGTCGATGAGGCGGGCGACGGTGGCCGTGCCGTCCGGGCCGAGGATCGACTGGGTGGTCTCGATCTGGATCTCGAAGCCGATCCGGCCGGGGCCGAGCCCGCGCGCCTGCTCGAACTCCTCGACGAGCCGCACCATGGCCGTCACCTGCTGCGGGAACGTCACCTTGGGCAGGGTCAGCACCAGCCCGTCCGGCAGGCCGCCGGCCTCCATCAGGCCGGTCAGGAAGATGTCGAGGGTGCGGATGCCGCGGTCGCGCACGGCGGCCTCCATGCACTTCATGCGGATGCCGGCGTACGGCGGCGCGGTCCCGTCCGCGACAGCGGCGGCCAGGAGGCGGGCGGCGCGCGCGGCCGCCGCGTCCTCCTCGGCGTCGGGCCGGGGGCCGTAACCGTCCTCGAAGTCGATGCGCAGGTCCTCGACGGGTTCACGCCGCAGCTTGGCGCGTACGCGGTCGTGGACCGGGGCGGCGAGTGCGGGCGGCAGACCGAGCACTCCGGCCAGGGTCTCCGCGTCGGGAGCGTGCTCGTCGAGGGTGGCGAGGGCGCGGTCGCCCCAGGTGCGCACGGTGTCGGCGGCGAAGGCGTCGGCGGGGACGTAGACGGTGTGCACGGGCTGCCGGGTGCCGGGGTCCCCGGGGTAGCGGCGGGCGAGTTCGGCGTCGACGGCGGCGAGCGAGGCGCCGATGTCGTGCCGGATCGCGTCGCCGAGCGATGTGCGGGCCGTCTCGTTCTGCGCCATCTGCCACCCTCCCGAACTTCAACAAACCGTTGAAGGGAAGCTAACGCCCTCTCCGTCACAGCGTCAACGATCCCGGGAACAGCGGAGCCCCGCGGTGCCGGTGGGGGCGTCGCGGGGCTCCGGGGCGTGCCGGGACGGGGTCAGCCCTTGCGGGCGGTGACCTCCTCGGTCAGCTGC
>NZ_JBSFLB010000021.1:0-168278 GCF_053598835.1 Streptomyces sp. NPDC001070
GTGGCGAGGACGCCCTCGACCGTGGTCCCCGCCTGCATCCGTACCTGGGGCCCGGTGGCCACCGCGGTGCGGGGGTCAGGCCGCCTTGAGCCGCGCGGCGACCTGGACGACGCGCTCGGCCTGGATGCGGGCGGCGGTACGGGTGGTGTCGTCGACGGGGTTCTGGCCCTGGCCGTCGGCGTGGGAGGTGCCGTAAGGGTTGCCGTCGACGAACTTGTTGGGGTCGGTGAAGCCGGGGGTGACGGTGATGCCGCCGAAGTGGTGAACGGAGTTGTACAGGGCCAGCAGGGTGGATTCGTGGCCGGCGTGGGCGGTGGCGGTGGAGACGAAGCCGCTGTAGACCTTGTCGGCCAGCTTGCCCTGGGCCCACAGGCCGCCGAGGGTGTCGATGAACTGCTTGAGCTGCGAGGAGACGTTGCCGAAGCGGGTGGGGGTGCCGAAGATGACGGCGTCGGCCCACTCGACGTCCTCGGGGGTGGCCACCGGCACGCCGGCGGTGGCCGCGTGGTTGGCGGCCCAGACCGGGTTGGAGTCGATCGCCGACTGCGGGGCCAGCTCGGCCGCCTTGAGCAGCCGGACGTCGGCACCGGCCTTGACGGCGGCGTCGTGCAGTTCCTTGGCGATCTCGCTGATGGTGCCGGTGGACGAGTAGTAGACGATGGCGAGCTTGACGGGGGTGGCCACTGTAGGCACTCCGTTTCATTGCTTGTCGATGGGAGATAGTCGAGCCGGTGGACTAGTCGACCGGTCGTCTATTTGAAAGTAGATGACCGGTCGACAATAGTCAAAGGAGTGCCGGTTCGAGTTTCGGAACCCGGAGGTCCCTGCGCCGTCGGCCCCGGCACGCGGACCGGCCCGTGGGCGCACGTCATACGCGCCGATCCGGCGGCGCGGTCGCCTCGGACGCCCTGCGGCCGCTCGGCGGCGGGGCGGGGAAGTGTCTGCTCGCAGGCGTGTTGAGGGTCGCTGATTGCCGCGGCAAGTGGGTGGCGTCATTGACCTGTCAAGAAGCTAAAGTGGGGGCATGTCGTCCGAAGAGCAGCGGTTGCAGCCCCTCAACGCGAGTGAGGAAGCCTTTGTGCGTGCGCTGGGACGGGTGCTGCTGGCGCTGCCCCGCGCCGTCGACGCCGACATGCTCCAGGGCGCGGGGCTGCCGCTCTCGGAGTACACGCCCCTGATGTACCTGTCCGAGGCCCCCGCGCGGGCGATGCGGATGAGTGAGCTCGCCGCCGTCTGCAGCCTTTCCCTCAGCGGCATGACCCGCGTCGTCATCCGGCTCGAGAAGCGGGGCTGGGTCGAGCGGATCAAGTGCAGCGAGGACGGGCGCGGGTGGAATGCCGTTCTCACGGAGGCCGGCCTGGCTCGCCTGGACCAGGCCTGGCCGACGCACCTCGCCAGCGTGCGACGTCACCTCGTCGACCACTTCAGTGGCCAGGACCTCTCCGGGCTCACCGCCAGCCTCAGGCGTGTCGCGGCGGCCGGCGATACGCACCACGACTGATCCCTGCCGGGGTCGACCGGGGGCGGTGATCGCGCCCGCGATCCCGTGCCCCGCCCCCGCGACCGCCCTCAGGACAGCGAGCCGCACTCCTTGCCCTCTTGTGCGTCACCTGTCAAAATGGTGACATGATGCATGCCTTCCCGTGCGGTACCCCCGTGCTGGACTTCGTGGGAACCCTGCGCAGACGCCGCAACGCAGAGCCTCTGGAGATGCTCACCACGCCGGAGAGCCTCGACGCGTGGTTCCGAGAGTCCGGACTCGTCGACGGCGAGACGCACTGTCTGCCGTCCGACGTGCAGGACGCGGTGTCCCTCCGGGAGGCGATCTACGCGCTCGTCAGGGCCGGGCTGGCGAACGAGGACTATGACGCCGACGCGCTCGCCCTGGTCAACGCCATGGCGCGTACGCCGTCTGCGATCCCGCAGCTCACCCGGGAGGGGAGGCGGGTCGAGGCGACCGCGCAGCAGGCGCTGTCGTCGGTGGCCCGCCAGGCCATCCGGGTGGTCAGCGGGCCGGAGCTGTCGCTGATCAAGGAGTGCAGCAGGCCGGAGTGCACGCAGATCTACGTCGACCGGTCGCACGGCAGCCGCCGGGAGTGGTGCGCCATGGACCCGTGCGGAAACCGGGTGAAGGCGGCCGCCTACCGCGCGCGGAAGAAGGCCGCGGCGTCGGCGGGTCAGTAGCGGTCCAGGTGCGCTGCGGCCGGGGTGTCTCGCCGCGGCGGCCACGTCCGGGGCACAGTGCGCTTGCGCGTATGTCCTTTTTTCGGGGCGGTGGTCATGGGTGCTGCTCGATTCCGGCCCCGGTCGGGCGCGTTCGATGACAGCTGATGCATACAAGACGACCGGTCGCCCAAATAACGTGGGCGACCGGTCGTCGAGTGTCAAAGGCCCGGGGTGCGCCGCTCACTCGCGACGCGCGGCGCTCCCGCTTCCCGCCCCGCGCCCGGCCGGTCCTCCTCCAGCCAGTGCGGATGCCACCGCCTCGCCCAGTCGCGCGCGACGAACCCCGTGCGCATCCCGAGCCGCGCCTCGGGATCGCGGTACGCCATGCGCATGTGGCCGATCACCACCACGGCGACGGCCCAGGCCAGGACATCGTGGACGAAGATCGCACTCGTACGGGAGATCGCCGGCAGCAGACCCGTGAACCACATCAGCAGGCCGGTGGCCATCATGACCAGGACGGCCCCGGCGAGCCAGCCCGCGTAGATCTTCTGCCCCGCGTTGAACTTGCCCGCGGGGCGCATGGACGGCGAGGTCAGGCGCCGGCGGACGGATCGCAGCCACTGCCGGTCGTAGCCGGTGAAGCGGTTCAGCCTGCGCAGGTCGGCACGGAAGGCGGGTGAGACGAGGCCGAGCAGGAAGGGTAGCGGCAGCAGGATGCCCGACCACTCGTGGACCGTCGCGACGAGGTGACGGCGCCCCACCAACTGGGCCAGTGGCCCCAGGTACAGACAGGCCGCGGTCGCCAGGCAGAGCAGCATCAGCACACCGGTGGCGCGGTGCACCAGGCGCTCGGCCGGGCTGAACCGGAGGACGTGCCCGGAGCGTTCAGGTCGCGGCGGCGTCGCCACCGCGCCGGTCGGCTCCGTCGAGCCAGCCGTCGACGTCATAGCCGTACTCCTCCCAGTAACCGGGTATGACCTCGTCGGTCACGGTGATTCCGGACAGCCACTTCGCCGATTTGTAGAAGTACATCGGGGCCACGTAGAGGCGGACAGGGCCGCCGTGCTCGTGACTGACGGGCTTGTCCTGCATCTTCAGGGCCAGCAGCACATCGGCGCGGCGTGCCTGGGAGAGCGTCAGGCTCTCGGTGTAGACGCCGTCGAAGCAGGTGAAGTGGATGGCCTTGCCGTCGGGACGCACCCCGGCGGCGTCCAGGAGATCCGAGAGCCGCACCCCCTCGAACGGGGTGTCCGCCACCCGCCAGCCGTCGGTGCACTGCACGTCCCGCACGATCCGGGACTGCGGGAGCGCGCGCAGGTCGTCGAGTGTGTACGTCCTCGGGCGGTCGACGAGACCGTTGACCTTGAGCCGGTAGGTGCTCGCGTCCTTGCGCGGCACCGAGCCCACGACGCTGTAGTACCGGAAGCCCCCCGGGTTGGGCAGCACGCCGGTGAGCCCGGTGGGGTCGACCTGAGAGGCGGAGCCGAGGAACTTCTCCCAACCGCGCTGCAACCAGGGCGCGGCGGCGACGCCGGCGGCCCCGGCACCCAGCATTCCGAGCATCGCCCGGCGCGCCACCGGAGTGCCCTCGGCGGTCTCGTTCTCCTGATCGGCCATGGTCACCGCGCCTCCTTCCGCGTGATGAACGCGGCGGCCCGCTCCGCGATGGCGTACACCGTCGCGTTGGTGTTGCCCGAGACGATGGACGGCATGACGGAGGCGTCGGCGACGCGCAGGCCGTCGACCATGGCGTTGACGGCCGACGAACCCCCGAGGCCCCGGCCCCGCGCCAGCGGGACGGACGTCCCGGTGGACGCCTGCTCGGTCGTGCGCTCGCCCCAGTTGTACGAGGTGCCCAGCAGCAGGGGCCAGGCGGGGGGAACGGGCATCACATCGGGCACCTCGGAGCTGCCCGCCTCCAGCAGGAGTACGCGGGCGCCGTCGTCCTCGGACAGGCGCGCCGCCAGCACACTGCCGGCCGTGCCTGCGCCCACCACGACGTAGTCGTATTCCGCAGCCTGGCTCACGAAGCCTCTCCTCGGTGTCTTGCTCCTGGCGCGACGCGATGATCGCCCTCGTCACCTACCGAAACGGTGATGACCATCGCATGGCGTTATATCACCTGTCAAGGAAGTGACGATTCGGAGGGTTTTGCGTCTCGATCCGGCGGGGCCTGGTGGCGGTTGTCCGGACGTGCGCGATATGTGAACCACTTACTTGCATGGTGCAGCACATTCTTGGTCTACTTGCTTGCGGCAGCAAGCATCTCGGGCCGGGTTCCGGTTCCGCGATCCCTCCCTCCGGGCAGCCCGTCCGGGCAGGGGGGACCTCGTGGGATTCCGCAGTCGCGTGGTGCCCGGCCGGCGTACGCCGCGGAATGTGCGGCGTGCTGGTGGATTACGTCTGCCGGCGCGGGATGTGCGCTGCTTCGGTTCTCGAAATACGTGCGCACGGGCGCGGGAGTTGAGAGTGGGCCCCAGAAATTCCGCCGATGGACCTGTGCGGTTGTCCGGTTCGTCGTTCGGCGGACGTGGCCGGCCGTTGGCGTATGAAGGTCCATGCGCCGGTGATGTCCCCTTCGGGGCGGCACGGGTCGGCGCCGTCCACCGGGCCCGTGACTCCGCGCCAAGTCGACTGATTTGGCCGAATGCTGACGGTGCCTCAATCCGGGGAGATCGCCGCGAGTAGAATCCGCGAGCCTTTCGGAGGCCGGCAGCACGTCACATCGGACCGTTGTCGCGGGAATCGACCCCCTTCATTCCACATTTGGGATCTTTGATGACATCAGACACATCCATACGCCGGCGCGCGTCGCGGCGCAGGCCGGCTCTGCGGGCCGCGGTCGCCGCGCTGGCCGTCGCGGGCTCGGTCGCCGTGCCGCTGACGGCGCGGGCCACCGGCGCGCCCGCCCCGGCGGACACCGCTCGGCAGCACGACTTCGCGGCGGCGGCCGCCGAGTACGGGGTGCCGGAGCAGGTGCTGCTGGCCGTGGCGTACCAGGAGTCGGCGTGGGACGGGCACGCGGGCGCGCACAGCGCGAGCGGTGGCTACGGCCCGATGCACCTCACCGACGTCACGACGGAGATGGTGGCCGGTGGTGGCGCCGGAGCGGCCGGCCGCAGCGACATCGCGTCCTTCGTCGCCGACCCGGCCCTGCACACCCTCCAGGCCGCGGCGAAGCTCACGGGTCTGTCCGCGCGGGAGCTGAGGAACGACCCGTCAGCCAACATCCGCGGCGGCGCGGCGCTCCTCGCGTCGTACCAGAAGGCCACGGCCGGAACCGCCTCCGCCGACCCCGGCGACTGGTACGGGGCCGTGGCCCGTTACAGCCAGGCCTCGCAGCGGCAGGGCGCCCAGGCGTTCGCCAACCGTGTCTTCGCCACCCTGGCCAAGGGCGCCGGCCGTACCACGACGGACGGCCAGCGGGTCAGCCTGGCCGCCATGCCGCAGGTCGAGCCCGCCAAGGCCCAGCTGGCGAAGCTGCACCTGAAGGCCGCGGCGACCGCCGACGTCGAATGCCCCACCACCGTGGACTGCACCTTCGTGCCGGCGGCGTCGAGCAACGGCCAGGTGTCCAACCGGCCCGCCAACGGGATCCGGATCGACACCATCGTCATCCACGACACCGAGGGCTCGTACGAGTCCGCCATCGCCACCTTCCAGGCCCCGGGCAGCACGACCGCCTCGCACTACGTGATGCGGTCGTCGGACGGCGCGGTGACGCAGATGATGCCGACGAAGGACCTCTCCTTCCACGCGGGCAACTACTCCACCAACATGCACTCCATCGGCATCGAGCACGAGGGCTTCGCCGCGCACGGGGCCGACTGGTACACCGAGGCGCAGTACGAGGCCACGGCGGAGCTGGTGAAGTACCTGGCCGGGCGCTTCGGCATCCCGCTCGACCGGCAGCACATCCTGGGCCATGACAACGTTGTCGGCCCCGCGTCGTCCTATGTCGCGGGCATGCACTGGGACCCGGGCACCGCTTGGGACTGGGAGCACTTCATGGCCCTGCTCGGCGCGCCCGTCACGGGCAAGCACGGGGTCGGTGACATCGGCTCGGTGGTGACCATCGCCCCCGGCTTCGAGCGGAACCAGCAGACCGCCGAGATCTGCCCGTCCGAGGACCCGACCGGTGCCACCCCTGAGTGCACCAAGGTGACGCAGGCGTCGAACACCCTGTTCGTGCGCACCGCCCCCAGCAGCACCGCGCCCCTCTTCGGGGACCCGGCGATCCACTCCGGTGCCGCCGGCACCGACCGGATCAACGACTGGGGCAACACCGTGCAGGCCGGCCAGCAGTTCGTGGTCGCCGACAAGGAAGGTGCCTGGACCGCCATCTGGTTCAGCGGCTCGAAGGTGTGGTTCTACAACCCGTACGGCTGCAACACCGTCCCGGCGCACGGGGGCTACACCATCGTCAAGGCCGGCGTGACACCCGCCACGCCGCCCGGCAAGGTCTACGGCACCAGCTACCCGGACGCCTCGGAGTACCCGGCCGGGTACGGCGCCTCCTCGCAGGCCCCGCTGAGCATGTACAGCATCCCGTCCGGCCAGGCGTACGTCGCCACCGCGCCGGCGGCCCTGACCGACGACTACTTCAAGGGTGACGGCAAGGTCGTCTTCGGGGCCAAGAAGATGTACACGATCCAGTACAACCACCGGGTCGCCCTGGTCTACGCGGGCGACGTCATCGCGACCGAGCTGCCGGCGCGCAACGATCCCGGCACGGGTCGCTGACGTAGGCACGCGCCGAGAGTGAGGCCCGCCGGCCCCGGCCCGCGGGCCTCACCCGCACGTGACGTCCCGGCCTCGCTTCGCCTCGATCCACCGCCTCGCCTGCACGACTTCTGGAGCCACAGGTGCGCACAGCACTCCTGCCCGCCGTATTCGCCACCACCGTCACCCTGGGCATGTTCGCCGTGTCGTACGCGGACGCACCACGGTCCGGCGGGCGGGCGGTGACGGCGACCCCGGCGGAGAACCTGCGGGTCGGCGCCGTCTGCTCCTCGCGCTTCGCCTTCGCCACCGACGTCTCGTGCGGCCTGCTGGACTTCGGCGACGTGCGATTCCACTGCTCCGCCCCGCACGACGTCCTGTGCCCCAGGACCCGTTCCGTCACGCTGGAGAACGTCGGGAGGAGGCCGGTCACGCTCGTGGCGGTCAGCGGATCGGCGCCCGGGCAGAGGCACGAGACGGTCTCCCGCACCCTGCCGAGCGGAGCCCGGCAGGTCCTGGCACCCCGCGCGGACGACACGTATCTCTACGACATCCTTCTGCGCGCGGACACCGGCCTGGCGGCCGTGGGCGTCATCGGGATCTCCTGACCTCCGCCCGCGGGCTGGTCTGCGGGCCGGGGTCGGGCTCCGTCCGCGGTCCGGTGGACCCGGGAGGGACCCGGTGGATGATCAAAGTGGCGGGCTGGTTAACATATGAGCACCGCCTAGCTCGAAAGATAAGCCTGTGACTGTCAACGAGGACTCGTTCACCGACTGGAAGAACCGCGAGGAGATCGCGGAATCGATGATTCCGATCATCGGGAAGCTGCACAGGGAGCGGGACGTCACCGTCCTCCTCCACAGCCGCTCCTTGGTGAACAAGTCGGTGATCAGCATCCTCAAGGCCCACCGGTTCGTCCGGCAGATCGCCGGCGAGGAACTCTCCGTCACCGAGACCCTGCCGTTCCTCCGTGCCCTGACCACGCTCGATCTCGGTCCGTCGCAGATCGACATCGGCATGCTCGCCGCGACCTACAGGGCCGACGACCGCGCCCTGTCCGTGGAGGAGTTCACCGCCAGGGCCGTCGCCGGAGCCACGGGGGCCAACAAGATCGAGCGCCGGGAGCCGCGCGACGTCGTCCTCTACGGATTCGGCCGCATCGGCCGCCTCCTCGCGCGCCTGCTCATCGAGAAGGCCGGCTCGGGCAACGGCCTGCGGCTGCGCGCCATCGTCGTTCGCAAGGGCGCCGGCCGGGCCGCCGAGGACCTCGTCAAGCGCGCCTCGCTGCTGCGCCGTGACTCCATCCACGGCCAGTTCCAGGGCACGATCACCGTCGACGAGGCGAAGAGCACGATCATCGCCAACGGCAACGAGATCAAGGTGATCTACGCCGACGACCCGGCGTCGGTGGACTACACGGCCCACGGCATCAAGAACGCCATCCTCATCGACAACACCGGCAAGTGGCGCGACCGCGAGGGCCTGTCGCAGCACCTGCGCCCCGGCGTCGACAAGGTCGTCCTCACCGCGCCGGGCAAGGGCGACGTCCCGAACGTCGTCCACGGCGTCAACCACGACATGATCAAGCCGGACGAGCAGATCCTCTCCTGCGCCTCCTGCACCACCAACGCGATCGTCCCGCCGCTGAAGGCGATGGCGGACGAGTACGGCGTGCTGCGCGGCCACGTCGAGACGGTCCACTCGTTCACCAACGACCAGAACCTGCTGGACAACTACCACAGCTCCGACCGGCGCGGCCGTTCGGCGCCGCTCAACATGGTCATCACCGAGACCGGTGCCGCCTCGGCCGTCGCCAAGGCACTGCCCGACCTCAAGGCCAGGATCACCGGCAGCTCGATCCGCGTGCCGGTGCCGGACGTCTCGATCGCGATCCTCAGCCTGCAGCTCGGGCGCGAGACCACCCGGGAGGAAGTCCTCGACCACCTCCGCGACGTGTCGCTGAACTCGCCGCTCAAGCGCCAGATCGACTTCATCAGCGCCCCCGACGCCGTCTCGAGCGACTTCATCGGCTCGCGCCACGCGTCGATCGTCGACGCGGGGGCCACCAAGGTCGACGGCGACAACGCCATCCTCTACCTCTGGTACGACAACGAGTTCGGCTACTCCTGCCAGGTCATCCGGGTCGTCCAGCACGTCTCCGAGGTGGAGTACCCGACCTACCCGGCCCCGGTGGCGGGCGGCGCTTCGGACGTGTGACGGACCGGCGCGCCGGCCGGGGTCCGTCAGGACGGGTCCCGGCGGCGTGCCGGCGAGCCGCCGCGGCCCCCTAATTCGTTTGCGAGTCCGGTCCGGCGACCGCAGCATGGGCCGGATGATAACCAAGTCGCCCTCGACAGGCGCGAATTAAGTGGCCCCGCCGCAAGGAGGGCGCGCGACACTCAACGGCCCGGACGGGCTGCCGGTACTGACGTACGTCGAGGGGGTCCGCGACGGCCGTCCCCGGGCCGACCTCGCGGAGGCGGTGGGGCCCGACCCCGTGCCGTCCGTTCTCGCCGGGATGCCGGGCTGGGCCGTCTCGGGGTCCGTGGAACTCGGCGGGGAACTGGTCCGGCACGGTGCACGCGTCATGCGGCACGCCCACACCATGCAGCGCGATCTGGTCGCCGACCCCCCGATGCCCGAGTGGTCGTCCTCGCTCCTTCCGGACGGACTCCACCCGCCGTCCTGCGACCGCGAGGCCCGCGAGCTGTTCCCGGCGTTGCGCGCCGCCCTCCCCCCGGGCACCCCGACCACCACCCCGGGAGCGACGACCAGGCCCTCGACTCCCTGCTCGTCCCGCTGCTGGCGGGCGAGGTACTCGGACCGGTCCTGCCGTGCAGCGTCCTGGCCGTCGACGCGGCCGATCGCGTGGTCGCTGGGGTCGTGGTCACCGATCGCGACGGCCTTCCGTGGATAGCGACGGTCTTCCGACGGCCGGATCCCCGCTGCGCGGGCCTCGGATCCCGGCTGCTGCGCCGCGTGCTCGCCGACGCCGCGTCCCGCGGCCTGACGCGGATCGGGCTGGCGGTGAGCGACGCCAATCCCCCTCGCCGCCTCTACGAGCGGCTCGGGTTCACGGTCACCCGTACGTCGCTCACCGTCCTTCTTCCCTGACATGGGGAATCCGCGACCGCCGTGCACCGGCCGGGCGGACGGCCGGTCAGCGGACGAGCGGTCAGCGGACCCTGGCGAAGCACCCGATCAGCAGGGCGAGGCGGCGGCCTGGTGCCTCCTCCGGCAGACGGCCGCTGCGCATGAGGGTGACCAGGCCGTGCAGCCCGGCCCAGTAGGTCTCCGTGAGGAGCCCCGGGTCATCGCCGGGGCCCGCGATCGGCTCGACGGCCCGGAGCAGTTCGCCGAACGCGTCGCGCAGGGCCGCCGGCGCCTCCGGGGTGGCGAAAGGCAGGCCGACGCTGTGCGTGAACATCGTGTCGTAGAGGGCCGGCCGCCGCCGGGCGAACGCCGTATAGGCCTCGCCCACCGCGGCGAGGACCTCCCGCGGGGCCGTCGCCGCGGTGCGCGCCGCCCGCAGTTCGCCCGCCATCTCCGCGAAACCGTGCACCGCGACGGCCGCCATGATGGCGTCCTTGCCCTTGAAGTGGCTGTACAGGACGGGCTGGCTGTACTCGATCTCGGCGGCCAGCCGTCGTGTGGTGACCGCGTCCCAGCCCTCGGCCTCGGCCAGTTCCCGCGCGGCGGTGATGATCAGCTGCTCGCGCTCCGCTCGCTCGTGCTCCCGGCGCGTCCGGATCGACATGATGGAAATTCTAGCATCGCTAGACCTTCTGTCGATGCTCTGCTAGCTTCGCTCTTGACTCTAGCGCTGCTAGCGAGGAGAAGCGGACGTGACCACCACCGCGTACACCCTGGCCATCGTGCTCGACCTGTTAGTCCTGTTCATCGGGGCCCGGTTCCTGCTCCAGCCCCGCCCTGCGGCCGCCGGCTACGGCGTGCCCGCCAAGCCGGACGGCGACGCCGCCTACCTCACGATCAAGGGGCTGCGGGACGCCACCCTCGGCGTGATGGGCCTGGCCCTGCTCGCCTTCGCGGGTGCCCGGGCCGAGGCCTGGTTCATGCTCATCGTGGCGCTCACCCCGCTCGGCGACACCCTGATCGTCCTGCGCAATGGCGGCCCCAAGGCGGTCGCCTTCGGAATCCACTTCGCCACCGCAGTCGTCGTCCTGATCAGCGCCGCCCTGCTCTTCACCGTGTGACCAGGCAGACCCGCCAGACCCGTCAGTCCGGCAGACCCGTCAGAGCCCGCACAAGGAGCCCGCAATGTCATTGATCGTGCCCGACTTCGACACATCCGTGATCGTCCGCTCCGCCGAGGCCGAGGTGATCGGCCGCGCCCCGACCACCGTCCGGCTGCTGGCGGACAGCAGCTCGACAGGCGGCGCGCTCTCGACGCAGCGCGTCACCCTGGCCGGCGGCGCCGACGGCGCCCGGCCGCACCGGCACGACGCGTCGGCCGAGATGTTCTACATGCTCGACGGCGAGGCCCGGTTCCTGTCCGGTGACGAGGTCGTCACCGCCGGAGCCGGCGACCTGGTCGTCGTGCCGCCCGGCCTCCCGCACGCCTTCGCCGCCGCTCCCGGATGCGACGCCGACATGCTGATCGTCATCACCCCCGGCGTCGAGCGTTTCGAGTACTTCCGCCACCTGCAGCGCATAGGCCTGGGCGAGGCCGGTCCGGAGAGCCTGCTGGAGGTGCAGGAGCTGTACGACACCTATTTCCTGCAGAGCGCGGCCTGGAACGACCGCCGCTGAGCCGGACCGCTCGGGTCCCCGGGTGCCGCCCAGGCGAGCGGGCGCCCGGGGCCGGCGCGGGCGCCGGCCGAATCCCGGCGGGCTCGCGCCCTCGGTCACGGGCCCGTCGCGGGCTCATGCCCCCGGACGATCACGACCGGGCAGGGCGCGTGGTGGGTGCAGTGCCGGCCCACCGATCCCAGGACCGCCTCCGTGAACCCGCCGTGCCCGCGGTTGCCGACCACGAGCAGCGCCGCTCCCGCGGCCGCATCCAGCAGGACGCCCGCAGGGGTGCCGCACTCGACCCACTTGCGGATCTCCACGTCCGGCTCGGGGCCGGCCACCTCGCTGACGCTGTCGTCCAGCACCCGCGCGGCGGCGTCGTCGAGACCCAGGGTCCCGTCCGTGGGCGGCATCCAGCCGAGCGAACCGTGGAACTGCGGGAACTGCCATGCGATCACGGCGTCGACGACGCCGTGGACGAGTGACGCCTGCCGCAGGGCCCACGCGAGCGCCTCCTTGGAGGAGGCCGAACCGTCGACGCCGACGACGATCCGGGGCTCCCGCGCCCGCCGTCCGGCCGACGCCGTCTCCTGACGATCGGTGTGCACTTCGCCTCCCGCCATGTCCGTTCCCGGGGCCGGTCCGCCTGACGGCGCCGGACGTCTACGAGTCCTGCCGGTCCGGAAGCGGGACGGCGATGACCGGGCAGCGCGCGTGGTGCAGAACGCCCTGGCTGACGGAGCCCAGGAGCATGCCGGTGAAACCGCCGCGCCCCCGCGTACCGACCACCAGGCCCAGCGCGCCGCCGGACGCCTCGGTGAGCACCTGCACCGGATGGCCGCGCACGACCTCCTGGTCCAGTTCCACCTCGGGGTACGTCCCGCTCCGGCCGGCGACCGTCTCGGACAGCAGGCGGCGGGCATCGCGTTCCGCGGCCTCCTCGTCCATCGCGCCGAGCAGCGGGGGGCGCCACGCGTGCAGGGCCCTCAGGGCCGCTCCGTGAAGGGCCGCCTCCTCGAACGCGACGTCCACGGCGGCGGCGGAGTGCGGGCTGCCGTCGACGGCGACCACGAAGTGCGGCGGCTGCCGGGGGACGGGCTCCGGTTCGGGGACCACGACCACCGGGCAGCGGGCGTGCGCGATCACCGGCAGGGCCACCGACGCGGAGGTGAACAGCTCCTGCGCGGTGCTCAAGTGCCATGAGCCGAGTACGACCAGGGCGGCGTCCTGCGCCTGCTCGCGTACGACCCACGCCGGCTGTCCCTCGGCCAGCAGCCCCGACACCGCCACCTTCGGGTGGCGGGACTCGACGAACGCGACGGCCTCCTTGAGGACCCGGTCGCCCGCCGTGTGCAGCGCCTCGTTCCACTCCTCCCAGGACGGCCTCACCTCCCCGGACCGGTACCCACCCGTCGGCACCCCCTGGGAGTGCACCAGGCGCAGCGGCAGCCCGCGCAAGTCCGCCTCCTCGGCGGCCCACGCGAGCGCCATGCGCTTGCCGGGATCGGGGTCGACGCCGACGACGACGGGCCGACGCCCCTGCGCGTTCGCCACAGCCACCTCCGGTCGGGTCGGGCACGATCCCCCCGTCTCCCCAGCGTGACCCCCGTCCCGGACCGCCGCCATCGGGTGCGCGGGAGACCCCGGCGAAGAGCCTTGCCATGCGACTGTTGCCGATATATCGTTGAAGCATCGCGACAGTTCAACGATGGAAGGAGCGTCATCATGCGTTCCCACGGACACGGACACTTCGGGCCCGGCCATCACGGCCGTGGCGACCACGAGCACGACCACGAGCAGCGGCGGGCGGCCTTCGGTCCGTTCGGCCCGCCGCCCTTCGGCGGCGGACCCTGGGGACCCGGGCCGTGGCACGGCGGACGGGGAGGCAGGGGAGGCCCTCGGGGGAGGGCGCGGCGCGGTGACGTGCGCGCCTCGATCCTGGCGCTCCTCGCCGACCGGCCGATGCACGGCTACGAGATGATCCAGGAGATCGCCGAGCGCAGCGGCGGTGCGTGGAAGCCGAGCCCCGGCTCGGTCTACCCCACCCTGCAGCTGCTGGAGGACGAGGGCCTGATCAGCAGCGCGTCGGAGGGCGGCAAGAAGCTCTTCACGCTCACCGAGGCCGGCCGCACCGAGGCTGAGGCGGGGCCGGACGCCCCGTGGGAGGAGGCCGGGCGCGGCATCGACTGGGAGGCCATGAACGAGATCCGCAAGGCGGGCGCCGGCCTGGTCGACGCCTTCCGGCAGGTCTGGGCGACCGGTACGCCCGAGCAGCGCGACAAGGCGCTCGCCGTGGTCAACGAGGCCCGCAAGAAGCTCTATCTGATCCTCGCCGACGAGGACTGACGCCCCTGGCGGGGGCGGGGGAGAGCCCCGTACGCCGGTGGCCCGGGACGCGCTCGTGTCCCGGGCCACCGGCGTTGTGCGCGCGGCGGCTACGGGCAGTCCTCGCCGAACTTCACGGCCTTGAACGAGACGGGCTGCCCCTTCAGCCGGGTGCCCGCGGCAGGCGACTGCGCGCACACCTTCCAGTTGCTCTCCAGGAGGATGAACCGGCCCTGTCCCGAGACGTCCTCTGCCGTGATGCTGGTGGAGTCGGTCAGCGACGCGCGGGCCGCCTTCAGGGACCTGGCCGTGAAGTCGGGCATGGTCGAGCCCGCCGAGGCGGGCGGGGGAGCGTCTCGGGCCGGACAGCCCTCCTCGAGCTTGACGGTGCCGAAGTCGACGGTGGCGGTGATGGGTTGACGCCCCGGCGCGGGACGCTGGAAGCAGACCTTCCAGTCGCGGTCCCAGACCTGGTCGCGGCCGCGGCCCAGCGCGTCGTGCGAGTCGAGGCGGTGGAAGCCGAGCGACTGGGCCCTGTCCTGGGCGGCCTGCAGACCCATGCCGGTGAAGGAGGGCAGCTCGGCCGGTGTGCCGGCGGCCGAAACTCGCGCGGACGGCCGGCCGTCGCCGGTGGTGCCGCCGTCGGCGGGATCGCACGCGGTCGCCGCGGCGGCGAGCACGGCGAGCGCGAGGGTGGCGGCGCTACGGGTGATGTGCATGGGCGGGGCTCCCCCTGTCGATCCGTCGGCCCGGCGTGGCCGGGGCAAGCGGTACCGTACCCGGGCGGAACGGATCAATGCCGCACTGTCACCCGTTGGTGACGGCCGGTCAGGGGGTCGGCCCGGGCCGGGCGGCCCGGGCCCCGCACGTCCCCCGCACCACCAGTCGCGTCGGCAGCACCCGCGGCGGGAGCGGACGTGCGGGCTCCGGCCCGAGCAGGTCGCGCAGCGCCGCGACGGCCGCGGTGCCCAGCGCCCGGTGGTCCTGGGCGACCGTGGTGAGCGCGGGGCGCACGAGGGCGGCGGCGTCGATGTCGTCGAAGCCGACGACCGCCAGGTCGCCGGGGACGGAGTGGCCCGCGTCGGCCACGGCGTGGACGGCGCCGATCGCCATCAGGTCGCCCGCGGCGAACAGCGCGGTCGGGGGATCGGGGAGGGCGAGCAGCCGCTGGACCGCCCGGCGTCCGCTGTCGAGGAAGAAGTCCCCCGTGACGACGTACTCCTCCGGGACCGGCAGGCCGAGTCGCGCGCACGCGGTGCGGAACCCCGTCAGCCGCTCGGCTGCGGGGGCGAGCTCGGGCGGTCCGGTGACGGTGGCGATCCGGCGGTGGCCGAGAGCGTGCAGGTGGGCGACGGCCGCCTCGGCCCCGGCCGTGTTGTCGGAGGCGACGCTGACCGTGCGCGGGCCGTCGAGGGCGACGTCGAGCCCGGCGCAGGGGATGCCCGAGGCGGCCAGCGCGCGCAGGGCGCGGTCGTCGGCGGGCCGGCCCATCGCGATGACGCCTCCCAGGCTGTGGCGCCGTACGGCCTGGACGTACGTCGTGTCCGGGTCGTCCGGTCCGGCCGTGGTGAGCAGCATGAGGTGGTAGCCCGCGTCGGACAGGGCGGTGCGTACGGAGCTCAACAGGCCCTGGAGGAAGGGGTGGTGGAGTCCGCGCGACTCGTGGGCGGTGTCCCACAGCAGGCCGATGGTGTCGGAGCGGCGCCGCACCAGGGTGCGGGCGGGCTCGTTGGGCGCGTAGCCCAGTTCGCCGGCCAGCCGCCGGATGCGTTCCCGGGTGGCCTGGCTGACCTCGGCCCGGCCGTTGAGCGCGCGCGACACGGTCGCGGTGGACACCCCGCTGCGCCGGGCGAGTTCCCGGAGGGTGATCGGCGGGCCGGTCCTGGGCGGGGGTACGGAGGACGGATCCTCCTGCATTCGCAGCACGGTCACAGTCTTGACGATATGTCATGTCGCCGTCAGGCTTTCGGTGCGACAGCAGCCGGAAACGTTTACGGCCAGTGCCCGGAAGGGCCCGGACAGGAACGGGATGCCTGCGATGCCAACGAACGAACCGCGCACACGCCTCCTCCGCAGCCGGTTGAGAAACCTCCTCGTCCTCTCGACCGCCGCGGCCTGCGCCGCCGCGGTCGCCTCCGTACCCGCCCGCGCCGACGGGCCCGTCTACACCCGGGCCGGAGCGCCCGTGGAACTGCGCGTGAAGGACCTCCTCAAGCGGATGACGCTGCAGGAGAAGATCGGCCAGATGGACCAGATCGCCGTCGCCCGCATCCAGGGCGACTGCGAGTGGAGCGGCGGCGAGCTCAACGAGAGCTGCATGAAGACCGTCCTCGCCGACTACCCCGTCGGCTCGGTGATCTCCGGCGGCGGCATGACCCCGGCCAAGAACACGCCCCAGGACTGGGCGAAGATGGTCAACGCCGTGCAGAAGTACGCCATCACCAACTCGCGTCTGCACATCCCGATCCTGTACGGAGTCGACGCGGTGCACGGCCACAACAACGTGCTCGGCGCCACGGTCTTCCCGCACCAGATCGGCCTCGGCGCCACCTGGGACCCGGCCACGGTCAAGGACTCCGCCGCCGCGACCGCCCGCGCGGTCTCCGCCACCGGCATCGACTGGAACTTCGCCCCCGTCGCCGACCTCGCCCGCGACCAGCGCTGGGGCCGGTACTACGAGACCTACGCCGAGGACCCGCTGCTCGCCGGCACCCTGGCCGCCTCCGCGGTCACGGGCATCGAGCACGCCGGAGCGTCCAAGCGGGTCGCCGCCACCGTCAAGCACTACGGCGGCTACTCCGAGCCCTCCAACGGACACGACCGGGTGCCCGCCGACGTCTCCGTCCGCTACCTCCAGGACACCCTCCTGCCCTCCTACCGGCAGGCGGTGCAGGCGGGCGCCAAGACGGTCATGGTCAACTCCGGTGCCGTCAACGGGGTGCCGGCCACCGCCTCGGCCTACCTGCTGACCAAGGTGCTGCGCGGGCAGTGGGGGTTCAAGGGCGTCACCGTGAGCGACTGGGAGGACGTGCGCGCCCTCCAGACCCGCTACAGGATCGCCGCGGACTACCCGGAGGCGATCGCCCTCGCCGTCAACGCGGGGCTCGACATGGCGATGGAGCCGTACTTCGCCAAGGAGTGGAGCACCGGGCTGAAGACGGCTGTGGACCGCGGGCTGGTGTCCACGCGGCGCATCGACGAGGCCGTCGGCCGGATCCTGCGGATGAAGTTCGAGCTCGGTCTCTTCGAGCACCCGTACGTGGATCCCGCCAAGGCCGACAAGGCCGTGCTCGGTACGGACACCGCCCTCGCGCGGCAGGCCGCGGCCGAGTCGCAGGTGCTGCTGCGCAACGAGGGCGGCGTGCTGCCGGTGCGCGCGGGCGCGAAGCGGATCGTCGTGGCCGGCTCGTACGCGGACGACATCAACGACCAGGCGGGCGGCTGGACGATCGGCTGGCAGGGCGTGCCGGACGGGGTCGACCTGCCGGGGACGACCGTCCTGGAGGGCATCCGCGCAGCCGCGCCCTCCGGTACCGAGGTCGTGCGGGCCGATACCGCGGACGAGGCGGTGGCGCAGGCGAAGGACGCGGACCTGACCGTCGTCGTGGTGGGTGAGAAGGCCGCCGCCGAGGGCGCCGCGGACAGCCCGCGGCCCGAGCTCTCGGCCGACCAGCAGGCGCTGGTCAAGAGCCTGAAGGCGAGTGGCAAGCCGGTCGTCACCGTGGTCGTGGCCGGACGCCCGCTGGTCCTCGGCGACGCGGCGGGCACCGACGGCCTGCTGATGTCCTGGCTGCCGGGCACCGAGGGCGGCGGCGCGGTCGCCGACGTGCTGTTCGGCAAGGTCAACCCCAGCGGGCGGCTGCCGGTCTCGTGGCCGAAGGACATCGGCAACGAGCCCATGTACTACCAGCAGTTGCCGGGCACGAACGGCGGCCTCGAGTCCTCGTACGACGCGCTCTACCCCTTCGGCGCGGGTCTGTCCTACACGACGTACGCCTACGACGCCCTCACGGCGGACGCCAAGGGCGTCAAGGTGACCGTCTCCAACACCGGCGCGCGGGACGGCGACCTGGTGGTCCCGGTGTACGCGTCACGGGCGGTCAGCCGGGTGCTGTGGCCGGCGCGGAAGCTGGTCGCCTTCACCAAGGTGCACCTGAAGGCGGGTGAGAGCAGGACCGTGCGCCTGGACTTCGCGCGCGGCGCGCTCGCCGTGACGCCGGGCGACATCGACGGCGCGGGAACCCCTCGGGTCGAGCGCGGCACGTACACCTTCACAGTGGGGGACAAGAGCGCCGACGCGGTGCTGCGTTAGGCGCCGGACGCCGGGGACCGCGAGCGTGACCGCTCGCGGTCCCCGGCTTCCGGGTTCCTCCCCGCAGGGCTTCCGGTGCTACTCGACGAGGCCGGCGAGCTTGCGCAGCGACTCGTTGAGCGCGGCGGTGGCCGTGTCCTTGAGCTTGCCCGCCATGAGGGCCACCGCCGCGCCGTTGAAGGCGCCGTCGATGCGGACGTCGGTGTGGTCGCCGTCCGGCGTCAGGCGGTAGCGGGTCTGCAGGTCCACGGCCATCGGGCCCTTGCCCGTGATCTCGAAGCCCCGCCCGGGCTCGACGGATGTGACCTCCCAGGTCACCTCGGCCGGGAAGCCCATCAGCTTCATGTTCTCCCGGTAGGTCGCGCCGGGCTCCAGCGGCGCCGGGCCGCCGTCGGGGAAGCCGGTGTGGGTGGTGCTCCACTGCGTGTGCGAGCTGAAGTCGGTGAGGGTGTGCCAGACCTTCTCGGCCGGAGCAGCGATGCGGGCCTGTGCGGAGACCTCGGCCATACGACCACACTCCCTTGTGTCGGCGAGTGAGCGGAACGTAACGGCCGCGGCTGGAAGTTTCAATACTGATGAACAGTCAGAAAATGTGACGGTGCCCGGCGGTGTCCGTGCGGCGCGTCAGGGCAACGGTCCGTCGTACTCCGGCCGCGCCTTCTCCACCTCGCCCATGTGGGCCTGTCGTCCACCCGGCCCGCCGGCTCGTCACCCCAGGCTCCCCGGAGCCGCGCCGGGCGGCCGGCGAGGGCCCACTCCTGGGTGAACGCGGCCGTCCGTGCCCGGCTGCGCGGGACGGACGGCCGCACACGATCGTCCGGTGTCAGGGGCGGACGACGAGCTGGAAGGACTGGGCGGCGGAGCCGTCGCACGGGCGCTGGACCAGCTGGGTGCCGCCGGGGTCCCCGGTGGGGGCGGTGAGGCACTTGCCGCTGTGGCGGGCGGTGAAGTGGTAGCGGCCGCCGGTCTCGGCGACGGGCTTCCACTGCTGGTTGGCGCCGCCGCCGTACGCCCACAACTGGAGCGGGGCGTTGTCGGCGGTGGAGACGTCCGTGACGTCCACGACCTTCGTCGTGTCGTTGCGGGCGGCGAGGCGGGCGTAGCCGCTGTCCGTGCCGAGGACGTGGAAGTCCTGGGCGGTGGTGGAATTGCAGGTGTACTGCTGGATCGCGGTGCCGTTGGCCGTGGCGGCGGCGCGGGCGTCCACGCAGCGGCCGCTGCCGGCGTTGACCAGGGAGTACCACGCGGTCTCGGAGATGGGGTCGGAGGGGGCGGGGTCACCCGTGGAGCCCGCGCCGAGCCACTTGAGGCCGTCGAGGAGGAAGGTGTTCTGGGTGGCGCTGGCGAAGGTCGACGACAGCGGGGTGTCGGTGTCGTAGTTCATCGCGTTGTGGCCGAAGTTGGCGTACAGCATCCGGTACTCGGTGTTGGTCCACAGGATCGGGTAATAGCCGCTGTACCAGGACTGGTTGGGGTCGGTGCCCAGCGGGAAGCTCACCGGGTCGACGGACGCCAGGATGTCGATGTCGGGGTTGGCGCGCAGGTCGTTGCTCCAGCTGTACCACTCGCTGACCGACGAGGTGAACGTCGCCGGCAGGTGCGTGGTCGCGGGGTGGGTGCGGTCCTCGGTGCGCAGTACGGCGGTGGTCGGGCCCCAGGTGTTGGAGCGGAAGTTCCCGCTGCCCAGGAACTGGTCGTAGTACCAGGGCCAGCTCTGCGCGTCGGTGGTGAAGGCGGAGACGTGGAAGCCCATCCAGGCGCCGCCTCCGCGCATGTACGCCTCGAAGCCGGCGCGCTGGGCGGCGCTCTGCGGGGCGTCGTCGAGGAAGAGGACGACCTGGTACTGCTTGAGGGCGGCGCTGTCGGTGAGCAGGTTCCAGTCGGTCGTCGAGGTGTACGTGAAGCCGTTCGCCGCGCCGGCCTGCGGGAACCACTGGTTGGCTTCCTTGACGAAGCTGATGTGGGCGGCGTCCCAGGTGCCGTTGTAGAACGCCAGCACCTTGAAGGGAGCGGCCCCGGCGGCACCGGGGGCGGCCGTGGCAGGGGCGGCGGTGACGCCCAGGAGGACGGCGAGCAGCAATAACAGGCGCGCGGCGGCGCGCCGCGCGGTGGTCGTGGCATGGGTCATGGGGGGAGGTCCTTCCCGGTCGGCGGGCGCGGGTGGGGGGCGCCGGTGGGGGAGCGAGGTGGGGGGAGGCGGTGGGGAGGCCTTCGTCAACTCGTGATTTAAGGAGTGAAGGAAGGGCGCAGTCAAGACTTTGGTACAGACCAGTAATGGCCGCCCAGATCGCGGCCGTTGATCAGCGGGTCCGAGTGACCGATCGGCCCGCGGAGGCCGGGCCGGACGGCTCTGCCAGGTGGAGGCGTTCAAGTGTTGACCTGCCCGGGGCCGTGCAGCCGGGGCGGCGGGGGGCTGCCGGACCCGCCACCATCTGCGCAAACGCCGTACACAGCAGTGGAGTTGGCGCCGCGTCACGGTTTCCCCGGCGTTCGGAATCCGTAGCGCGACCTCTTGACGTGTCCGCTGTGGAAGCCTAACTTCACGCCGTGAAGAAAGGTCGACAAGACCTTTGAGCTGCTGTCGCAGGCCGGGCGCGTGCGCCCGGCCACCCCCCCATTCCGTCATCACACGCCGTGCCGTCGCCCGCTTCGGCATGCCCGCGTACACCCCCCCACGGCGCCGCGCCCCGCGCGGCACAGGAGTCATCCATGAGAACCCTTGGAGCGCCGCCCCCCGGTGCCCCCGGCAGCGGCCGGATCCGACGCCGCGTCATACCGATCGCCCTGGGAGCCCTGTTCGCCTCGGGCCTGTCCGCCGTCGTGCTGACCGTCCCGCAGGCCCAGGCCGCCGCACTGCCCACCGGCTGGGTGACCGTCGCCGCCAAGCACAGCGGCAAGTGCGTCGACGCCGCCGCCGCGGGCACCGCCGACGGCACCGCGGTCCAGCAGTACGCCTGCAACGGGACCACCGCGCAGCAGTGGCAGTTCCAGGCCACGAGCGACGGATACGTGCGGGTCGACAACCGCAACGACGCGTCCAAGTCCTGGGACGTCACCGACGTGTCCACCGCCGACGGCGCCCCCGTCCAGCTCTGGTCGTACTCCAACGGGGCCAACCAGCAATGGCTGCCGGTCGAGGAGGCCGGCGGCACCTACCACTTCGTCAACCGCAACAGCGGCAAGTGCCTCGACGTGCCCGCCGCCTCGACCGCCGACAGCGCGCGCATCCAGCAGTACACCTGCAACGGCACCGCCGCACAGTCCTTCAGCCTCGGCTCCACCGACACGCCGCAGAACCCGCCCGGCACCCCCGACCTCGGCCCCAACGTCTCGGTCTTCGACCCGTCGATGTCGTCGGCCTCCATCCAGAGCCGGCTCAACCAGGTCTTCGGCCAGCAGGAGTCCAACCAGTTCGGCTCCCAGCGCTACGCACTGCTCTTCAAGCCGGGCAGCTACAGCGTCGACGCCAACGTCGGCTTCTACACCCAGGTCGCGGGCCTCGGCCTGTCCCCGGACGACGTGACGATCAACGGCGCGGTCCACGCCGAGGCCGACTGGTTCCAGGGCAACGCCACCCAGAACTTCTGGCGGTCCGCGGAGAACCTCTCCGTCAACCCGACCGGCGGCACCGACCGCTGGGCCGTCTCGCAGGCGGCCCCCTACCGCCGGATGCACGTCCGCGGCAACCTCAACCTGGACGACGGCGGCTGGTCGAGCGGCGGCCTCATCGCCGACTCCAAGATCGACGGCCAGGTGCGCTCCGGCTCGCAGCAGCAGTGGCTGTCGCGGAACAGCCAGTGGGGCAGCTGGACCGGTTCCAACTGGAACATGGTCTTCGTCGGCGACGTCAACGCCCCGGCCAACACCTTCCCGAGCCCGCCGTACACCACGGTCGCGCAGTCGCCGGTGACCCGGGAGAAGCCCTTCCTGTACGTGGACTCGACCGGTGCCTACAAGGTCTTCGTGCCCGCGCTGCGCACCAACACCCAGGGCACGACCTGGGCGGGCGGCAGCCCGGCCGGCAGTTCGCTGCCGATCGACCAGTTCTTCATCGTCAAGCCCGGTGCCACCGCGACCGACATCAACGGCGCGCTCGCCCAGGGCAAGAACCTGCTGTTCACGCCGGGCGTCTACCACCTCGACCAGACGCTCAACATCAACCGGGCCGACACCGTCGTACTGGGCCTGGGCCTGGCGACTCTCGTCCCCGACAACGGCATCACCGCCGTCAGCGTGGCCGACGTCGACGGCGTGAAGATCGCCGGGCTGCTCATCGACGCCGGCACCAGCAACTCGCAGACCCTGATGCAGGTCGGCCCGGCCGGCTCGACCGCGCGGCACACCGCCGACCCGACCTCGCTGCACGACGTCTTCTTCCGCATCGGCGGCGCTGGGGTGGGCAAGGCCACCCAGAGCCTGGTGGTCAACAGCTCGGACGTCATCGGCGACCACATGTGGCTGTGGCGGGCCGACCACGGCAGCGGCGTCGGCTGGACCAGCAACACCGCCGCCAACGGCCTGATCGTCAACGGCACGAACGTGACGATGTACGGCCTGTTCGTGGAGCACTACCAGCAGCACCAGGTGATCTGGAACGGCGACGGCGGCCGCACGTACTTCTTCCAGAACGAGATGCCCTACGACCCGCCGAACCAGGCCGCCTGGATGAACGGCTCCACCCGCGGATACGACGCCTACAAGGTCGCCCCCTCGGTGACCGGCCATGAGGCATGGGGCCTCGGCAGCTACTGCTACTTCAACGTCAACCCGTCCGTGGTCGCCGACCGGGCCTTCGAGGCGCCTGCGGTGTCCGGGGTCCGCTTCCACGACATGGTGACCGTCTCCCTCGGCGGCACGGGCACGATCAGCCACGTGATCAACAACAGCGGAGGTCCGTCCAACTCCGCCAGCAACGTGGCCGACTTGGTCTCCGGTCCCTGACCCCGGCCGGGAGACCCATGCGGGACCACCGCCGTCCGCGCAGCGGGCGACGGCGGCCCCGCCACCGGGCGTGCCCGCGATGCGGCGCGGGGATACGGCGCCCCGAACGGCCGCCCTGTGCAAAGGTCTTGACGCCGCGCTGGTCTAGTCCATAGCCTCTGCGGCCATCGGCTGTTCATGTAGTGATGTGTTGTTCGTATACGTGAACAGCAGAGTCAAGTCCCCCCAACCCTCCCCACGGCTTGCACCCCCCCACAACGCGCACCCCCTGCGCCCACGACAGGAGCCGTCCTGTGCTGAAATCCGCCGTCAGAGCCATTGCCGCCGCCCCCGCCGTCCTGGCCATGGCCGCCACCGCCGTCGTCGCCACCGGCGGCGGCGCGAGCGCCGCCGCCAACCCCGGGCCCGGCTTCCCCGCCCAGTACGCCGCGCCGTACGTCGAGACCTGGAATTCGCCCTCGGCCATGGCCAACGCCCGCAACGCCACGGGCCTGAAGTACTTCACGCTCGCCTTCGTCATCGACGGCGGCGGCTGCAACGCCATGTTCAACGGCGACACCCCGGTCACCGACGCCGGCTGGACCTCCGCGATCAACTCCCTGCGGGCCGCCGGCGGCGACGTCATCGCCTCCTTCGGCGGCGCCTCCGGCACTGAGATCGGCGTCGCCTGTACCAGCGTCGCTACGCTCAAGGCGCAGTACAAGAAGGTCGTCGACGCCCTCAACCTCACCCGCATCGACCTCGACATCGAAGGCGGCCAGCTCGACAACACCACCGCCAACGACCGCCGCAACAAGGCGCTCGCCCAGCTCCAGCAGGAGTACGCGGCCGCCGGACGCAAGCTCGACGTGCAGTACACCCTCCCGGTCAACCCGACCGGTCTGGAGTCCAACTCGATCAGCCTGCTGAACAACGCCAAGAGCAACGGGCTGAACGTCAACCTCGTCAACATCATGACGATGGACTACGGACCGGCCATGGACATGGGCAAGGCGGCCACCGACGCCGCCACCGCCCTGCGCAACCAGCTCGGGGCGATCTGGACCACCAAGACCGACGCGCAGCTGTGGGCGATGGAGGGCAACACCCCGATGATCGGGGTGAACGACACCACCGCGGAGACCTTCACCACCGGCAACGCCACCACGCTCGCCGACTTCGCCAAGTCCAAGGGCATCCAGGAGCTCGCCTTCTGGGCGGTCGGCCGCGACAAGGCCTGCGCCACCAACGGCCAGCTCTCCGACAGCTGCAGCGGCACCCCCCAGAGCGCCTGGCAGTTCTCGAGCATCTTCAACACCGTGACCGGCGGCGGCACCCCTCCGCCCCCCGGCGGCACCGGCCAGATCACCGGCCTCGGCGGCAAGTGCGTCGACGTCGCCGCCGCGAGCAGCGCCAACGGCACCGCCGTCCAGATGTACGACTGCAACGGCACCAGCGCCCAGCAGTGGACGGTGGGCTCCGACGGCACCATCCGCGCGCTCGGCAAGTGCATGGACCTCACCGCCGCGGGCACCGCCAACGGGACCAAGGTGCAGCTGTACGACTGCAACGGCACCGGCGCCCAGGTCTGGCAGCGCGGCAGCGGCGACACCCTGGTGAACCCCGCCTCCGGCAAGTGCCTGGACGTGACCGACAAGTCGACCGCCAACGGTGCCCGGCTGCAGATCTGGACCTGCGCCGGCGGCACCAACCAGCAGTTCCACCTCCCGGCCTGACGAGGCCGCACCGCCGCCGTCCGGCGCACCGCGCAACCGCGTGCGCCGGGCGGCCGCATGCCAGGATCGGACCGTGACCGACGACCAGGCCCCCGTGACCGCCGACGCCCTCCGGGAGCGCATGCGCTCCGCCCCTGTGCTCGCCGGGCCCCTCCCGCACTTCGACCCCGCCACGGCCGGGCCCGAACCGGGGCCGGTGTTCGCCCGCTGGCTCGCGTACGCCCTCGACGAAGGTGTGCCGGAGCCGCATGTCATGACCCTCAGTACGGCGGACGCCGCGGGCCGGCCCTCGGCTCGGGTGCTCATGCTGCGCGGCATCGACCTCGACCGACTCTCCTTCGACTTCGCCTCCGAGGCGGCCAGCCGCAAGGGCCGCGACCTGGCGGACCGCCCGTACGCCGCCCTCAGCTGGTACTGGCCGCGGCACGGCCGGCAGATCCGGGTGACCGGAACGGTCGCGATCCTGGGGCGGGCCGCCGCCCGCCGCGACTTCCTCGGCCGCCGCGAGGCCGGCCGGATCGCCGGCTTCACCGGCGTGATGAGCGCCCCGCTGAACGGGCGCGACGCGTACGAGGTGGCCCGCCGCCGGGCCACCGAACACATCGCGGCCCACCCCGAGGACGTGCCCGAGGGCCACACCGTCTACCGGCTGACCGCCGACGAGGCCGAGTTCTGGCAGGGCGCCCCCGTCCAGGGCCACATCCGCCTGCGCTACGTCCGCGACGCCTCCGCCCCCGGCGGCTGGACGCGCGGACTGCTCTGGCCCTGAGGAAGCGGACTGCTCCGGCCCCGAGGCAGGTGCCGAAGGCCGGACGGCGCCTTGGCCGGGCACGCCCGATCGGGGCGAGGTCGGCAGGATCGGGCAAGGGCGGCGGGCGGGTGGCACGCGTCCTGGGCTGCCTCGCGCAGCGCACGATCGGCTGCGGCATCGGCTGGCGCGGCTCCAAGGAGGACTCCGGCGCCCTCCCGTGCTCACCGCCGTCGACGACCCCGGGTGGAGCCCGGCCGCCGCCGCGGCCGTGCGTGGCGCCGCCCTCCGCGCGCGGGAGCGGGGCGCGCCGCAGGCCGACGGCACCGAACCGCTCGCGGCGCTCGTGGCCGACGGCGGAGCCGGGCGGCACAGCTGCTGAGGTCGGCGGGGTGGAGCCGGAGGCCCTGCCCTCGCGGGTGTTCCGGCAACGTGGTGAGGATGACAGTCGCTACCGGGGTGACGGTCCTGTCGCGAGCTGACATCATGGCCCGATGCATGTGTCTCAGGGGAGGAACGCCGGGCTCTGGCTCGCGCTGGTGTCCGCGTTCGCGTTCGGCGGTTCCGGGGTGGCGGCCAAGCCGCTGATCGAGGCGGGGCTCGACCCGCTGCACGTGGTGTGGCTGCGAGTGGCCGGCGCCACACTCGTCATGCTGCCCGTCCTGCTGCGGCACCGGGCGCTCCTCCTGCGCCGCCCCGGGCTGCTGCTCGGCTTCGGCCTGCTCGGTGTCGCCGGCGTCCAGGCGCTCTACTTCGCGGCGATCTCCCGCATCCCGGTCGGTGTCGCGATCCTCGTGGAGTTCCTCGGCCCCGCGCTCCTGCTCGGCTGGGTGCGCTTCGTCCAGCGCAAGGCGGTCAGCCGGGCCGCCGCGATCGGCGTCGTGCTCGCCGTCGGCGGCATGGCGGCGGTCGTCGAGGTGTGGTCCGGCCTCGCCTTCGACCCGCTGGGGCTGGCGCTCGCCTTCGGCGCCGCCTGCTGCCAGGTCAGCTACTTCGTCCTGGCCGACCACGGCAGCGAGGGCGACAACGCTCCGGACCCGGTCGCCGTGATCGCGTACGGCCTGGCCATCGGCGCCGTCGTGCTGACCGCGGTCTCCCGCCCCTGGACGATGGACTGGTCGGTGCTCACCCGCCAGGCCGCCCTCGGCGAGACGGACGTGCCCGCCCTGCTGCTCGTCGGATGGGTCGTCCTGGTGGCCACCGTGCTCGCCTACCTGACCGGCGTGGTGGCCGTACGGCGGCTGTCCCCGCAGGTGGCCGGAGTCGTGGCCTGCCTGGAGGCCGTCGTCGGGACCGTCCTCGCCTGGGTGCTGCTCGGCGAGCACCTCGGCGTGCCGCAGATGGTCGGCGGGACGCTCGTGCTGGCGGGCGCCTTCGTCGCCCAGACCGCCAAGAAGCAGGGGACGACCACGGTCGTGGCCTCCGGGACGCCCGCCGCCGAAACCGACACCGCGAGCATGAGCCCGCTCGTCCAGGGCTGATCACAGGGCGGACGCCCCGCCGCATTCCCGTACGCCTCCTTACAACCCTTTCCTCTCATGGCGTGTCAAAGACACTGCCGGACAAGGAAACGGGCTCTTTCCGGACACCCCCGCACCCGCCCGGCCGTTCTTGAGCGAAGGAGCCGCTCATGCGCAAGAACCGTTCGGCTGCGGTCACCGCGGCGTCATTCCTGCTGATCACGGGGGCGGCGATCGCCACCGCCCCCGCCTCCCACGCCGGGACCCCCGGTGGCACCCACGCCAACGACCGCAACCGCGACTTCAACGGTGACGGGTACGAGGACGTCCTGACCGGCGCACCCGGTGCCACGGTGGGCGGGCGGTCCGGGGCCGGGGCCGTCACCGTGCAGTACGGGGGCCCGAAGGGCGTCACCACGGGCAACGCCAGGGTCTTCAGCCAGAACACCGCCGGTGTGCCCGGTGCCGCCGAGACCGGCGACGCCTTCGGCCAGGCCGTGGCCTCCGGCGACCTCGACGGGGACGGCTATGACGACGCCATCGTCGGCATCCCCGGTGAGGACCTCAGCGGCATAGGCGCCGACGCGGGCGGCGCCGTCGTCCTGTGGGGATCGGCGAAGGGGCTGTCGGGCTCGGCGAGCGACTGGCTGCAGTCCGACGGCGCCGCGAAGGGCGACCGGTTCGGCAGCGCCCTGGCCGCGGGGCACTTCACCTCGTACGTGCCGGGTGATCTGCTCGCCGTGCTCGACAAGGTCGGCCTCTCCATCTATCAGTACGAATCCGCGCCGCAACGCGCGGCGGGCAGGGACGGCGGAGGGTCCCCGTTCAAGTTCTTCAAGGACCGGCACCGTACCCCGCTCGCCAAGCAGGACGAAGGCCCGGGCATCGCGCCCCGGTCCCTGACCACCGGCGACTACGACGACAACGGACTGGCCGACCTCGTGGTCTCCGGCCTCAGCGTGGGCGACGAGCCGGGCCACGGCTGGTCGTACGTCATCCTCAGCGACGACATCGACCCCCGGCCCGTCGTCGCCCTGCGCGGCGGTCCCGTCGTCGCCTCCGGCGACATCAACGGCGACGGCTACGACGATCTGGTCACCGGCGAGCCGCACAGCCCCGACGACGGCGGCGAGTTCATGACCGGCGGCACGGTCGGCGTCTACTACGGCGGTACCGACGGGCCCGTGGGGCAGGAGGGCCCGGGGAGCCCGCCCGTGTGGTGGACCCAGGACTACCCCGGCGTGCCGGGTGTCGCCGAGCGCGGCGACGGCTTCGGCACCGATCTCTCCGTCGGCGACGTCAACGGCGACGGATACGCGGACGTCGCGATCGGCGCCTCCGGCGAGGACATCGGCAGCGTCGCGGACGCGGGAGCCGTCTGGGTCCTGCGCGGCTCGGCCGGGGGTCTCACCACGGCCGGCGTCCTGGACGTCAACCAGAACTCGGCCGGCGTCCCCGGCGCCGCGGAGAAGGGCGACAAGTTCGGCGGCCAGGTCTCCCTCACCGACCCCAACCGCGACGGCTACTTCGGTCTGCTCGTCGCGGCTCCGGGCGAGAACACCAACGAAGGTGTGGTGTGGGTGTTCTCGGCCGGCTCGACCGGCCTCAAGCTGCCGGGGAGCTGGACCTACGGCGCCGGTTCGCTCGGCGCGCCGTACCGGGACGCCCGGTTCGGCGCGGCGATCGACGACTGATCCGGCGACGCCGTCCAGGCAGGCCGGCAGGTTCTAACGAGGCTGCGTCAGGCGGCGCAGCTGATGGGTCCGGGCGGCGGCGTCGCCCGGACCGCCTCGTTCGGCGAGCAGTCCGCTCACCCGCTGCTGCGTCTCGCGCGGCTTGTTCCCGCCGAACTTGAACTTGGCGCGGACGTCGGTGACCTCCAGCCGCAGCCCGCGGATGCCGGGCAGCATCCGGCCGAAAGGCGCCTCGCCGGGGAGGACGGGGGCGTAGTCGCCGCGCGGCTGGAAGTGGGCGAGCTGCCGGTGGAGCAGATCCGCCTTCTCGTGCGGGTCGTCCACGACATGGGCCCGGCACAGCAACTGCACGGCGGCGTAGTAGCTGGTGGGCGTCCCGTGCTCGGGTGGGGCGCCCTCGGGGGCGTGCCACGGGCCGGGGATGAAGGTGTAGTCGTCGACGACGCTCAGGGTGACGCGGGGGCCGGCGTCCAGCGCGGCCCAGAGGGGGTTGGGCCGGGCGAGATGGGTGACCGCCTCGCGCCGCTCCGCGTCGTAGGCGAAGTGCAGCGGCTGGACGAAGGGCGGCTCGCCGTCAGGCCCGTTGACCGCGAGCTGGCCGAAGTCGTGCGTGGCCAGCCAGCCCTGCCACTCGGTCTCGTCGAGGGCGGAGTCCCAGGGATGGACGAGCATGCGCGGGGCTCCCTTCAGAGTGCTGTGAGGTAGCCGGGGACGGTGATCGACGGGTCGAGGTCGTCGGCGGGCAACGGTGCTCCGTAGGCGCGGGTCACGGGCAGCACGCCGGTCCAGTGCGGGAGCGCGAGGTCCTCGGGGTCGTCGCCGGGGCCGCCGGTGCGCACCTTGGCCGAGACCTCGTGCAGGTCGAGGGCGATGACGGCGGTGGCGGCCAGTTCCCTGGCGTTGGCGGGGCGGGAGTCGGCGGCGCGGCCGGGCACGATGTTGTCGACCAGGGCGTCCAGGGCGGTGGCGCGTTCGGCGGGGTCGGTGACCTGGCGGGCGATGCCGTGCACCACCACGGAGCGGTAGTTGATCGTGTGGTTGAAGGCGGAGCGGGCCAGTACGAGCCCGTCCAGGTGCGTGACGGTCAGGCACACCGCCAGCCCGTCGTCCTCGCCGGCGCCGCGCAGCGGCCGGGAGCCGGTGGAGCCGTGCACGTAGAGCCGCTCGCCGACGCGGGCATAGAGGGTCGGCAGCACGACCGGTGCGCCGTCGCGGACGAAGCCGAGGTGGCACAGGTAGTCCGCGTCGAGGATCGCGTGCACCAGGTCGCGGTCGTACGAGGCGCGCTCACGGCTGCGGGTGGGGACGGTGCGGTCGGTGACGTCGTACGCATCGGCCGCGGAGGGCGTGGCGGACATGGCGCGATCCTTTGCATTAGTGCATAATGCTGTTTGTGCTAGGAGAGTACACGTTCACTGGCCGGGGCGCAGCCGAGATCGCGGCGAGTGTGGAGCGGGCCATCGGGGAGGGGGTGTTGGTGCCGGGTGCGGCGTTGCCGCCGTTGCGGGAGCTGGCGGTGTCGCTGGGTGTCAACGCCAACACGGTCGCGGCCGCCTATCGTCTGCTGCGTGACCGGGGTGTCATCGAGACCGCCGGCCGGCGAGGCAGCCGGGTGCGGCCGCGGCCGGCCACCACCGCGCGTGAGGCCATCCGTGTCGAGTTGCCGCCCGGGGTGCGGGACCTGTCCACCGGGAACCCGGACACCGCGCTGCTGCCGCCGCTCGGCGAGGCACTGGCCGAGGCGGCCGCCCGCCACGCCCGGCACCCCATGCTCTACGGCCACACCCCGGTCGTGGAGGAGCTCGCCGCCCTGGCCCGTGCCGCCTTCGACGCCGACGGCGTCCCCGACGGACCCGTCGCACTGACCTCCGGCTCCCTGGACGCCATGGAACGCGCCCTCCTGGCCCACCTGCGTCCCGGCGACACCGTGGCCGTCGAAGACCCCGGCTGGGGCAGCGTCTTCGACCTCCTGCCCGCCCTGGGACTGCGCCCGGTTCCGGTCGGCGTGGACGACCACGGCCCCCTCCCGCACGAGGTCGACACCGCCCTGCGACACGGCGCACGAGCACTGATCGTCACCGACCGCGGCCAGAACCCCACCGGCGCCACCCTGTCCGCCACACGCGCCGGCCACCTGCGCACCGTCCTGGCCGAGCACCCCCACGTCCTGGTCATCGACGACGACCACGTGCACGGCCTGACCGAACTGCCCCTGCACCCACTGGCCGGCAGCACCCGGCACTGGATCCTGGTCCGCTCCACCGCCAAGGCCTACGGCCCCGACCTGCGCCTGGCCACCCTCACCGGCGACCGGGTCACCGTCGACCGGATCCGCGGCCGCCACCGCCTGGGCCCCGGCTGGGTCAGCCACCTGCTCCAGCACGCCCTGGCCCACCTGTGGCGCACCCAAGCCGTCGACATCCCCGCCGTCTCCGCCGCCTACGCCGCACGCCGCGACACCCTGGTACGGGCACTGGCCGACCGCGGCGTCACCGCACACGGCCGCAGCGGCATGAACGTGTGGATCCCGGTCCCCGACGAGACCGGCACCGTCACCCGCCTGCTGCAAGCCGGCTGGGCCGTCGCCCCCGGCGCCCGCTACCGGCTCGGCTCGCCCCCCGGCATCCGCATCACCGTCTCACCCCTCACGCCGCACGAGATCCCCGCCCTCGCCGACACCCTCACCGCCGCCGTCACAGCCCACCCACACACCCCAGGACGCTTCGGCTGACGTGCGCGGCGGACCGGTCTCAGCCCGCCGGGCGGCGCTGGGTCAGCGCGGCTCCGGCGAGCACCACGAGGGCGCCTACCGGCTCGTTCCAGGTCAGGTGCTCGCCCAGCAGGGCGACGCCGGCCGCGGTCGCGATGACCGGGATGAGGTAGGTGACCATGGTGGCGATGGTCGGGCCCTTCTCCGCGACGATCCCGTACTGCAGGAGGAAGGCGATCCCGGTGCCCAACGCGCCCAGCGCCACGACCGACAGCGTCGGCCAGAGCGGGAAGGAGGCGGGCGCCGAGCTGAACAGCGGGGTGAGCACGGCCAGTTGCGCGGTGCCCAGCAGTAGTTGCGCGGAGGACATCGACAGGGCCGAGTTGCCACTGCCGCTCAGGGTCCGGCGCACGTAGATCCAGCCGACCGCGTAGCTCGCGGAGGCGCCCAGCGCCATCGCGGTGCCCGCCGGATCCGTGCCGGAGAAGCCCTGCCAGGCGCCGAGCACGGTCAGCACGCCGACGAAACCGATGCCGACACCCGCGACCCGCTGCCGGGTGGGCTTGTCGTCGGAGAGCGCGACCACCGACAGCACCATGCTCCACAGCGGGGTCGTGGCGTTGCAGATACCCGCGAGCGTGGAGGGGATGGACAGCTCCGCGTACGCGAAGAGCGTGAACGGCAGCGTGTTCAGCAGCAGGGCCGCGACCGCCATGTGCCCCCAGGCGCGCGCGCCGCGCGGCAGCCGCTCCCGCTTGACGGCGAAGGCGACGGCCAGCACGGCGGTGCCGAAGGCCATACGGCCGAACGCCACCTGCAGCGGGGCGTAGGCCTCCGTGCCGACCTTGATGAACAGGAAGCTGAAGCCCCAGATGAGCGCGAGCACGGCCCAGCTGACGCGCCAGTCGAGCACGGGACGGCGGAGCGCGGCGGTCGACGGGGCGGTATCGGCGGGGGAGGGTACGGCCGGGACGGCCGGGCGGTGGGTGCTGGGTGCGCTCATGGCCATCACGATGACGGATCCAACCTCTTAGGACAAGCGAGAAATCCTCCCGGTGATCACGTAGCATCGCTTACATGTTGAACCTGGAGCGCCTGCGCATCCTGAACGCCATCTCCACCTACGGGTCGGTGAGCGCGGCGGCGGACGTCCTGCATGTGACCACCTCGGCCGTCTCCCAGCAGATGAGCAAGCTCGAACGCGAGACCGGCCAGACGCTGCTGGCCAAGAACGGCCGCGGGGTCCGGCTGACCGACGCCGGCCGGCTGCTGTCCGGGCACGCCGGCCGCATCCTCTCCCTCGTCGAGCTCGCCCACTCCGATCTGGAGGCGCACCGTGGCGCCCCCGTCGGCGAGCTGCGCATGGGCGCCTTCCCGACCTCCGTACGGGGCCTGTTCCCCCAGGCGCTCGCCGCGATGCGGCGCGACTACCCGAAGCTGCGCGCGATGATCCAGGAGATGGAGCCCCAGGACGCGCTCGGCCGCCTCGTCCGCGGTGACATCGACCTCGCGGTCGTCCTCGACTGGTACAACAAGCCGCTGTCCCTGCCCGGCGGCCTCGCCAAGGAACCGCTCCTGGACGACATCGCGGACGTGGTCGTCCCCGAAGGCCACCCGCTGGCCGGCCGTGCCGAGGTGGACCTGGGCGAACTCGCCGACGACGACTGGATCGCCTGGCCCGACGGCGGATTCTGCCACGAGTGGCTGCTGTTCACCCTGCGAGGCAAGGGCGTCGAACCGCGCATCGCCCACCACGCCGAGGAGCACCCCACCGTCCTCGCCCTCGTCGCCGCCGGCCTGGGCGTCGCCGTCCTGCCCCGGCTGGGCCGCGGTCCCCTCCCGGCCGAGGTCCGCGCCATCCCCGTACGCCACACCATGCAGCGCCACATCTACGCCGTCTGGCGCTCCGACGCCGACCGCCGCCCCGCGATCCGCGTCGCCGTCGAGGCCCTGCGCCGCGCGGGAGCGGAGATGGCGGCCACCGGCGGCTGAGATCGTCCCCGCACGGCCGCCCGGGCAGCCCCGGCGCGGTCGTCCGTGTGGTCAGCCGAGCCCCGGCATCTTGCGGAAGTCCCAGGAGACGACGGAGTCCGGGGTCAGGCGGAGCCAGGCGTGGCGGCCGTCGTGGGGCATGGCGTCGAGACCGAAGTTCTTGGCGGCGAAGAGGCGCTCGGGGGTGTCGAGGGCGGGCTGGGGCTCGCCGGTGCGGGGGGCCTCGCCGACGAACTCGACGGTGCCGGAGAGCTCGACGCCGCGCAGTTCGCCGTAGTCCGTGCCGTCGTCCACGACGACGGCGACGCGCGGGTCGCGGCGCAGGTCGGCCCAGCGGCGGCTGCGGACGATGGAGTACAGCCACAGGGACGTGCCGTCCCAGGCGAACCAGAGCGCGCCCACGTGCGGGCGGCCGTCCGGGGAGACGGTGGCGACGCGACAGGTGCGCTGTTCGGCGAGGAAGGCGTCGATCTCCTCCGGGGTCATCATGATCCGGCGTCCGCGCCGCTGTGCGACGGGCATGAGCGCCCCCACTTCCCTGCCTGACGGTGCGTCAGATACGGTCACTTGGGACGACGGTAGGGCAGCCGCGCGCGAGGGGGCAAGCATGACGAACGGGAACGGGGACCGGCGGCTGGACGCACTCGTGACTCCCCGGCACACGGCCGTGCTCACCGTCGAGTGCCAGCGCGGGGTCGTCGGGCCCGGCAGCGCACTGCCGGAACTCGCCGCGGCGGTACGCGCCACCGGGGCGCTGGACGCCACCGCCCGGCTGGTCACCGCCGCCCACGCGGCGGGCGCCACCGTCGTGCACGCCGTCGCCGAACGCCGCCCCGACGGCCGTGGCGCGGGCCGCAACGCCAGGATCTTCCGCGCCGCCGAGCGCCTGCCCGTGCAGCAGATCACCGGCACCCCGGCCGTCGAGGTCGCGGCGGAGATACCGGTCGGTGCCGGCGACTTCGTCGTGCGACGGCTGCACGGGCTGTCGCCGGTCGCCGGCACCGGCCTCGACGCCGTGCTGCGCAACCTCGGGGTGCGCACGGTCGTCGTCACGGGGGTGTCGGCCAATGTGGCCGTCCCCAACGCCGTCTTCGACGCGGTCAACCTCGGCTATGAGGCAGTCGTGCCCGCCGACGCCATCGCGGGGGTGCCGGACACCTACACGGCGGACATGGTCCGGCACACCCTCGCGCTCGTCGCCACGGTCACCACCGCCGACGAGGTGATCGGCAGCTGGAAACGGTCCGGGCAGGGCCCGCGGGACGCGGGCCGAGCGGACTCAGGCCAGGGCGACTGAGTCGCCCTCGACCTTGATGTTCGCCGCGGCCAGCGGCTGGGTCGCCGGGCCGTGCGCCACGCTGCCGTCGTTGATGCTGAACCTGCTGCCGTGACAGGGGCAGTTGATCGTGCCGCCCGCGATCTCGTTGACCGCGCAGCCCTGGTGTGTGCAGATCGACGAGAACGCCTTGAACTCGCCGGCCTTGGGCTGGCAGACGACGACCTTCTTGTCCGCGAAGATCTTGCCGCCGCCGACCGGGATGTCCGTCGTCTTGGCCAGCGCCGCCGCGGCCCCGCCGTTCCCCTGGTCGCCGTTCTGCGCCGGTGCGGCAGGGCTGTACGCTCCCGCGGAGTCGTTGGAGTCACCGCACGCGGCCAGCGCGGCCGCGAGCCCCGCCGCGCCCACTCCGGCGACCACGGCGCGGCGGGTGGGACCTCCTGCGATGCCAGTCGTCTCGGCCATGCGTCACACATCCTGTTGCCTCGTCCGTTCCGGACCGCTTGCCGGGGCCCGGGAGCGTGTGATCACGCCCTGCCATGTCGTACGGACGACATGGGTGGACTGTTCAACCATCCGCCGGAATTTCCGCCCGGGCCGCTGCCGATGGGAGTCGGTCGTGGCCGCCCCTGCCGGCCGTCATGCCGCCGTCCCTGTGCCTGCGTGGGGCGCGTGGTGGCGTTTGTCCATCGCTCTGCGGGCGGCCGGCGAGTGAGCCCGGGCGGCGGTGCGGCGTGGCCGTGGGACACCGATCATTAAGATGCGCCCATGGAGGAAGTGACCGGGATCCGCTACGTCACGCCGTTGCGTGAGGGCGGATCGGTGCCCGGGGTCGTCGAGGCCGACGACCTGGGCACCTATGTGGTGAAGTTCATCGGGGCGGCCCAGGGCCGCAAGGCGCTGGTCGCCGAGGTGGTCGCGGGCGAGCTGGCCCGGCGGCTGGGGCTGCGGGTGCCGGTGCTGGTGCGGTTCCAGTTCGACCCGGTGATCGGGCTCGGCGAGCCGGACCAGGAGATCCAGGACCTGCTGAAGGCCAGCGGCGGCCTCAACCTCGGCATGGACTTCCTCCCCGGCGCGCTCGGCTTCGACCCGCTGGTCTTCGAGGTGGAGTCCGGCGAGGCGGGCCGGATCGTGTGGTTCGACGCCCTCGTCGGCAACGTCGACCGCTCGTGGCGGAACCCGAACATGCTGGTCTGGCACAAGGACCCCTGGCTGATCGACCACGGCGCCTCGCTGATCTTCCACCACAACTGGAAGGGCGCCGACCAGGCCGCAGCGAAGCCCTACGACGCCGCCGACCACGCCCTCGCCCGGTTCGCCCCCGACATCGAGGCCGCCGCGCGCGACCTCGCCCCGCGCGTGGACGAGGCGCTGCTGCGCGAGGTCACCGCGCAGATCCCCGACGAGTGGCTGGTCGACGAGCCCGGCTTCGCGGGGCCCGACGACGTGCGGCGGGCGTACGAGCGGGTGCTGCTGGCCAGGGCCGGGACGGTGGGGGAGCGGATCACCCTCGCCCCGAAGCAGCAGGAGAAGCAGGCGCCGCCGGAGTGGCTGCGCACCTGGGTCGAGGGGAAGGCCGCGAAGTGAGCACGGCGAGCGGGCGCGATGTCTTCGAGTACGCGCTGGTGCGCGTGATGCCGCGGATCGAGCGCGGTGAGCTGATCAACGCGGGCGTGCTGGTGTACTGCCGCGCGAAGTCCTTCGTCGGTGCCCGGGTCCATCTGGACGAGACCCGGCTGCGCTGCCTCGACCCGGACGTCGACGTCGCGGGCGTACGGGCCGCCCTGCGCGGGTACGAGGGCATCTGCGCGGGCGGCGAGCGGGCCGGGCAGGCGGCGGAGGACGATCCGGGGCGGCGCTTCCGGTGGCTTACGGCGCCGCGCAGCACCATCGTGCAGCCGGGCCCGATCCACACCGGGCTGACCGAGGACCCCGAGGCCGAGGTGGACCGTCTGCTGGATCTTCTGGTGCGCTGAGCCACATCGGCGCGGTGGGCGTTGACACAGGGTCACTGCGCTCCTACGGTTTCGGCAACGGGACGTACTAAGCGGTCGCTCACCTGCGCGACCGCCACCCCACAGGGCTGAGGAGAACAGATGTCGACCACCGAGCAGCGCGTAGCGATCGTGACCGGGGCGGCGCGCGGCATCGGCGCCGCCACCGCCGTGCGCCTGGCCGCCGAGGGCCGCGCCGTGGCCGTGCTGGACCTCGACGAGAACGCGTGCAAGGACACCGTCGAGCAGATCACCAAGGCGGGGGGCAAGGCCATCGCCGTCGGCGCGGACGTCTCCGACGAGGCGCAGGTCGAGGCCGCGGTCGCGCGTGTGGCCGAGGAGCTCGGGGCGCCGACGATCCTCGTCAACAACGCGGGCGTGCTCCGCGACAACCTGCTGTTCAAGATGAGCGCGTCCGACTGGGACACCGTCATGAACGTGCACCTGCGCGGCGCCTTCCTGATGACCCGCGCCGTCCAGAAGCACATGGTGGACGCGAAGTTCGGCCGCGTGGTCAACCTGTCCTCGTCCTCCGCCCTCGGCAACCGCGGCCAGGCGAACTACTCCGCCGCCAAGGCCGGCCTGCAGGGCTTCACCAAGACCCTCGCGCACGAGCTCGGCAAGTTCGGCGTCACCGCCAACGCCGTCGCCCCCGGCTTCATCGTCACCGACATGACCGCCGCCACGGCCGCCCGCATCGGCATGGGCTTCGAGGAGTTCCAGGCCGCGGCCGCCACCCAGATCCCGGTCCAGCGCGTCGGCCGGCCCGAGGACGTGGCCAACGCGATCGCCTTCTTCACCGGCGACGACGCGGGCTTCGTCTCCGGCCAGGTGATGTACGTGGCCGGCGGCCCCCTCAACTGAACCGCGACAGGAGACCCGCACCCATGAGCACCCAGCCCGACAGCGGCCGCGTCGCGATCGTCACCGGCGCCAGCCGCGGCATCGGCTACGGCATCGCCGAGGCGCTCGTCGCCCGCGGCGACCGCGTCGTCATCACCGGCCGCAACGAGGAGGCGCTGAAGGAGGCCGTCGAGCGGCTCGGCGCCGACCGCGCCCTCGGTGTCGCCGGCAAGGCCCACGACGAGGCGCACCAGGCCGAGGCCGTCGAGCGCGCGATGGAGGCGTTCGGCCGCGTCGACTACCTCGCCAACAACGCCGGTACGAACCCCGTCTTCGGCCCGCTCGCCGAGCTCGACCTCGGCGTCGCCCGCAAGGTCTTCGAGACCAACGTCATCTCGGCGCTCGGCTTCGCCCAGCAGACGTACAAGGCGTGGATGAAGGAGAACGGCGGCGCGATCGTCAACATCGCCTCCGTGGCGGGCATCAGCGCCTCCCCGTTCATCGGCGCGTACGGCATGAGCAAGGCCGCGATGGTCAACCTCACGCTGCAGCTCGCCTCGGAGATGGCCCCCGGCGTCCGCGCCAACGCCATCGCCCCCGCGGTCGTCAAGACCAAGTTCGCCTCCGCCCTCTACGAGGGCCGCGAGGAGGAGGCCGCGGCCGCCTACCCGCTGAAGCGGCTCGGCGTGCCCGAGGACATCGGCGGCGCCGCCGCCTTCCTGCTCTCGGACGCGGCGGCCTGGATCACCGGCCAGACGCTGGTCGTGGACGGCGGCATCTTCCTCAACGCCAGCGTCGGCGCCTGAGGCTTGCGTTCGTCCGCACTCCAACGTGCACAGTTCCCGGTGCCGGCCGCCGTCGTGGCGGCCGGCACCAGGGACTTCGACATGTCCGAGGAGTGCGCACCATGCGATACCGCACACTGGCCGGCGGCGCCGGGCCGAAGGTCAGCACCCTGTGCCTGGGCGTCCTGCCCTTCGGCACCACGGTCGACGAGGAGACCTCCTTCGCGATCCTCGACCGCTTCACGGAGGCGGGCGGCACCTTCGTCGACACCGCCGACAACTACGCCTGCTGGGTGGCCGGTGCCACCGGCGACGAGAGCGAGCTGCTGCTCGGCCGCTGGCTGCGCAGCCGCGGCGCCCGGGACGGCGTCGTGCTGGCCACCAAGGTAGGCGCCCGGCCCGACCTCTCACGCGGCACGCGGTGGATCGACGACGAGGGCCGCCCCGGCAACGCCGAAGGGCTGGCCGGGGAGGCCGTCCGGGCGGGCCTGCGCGGCAGCCTGCGCCGGCTGGGCACCGACCGCGTCGACGTCCACTACGCGCACATCGAGGACCGGCGCGTCCCGCTGGAGGAGACCGTGGAGGCCTTCGCCGGTCTCGTCGCGGACGGCACGGTCGGCACGCTCGGCGTCAGCAACCACGCGACGTGGCGCGTCGCCGAGGCCCGCCGGATCGCCGCCGAACGCGGGCTGCCCGGCTACCGGATCGTGCAGCAGCGGCACACCTACCTCCACCCGCGGCCGGGGGCGCGCTTCGGCATCCAGCGGCACGCCGACGCCGAACTGCTGGACTACGCACGCACCCAGTCCGACCTGGACCTGACGGCGTACTCCACGCTCGTCCACGGCGCGTACACCCGTGACGACAAGACGGTGCCCGAGCAGTACCGGCACGAGGGCACGGAGCGGCGGCTGCGCGTGCTGCGGGAGGTGGCGGAGCAGGCCGGGGCCACCCCCAACCAGGTCGTGCTGGCCTGGCTGCTGGGCGGCGACGTCCCCGTCCTGCCCGTGCTCGGGGTGAGCAGCGTCGCACAGCTCGACGAACTGCTGCCCGCGGCCGACCTGGACCTCGGCCCGGAGCTGCGGGCCCGGCTGGACGCCGCCTGACACCCGGCCGGGCGGATTGTCAGTGCGGACCGGTACGTTCGTCCCCAGTAACGGATCGCGTACCGGAGGTTCCCGACGTGCCCATCACGCTGCCCGAGTCCTGGCAGGCCGTCCTCGGCGAGGAGCTGGAGAAGCCCTACTTCACGCAGCTCACCGAGTTCGTGGAGGACGAGCGCGGGAAGCACAAGGTCTTCCCGCCGCGCGAGCAGGTCTTCGCGGCCCTGGAGGCCACTCCGTACGACAAGGTGAAGGTGCTGATCCTCGGCCAGGACCCGTACCACGGCGAGGGCCAGGGGCACGGGCTGTGCTTCTCGGTGCGTCCCGGCGTCAAGACCCCGCCCTCGCTCCGCAACATCTTCAAGGAGATGAAAGAGGAATACGGCTACCCGATCCCGGACAACGGTTATCTGATGCCGTGGGCCGAGCAGGGCGTGCTGCTGCTCAACGCGGTGCTGACGGTGCGCGAGGCCGAGGCCAACTCGCACAAGGGCAAGGGCTGGGAGAAGTTCACCGACGCGGTCATCAAGGCCGTGGCCTCCCGGACCGATCCGGCGGTCTTCGTCCTGTGGGGCAACTACGCCAAGAAGAAGCTGCCGCTGATCGACACCGAGCGGCACGCGGTCGTGCAGGGCGCCCATCCGTCGCCGCTGTCGGCCAAGCTCTTCCTGGGCAGCCGCCCCTTCACCCAGATCGACGAGGCGCTCAAGGCGCAGGGCCACGACCCCGTGGACTGGCGCATCCCCGACCTGGGGCAGTGAGGCCGCGGCCGGGCCGGGCGGTGCACGGGGGTCATCGCCGGGCCCGGGCCGCATGTTCATCGTGACGGCGCCACGAGCCCCGACTCATAGGCGATGATCACGAGTCGCGCCCACGGCGACCTCGCCGCCGGAACCGGGATCTCGGGGCCGGCCGCCAGGCGAGCGATCCACGCCGCGGCCCAGGCCCCGCCTTCGCCGGGTCCATCCCGACCTTTCCGGCCGTGGGGGACACCGGTCCCGGGCAACAGAGTGCACGTCCTGAAGGGATGCTCACACGTCGCGGCGCCTCACCACGAGCATGGCGACTGCGACTGTGATCAGCGGCCAGAGCGCGTACACGATCCAGGAGCCGGAGACCGCGGCGGTGTAGCCCAGGGATCCGGGTTGAGGCCCCCAGTTTTGGACCAGGCGCCTCCAGGCGGCCGACACCATCGCGTGTTTGATGTCCGCCGACCAGCGATCGCTCTCCGAGAACATGGTGGGGAGCATCAGCAGGGTGAACACGCTGGTGACCATGGTCGCGGCGGCGTGCCGGAGCAAGACGCCGAGGCCCAGACCGACCAGCGCGCATACCGGAGCCAGCAACGCCGATGCCACCAGCGCCCGGAACACGCCGGGGTGGGTGATCGGAACGCCGACGTGTCGCCCGTACAGGATGGCCTGGGAGACCAGGAACGAACCGGCGGAGACGGCCGCGCCGACCGCGGTCCACAGCGCGGCGACGACGGCTGCCTTGGCCACCACCACCGAGCCGCGGGCGGGGACGGCAACGATGGTGGTGCGGATCAAGCCGCTGCTGTACTCGCTCACGACGGTGAGGGCGCCGGCGCTGCCGGCGACGAGCATCAGCGTCCAGGAGCCGGCCTGTGGGTAGGCGTCGAAGGGCAGGAAATCAGCAGGGCCGGAGCCCGCGGCGTGGTCCGCCATCGTGGCCACGGCAGCGGACCCGATGACGAACAAGGCGGTGAGTGCGATCGTCCACGGGGTGGAGCGCAGGGACCGCATCTTGATCCACTCGGAGGCGAGCAGGTCTCGGAAGCGGGCGGGCGGCTCGGCAAAGTGGGTGGCCGGGGAGACGGAGGCGAGTGTGGTCATCGGGGCTGTCCTGCCATGTATTCGACGCTGTCTGCGGTCAGCTCCATGAAGGCCGCCTCCAGTGAGGCGCTGCGGGTGGTCAGCTCGTTGAGCTGGATACCGTTCTCGAAGGCGAGCGCCCCGATGCGGTCCGCTGGGAGTCGGGCGACGGCGAGTCTCTCGGCGCCGGCCGAGCCTGTCGTCTCGACCGAGGCGCCCGCCGCCGTCAGCACGGCTGCCAGTTCGGCGGCCTGTGGTGTCCCCACCACAACGCTGCTACGGGTACTACGGGCCGCGAAGTCCCGTACCGACTCGGCGGCGATGAGGCGGCCCCGGCCGATGACGACGAGCTGGTCGGCTGTGTTCTCCATCTCCGACATCAGGTGGCTGGAGAGGAAGACCGTGCGCCCCTCGGCAGCCAGACGCCGGAAAAGCCGGCGTACCCAGAGCACGCCCTCCGGATCCATGCCGTTGATCGGCTCATCGAACATGAGTACGGGCGGATCGCCGAGCAGGGCGGCGGCGATGCCCAGCCGCTGCTTCATGCCGAGGGAGAACCCGCCGATGCGGCGGTTCGCCACCCCGGCCAGCCCCACCTCCTGCAGCACCTCGGCCACCCGGCGGCGCGGGATGCGGTTGCTGAGGGCCAGGGCGGACAGGTGTGCCGCGGCACTTCGGCCGCCGTGGACCTGCCCGGCGTCGAGGAGAGCGCCGACGTGCCGCAGTCCGCGCGGGTGGTGGTGGAAGGGGATTCCGTTGACGGTCGCGGCGCCGATGGTGGGCGTGTCCAGGCCGAGGATCATCCGCAGGGTCGTGGACTTGCCGGCTCCGTTGGGGCCGAGGAATCCGGTGACCCGGCCCGGCCGCACGGTGAAGGACAGATGGTCGACGGCCGTTTTGCTGCCGTAGCGCTTGGTGAGTTCGCTGACTTCGATCACGGCACCCACACTGCCGAGAAGACCTCGTCCGGTCATGGGACCCGGGGCGGCAATCGTGCGGCCCGGTCAGCCCGCGGGCGTACATCCCCGGACCGATGCCGCGCGGGCAGCGGCTGGCTAGTCTCGCGGCATGGACGCCATACCGATCACCCCGCTGTCTGGGCGCCCTTCGCGGCGCAAGCTCCCTTCCGGGAGGGCCTACCGCCGATGACCAGAACGAAGGTCATGGCCTGGGCGGGCGGTGTCCTGTACCTCTTCATGCTGGGTCTGCTGGTGGGAGGCGCGACGCGGGCATCGGGCACGGTCCACGGTGTCGGGTCGCTGCTGGCTGTGAGCCTGCTCGTCGCCGTGGTGCGGCGGATGCCGCTGCTGGCTCTGGCCTTGACGCTCTTCGGATCCACAGCCGTGATGGCGCTCACTCCCCACTCCGTCCATCCGAGCCCGGCGGTGTCGTTCCAGGGCCAGTTCCTGTCGTTCCTGGCGGTTGACCTCGTCCTGGGCTTCATTGTCGCCACCCGGACGCGACGAGCTTCGATCGTCGCCGTGGCCGTATCTTTCACCGTGCAGGCCTTGTTGATCGGCGGCTTCGCGCACGGGGACGGCCTGAGCGTCAACGGCGTGATCGCCCTATTGGCGTTGGCCGCATCCTGCATGGTCGGTCTGCTGAGTCGCGAGCGCCGCGAGCACGCGGTGGCGCTGCGTTCGCATGAGGTGGGCGAGGCCGTGACCGCCGAGCGGCTGCGGATCGCACGGGAGCTGCACGACATGATCGCGCACAGTATCGGCATCATCGCCATCCAGGCCGACGCGGACGAGGCGGCCTCGGGGCGGGCATCGCTCGCGCCCTCGCCGGGGCTTGATGACGTCGAACAGCTGGCGGCGGCGACCGTGGAAGCGGGCGTACGCGTCGACGTACGCCGCAGCGGGGAGCAGCGTCCTTTGCCGGCCGACATCGACCTGTCTGCCTACCGTATCGTGCAGGAGGCGCTGACCAATGTGGTGCGCCACGCAGGCACCGGGCATTGCCGGGTCGCTATCGACTACGGGGACGAGGAGCTGTCCGTGGAAGTCGTCGACGACGGTTGCGGCGCCACCGAGAACGGCTTGGCCCACGGCTTCGGCCTCGTCGGCATGCGGGAGCGGGTCGGCCTGCTGCACGGCCACTTCAGCGCCGGGCCACGTCCCGAGGGCGGTTTCCGGGTGGCGGCCCGGCTGCCGTTGCCCGAACCCGTCGGAGTTCCGGTGGAGGCCCGATGACCGTCCGGGTCGTGCTCGCCGACGACCAGCCGTTGGTACGGTCGGGGCTGCGCGTGATCATGGCCGATCACCCCGACCTGGAGGTCGTCGGTGAGGCGGCCACCGGCGCCGCGGCGGTCCAACTCGTCACGGATGTCGCCCCCGACGTCATAGTGATGGACATCAGGATGCCCGGCATGGACGGGATCGAAGCCACGCGCCTGATCACGGCCGGTCCGGCCACGACCCGCGTCCTCGTCCTGACCACCTTCGACGATGACGACCACGTCTACGGCGCGCTCCGCGCGGGCGCCAGCGGCTTTGTGGTCAAGGACATGGCGCTGGACGACATCCTCGCGGCGATCCGTGTGGTCGCCGCCGGCGACGCACTGATCGCGCCGAGTGTGACGCGCCGCCTGATCGCGGACTTCGTCGGGCGCCCTGCGGCTGCCCCGGAGCGCTCCTCACAGCCCGTCGAGGGCATCACCGAGCGGGAACGGGAAGTGCTGACCCTGGTCGGACGCGGCCGGTCGAACAGCGAGATCGCGGAGGAACTCTTCATCACGGTGGCCACGGCCAAATCGCACATATCGCGACTGCTCACCAAGCTGGGTGCCCGAGACCGTGTCCAGCTCGTGATCACCGCCTATGAGATGGGACTCGTCACGCTGCCTCGCTGACGGAGCCCTCGCACACCACGTTGAACCCCGAAACGCTCAATCGCTCCCGTTGCCTGCTGTCCTGGCGACCTGGAGACCTTCGACGCGGACAGGCTGCCCGATCACGCCGACCGGGCTTTCTGCCGGGCTACTGCACTTCTGCACGCTGGAGTTGACAGAGAAAGTGCCCCGCCCCCGCATGCCGCACGACATTGGTCACGACTTACTGGAAGCGCCGAGAAACTCCCATGCGATGCGCAGCCGTTCGGCGGTGATCGCCTGCTGCGTACGCCCAGGGGCGAACCCCGCGGCCGCACGGGCGGGTGGTCGTCTACGCTCTCGGGCGGCGCGCGACGAGGGGGGTTCATGGAACGTTCCACCACGGGTATGTGGAACTCGACGCGGCCGGTTTCCCCCTGACTCCTTCGCCGGCCTGGGTATCGCCAGGAACTGGCGCGACGACACGCGTGTGTGCGTGACCTCCGGTGATCCGGGCGTGCTCTGCGACGAACTGCTGCACCACGTCGGGGAATGAGGGCCGGGGCGCCACGCCGGCGCCCGGTCGGGAACGCCGCCGGCCCTCGCAGGGGCGGTCAGTCGCCCGTCACCCCGTCGATGCGTTCGCGGATGAGGTCGGCGTGGCCGTTGTGGCGGGCGTACTCCTCGATCATGTGGACGTAGATCCAGCGCAGGGAGATCTCCTTGCCGCGCCGCAGTCCGACGTCGTCGAGGGAGCGGCCGCGGGCGAGTTCGCGGGCGTGGGCGATCTCGGCGCGCCAGGTGGCGAACGACTCGGCGGTGTCGGCCTTGTCGAGGTCGTGGAACTCGCCGTCGGGGTCATCCTCGGTGAGGTAGAGCTGGGGCGCGCCCTCACCGGCGAGGACGTTGCGGAACCAGCCGCGCTCGACCCGGGCCATGTGCCGGACCAGGCCGAGCAGGGTGAGGTCGGACGGGGGCGCACTGGCGGTGCGCAACTGGTCGTCGTCGAGACCGGCGCACTTCATCGCGAGGGTGTCGCGGTGGAAGTCCAGCCAGGTCTCCAGCATGGTGCGCTCGTCGGCGATGTAGGGCGGGTCGGTGCGCTCCGGAGTCGTCGTCATGGCGGACATGATGGCGGGGGCCTCCGGCAACGTCGACGCATTAACGGCCGCGTCAACCGCCCAGCATCCCTCGCAGCACTTCTGCGGCGCCCACGCGCAACTCGGCCTCGGACGGCGGCGACCCGGACCCCGCGCCCGCGACGGAGTGGAAGAGCACTCCCTCGCACCACGCGATGAGCGACCGCGCCTGCCGCTCCGGGGAGGCGGAGCCCGCTGCGCGCAGCATCCCCTCCAACTGGTCGCGGAAGGCCCGCCCCGCGGTGTCGTAGACCGCGCGCAGCTCGGGGCGGCGGGTCGCCTCCAGGGCGAGTTCCAGGCGGGCCCGGGTCAGGTCTCGGGCGCCGGTGACGGAACGGTGCAGGGCCAGCGCGAGCAGCCCGGCGAGGCCCTCGGGGCCGGGGGACGGCGGCGGCATCTCGGCGGCGGAGAGCACCTGGGCCTCGCGGACGGCCAGCCGCCGGACCGCCGCCTCCAGGAGGGCGGCGCGCGTGCGGGCGTGGTTGGAGGTCGAGCCCTGCGGCAGACCGGCCGCCTCGTCCACCGCGCGATGGGTCAGGCCGCGCATGCCGCGCTCCGCGAGCAGCGCGAGTGCGGTGTCGGCGATCAGTTCGGGGCGGGAGATCCGCGCGGTGCTCATGCCCGCAACCTACCGGCCGCACCGGGCCCGCCTGCTCCTGTGCCGGTGGCCCGCGTCCGGCGTCACCGGGCCGCTGCGTCGACCGCGCCGGACGGGGCGGCACGTCTCGGGACGCCCGCGCGGCAAGGCGACGTGCCGCCGGGCCCCGACGGGTCGGCGCTGCCGGCGGCTCCGGGGAGCGGACCGCTGCGGGGCGGCCGCCGTCGACGTGCGCAGGGCCGGGGATCGCGCCGTGGTCGCGCGGTGTGGTGGGGGAGGTCGTTCCGGGGGCGGCGGCGGGCTCCGTTGGGGTTGGTGCTGCCGGCGGCCCTCCGGTCTGGGCGGGTGGTCCGCCGTTTGCGGGCCTGGGTGCGCGCGGTGAGCGGGAGGGGGGTCGTCCGGTGTGGTGGGGAGGGCGTTGGGGGGTGACGGGCTCCGTTCGGGTCGGCCGCTGCTGACGGCCACCCCGGTTCGCCGGGCGACGGGCCGCGTGGCCCAGTCCACGGGCGCGGTGTGGGCCGTCGTGGCGGAGAGGGCGGTCCGATCCTGGGGCGGCTGCCGCGCCGACGCCCGGTCGCAGGCGGTTGCCCCGCACGGGACGGCGGTCCCGTTCACTACAGGTGTAGTACGCTCGCTGCGCCACTACACCTGTAGTACTCCCGGGAGGGGTGCCATGAGCCGCACATCGGAGCAGCCGCACGCCGTCGTCGTCGGAGCCGGCATCGGCGGGCTGGCCGCCGCCGCGGCACTCGGGTTGCGCGGGTGGCGCGTCACCGTCCTGGAGCGTGCCGCCGCGCTCGAGCCCGTCGGAGCCGGGATCGCCATCGCGCCCAACGCGCTGCGCGCCCTGGACGTCCTCGGCGTCGGTGACGCCGTCCGCGCCATGTCCGCGTTCCAGGGCGAGGGCGGGTTGCGCCGCCCCGACGGCCGCTGGCTCTCCCGTACGAGCAGCGAGGCCGCCGCCGAGCGCTTCGGGGGGCCCGTGGTCATCGCCCACCGGGCGGAGCTGGTCGCGCTGCTCTCCGGTCTCCTGCCGGACGGCGCGCTGCGCACCGGGACGCGGGTCGTGTCCGCCACCCCGGACGGCACCGTCTCCACCGAGGCCGGGACGATCGACGCCGGCCTCGTCGTCGCCGCCGACGGCATCCACTCCGCCGTGCGCTCCGCGCTCTTCCCGGCGCACCCCGGGCCCGCCTACGCCGGGTTCACCAGCTGGCGCATGGTCGTACCGGCGCCCGGGGAGTACACCCCGCACGAGACCTGGGGCCGCGGCCGGCTGTGGGGCACCGTGCCGCTCACCGGCGACCGCGTCTACTGCTACGCCACCGCCGTCGCCCCGCCGGGTGGCCGCGCCCCCGACGGCGACGAACGCACCGAGCTGCGGCGGCTGTTCGGAGACTGGCACCGTCCCGTCCCCGAACTGATCGCCTCCGCCGCCCCCGGAGCGGTCCTCCGCAACGACGTCCACCACCTCGCGCGCCCCCTGCCCGCCTTCCACCACGGCCGGATCGCCCTGCTCGGCGACGCCGCCCACGCCATGACCCCCAACCTCGGTCAGGGCGGCTGCCAGGCCCTGGAGGACGCCGTCGTCCTCGCCCACCTCGCCGCCCCCGACGCCCGGGGCGACGCAGTGGACCGGGCCCTGGCCGGCTACACCGCGCAGCGGCTGCCCCGTACAGCCGTGGTCCTACGCCGCTCCCGGGGCATCGGGCGGCTCACCACCTGGTCGGCCCGGCCCGCCGTCGCCGTGCGCGACGCGCTGTTCGCGACCGCCAACCGCGTCGGCCCGCGCCTGGCGCTGCGCAGCCTCGACGGCATCGCCGACTGGCGGCCCCCGACCTCCCCGTATGCTGCCGACGGCACAGGTCAGGCACCGTAGGCGGGAGCGGCACATGGAACCCCTCAAGATCGGGGTCATCGGACTCGGCGACATCGCGCGCAAGGCCTACCTGCCGGTGCTCACCGCCCAGCCGGGGGTCGAACTCCATCTGCACACCCGCACCCGTGCCACCCTCGACGACGTCGGCGACACCCACCGCGTCCCCCACCGGCACAGCACTCTCGACGCGTTGCTCGACCAGGGCCTCGACGGCGCCTTCGTGCACGCCCCCACCGAGACGCACGTCGAGATCACCGAACGCCTCGTCGCCGCCGGCGTCCCCGTCTACGTCGACAAGCCGCTCGCCTACGACCTCGCCGGGGCCGAGCACCTGGTGCGCCTCGCCGAGGAGCGCGGTGTCGGTCTCATGGTCGGCTTCAACCGCCGCCACGCGCCCGGCTACGTGCAGTGCGCCGAGCACCCGCGCGACCTGATCCTCCTGCAGAAGAACCGCATCGGCATCCCCGAGACCCCGCGCACGGTCGTCTTCGACGACTTCATCCACGTCGTCGACACCCTGCGCTTCCTCCTCCCCGGTCCCGTCGAGCACACCGACGTCCGGGCCGGGGGCCGGGGCGGACTCCTCCACCACGTCGTGCTGCAGCTGTCCGGGGACGGCTTCACCGCGATCGGCGTGATGAACCGGATGAACGGCTCCAACGAGGAGATCCTGGAGGTCATGGGCCAGGACACCAAGCGCCAGGTGATCAACCTCGCCGATGTCGTCGACCACAAGGGACAGCCCACGCTCCGCCGTCGCGGCGACTGGGTCCCGGTCGCCCGTCAGCGCGGGATAGAGGGGATCGCCCTCGCGTTCCTCGACGCCGTACGGCACGGCAAGCCCCTCGACGCCCGCGACGCGCTGCGCACCCACGAACTGTGCGAGCGCGTCGTCACCGCGGTGACCGAGCAGATCTCCTGAGCGCCGCCTCGTACGCGCCCGCCCCGGCCAGCAGCAGCACCGCCAGCCGGGGCACCCAGTCGCCGAGCCGGTCGTACGGGCTGCGCCCGGAACCCAGCGGCACGTCGTAGACCTCCGCCGTACTGCGCGACGTGCCCAGCCACGGGCCGACCCGCTCGCCCCGCGCGTCGTAGACCGCGCTGATCCCGGTGAGCGTGGAGTGCACCATCGGCCGCCAGGTCTCCGCCGAGCGCAGCGCCGCGAGCGAGGCGTGCTGCGCCGGCGCCCAACTGTCCTGGAACGAGGACGTGGAGGACTGCGCCACCAGCAACTGCGCACCGTCGTCCGCGAGGTGCCGGCTCATGTCGGGGAACGCCGACTCGAAGCACACCAGCGGCCCCAGCCGCACCGTGCCCGCGTCCATCACCACCTGGTGATCGCCCCGGATCCGGTCCTCCCCGGCCGCCTTGCCCACCGACGTGGCCCAGCCCAGCACCGTGCGGGCCGGGATGTACTCGCCGAACGGCACCAGCCGCATCTTGTCGTAGCTCGGGCCGACCGGCCCGTCCGGGCCCATCAGCACCGAGGTCTTGGAGATCCCCAGGCCGTCGGCGCGGCGGGCGTCCACGTTGACCAGGATGTCGGCGCCGATGTCGCGGGACAGCGCGGCCAGCAGGTTCGCCAGGTCCGGGCGCGCGGAGAGGTCGAAGCCGACACTGCTCTCCCCCCACACCACGAGGTCCACGCCCCGGCCCGCGAGCGCCCGCGTCAGCCGCTCCCCCCGGTCGAAGCGCGGCTGCGGCCCGGCGATCACCCCCGGCTGCACCACCGCCACCCGCAGCGTCTGCCCGGTACGGGAGGGGACGGGCGCCCACACCCAGACCGCCGACGTCCCCACCGCGGCGGCCGCCAGCACCGCGCCCGCGGCCGTCCGGCACGACGGCACCGCGATCACCGCGGCCAGCGCCGTGTTCACCGCAACCACCAGGAAACTGACCAGCCACACGCCCCCGATCGACGCCAGCCGCAGCGCCGGTGCCACCTGCCACTGGCTCGCCCCCAGCAGCCCCCACGGGCCGCCCAGGTACTGCCACGACCGCACCAGCTCGGCCAGCAGCCAGGCGCACGGCACGAGCACCGTCGCCGCCAGGACCGCGCGGCGGCCCGGCGCGCCCCCGAGCAGCCGCCGCACCAGCCACCCCCACGGCGCCCACAAGGCTCCCAGCAGCAGGGCGATGACCACGATGAAGACGTGCAGGCTCGGGATCAGCCAGTGGTGCACGGCCACCATGAAACCGGCCCCGCCCAGCCACCCGTCCAGTGCGGCCCGCCGCCCCGTCGGCGCCGCGCGCGCCAGCAGCATCCACGGCACCAGGGCGACGTACGCCAGCCACCACAGCGACGGCGCGGGGAACGCCAGCGCGGGCAGCGCCCCGGCCGCCACCGCCACCGCGCCCCGCGCCCAGGGCGAGCCGAGCCGGGGGGAGACCGTCCGCGGCCCGTCGACCTTCACCGTCACCTGCGCCACTCCTCACACTCGCCTGGCCTCAGTCTCGTTCGTGCGGACGACCTTGGACAGAGGGCGACGCCACGTTCACCGGCCGTGCCCCGCCGTGGGCGGCGCGCCCGGGCGGCCGCCCGCCGGTTGAGAGTGCCCCGGCGAGGGATCATGCTGAGGGGGAACGGCCGTGAGGACGAGGACGCGCCCATGGAAAGGCATACCGGCCACGGGGAGCGCGGGGGAGGGGAGGACGGCCACGGGCTGACACCACCCGCGGCCTCGGCCGTCGCTGCCGGGGACACGGGCGTGCTGACCGCCTGGGGCGAGGACGCCCGCCGGCTTCTCGGCTGGTCGTCCGCCGAGGTGCTCGGCCGGTCCGCCGCCGGCCTGCTCGCCGGCCCGCTGCCCTTCTCCGCGCTGCGCCGGATCGTCGCCGGCCGCGGCTGGACGGGCCCGGCGGTCCTGCGGCACCGCGACGGGCGCCGGCTGCCGGTGGCGCTCGGTGTGCGCCTGCTCAGCGACGCGTCGGGTGCCGCCCACTGGGCGCTCACCGCGAGCGTGCCCGACCGGGCCGACCTGGACACCCGGGTCCTGGCCCAGCTCCCGGTCGCCGTCGCCGTCTACGACCGCGACGTACGGCTCAGCAACGCGAACGCGGCGATGGAGCGGCTGGTCGGCAAGGCGGTGCGGGAGGTGCGCGGGCGGCGGCTGCGCGAGTTCATGCCCGGAGCCGCGTTCGAGGAGTTCGACCGCGTCCAGGAGGAGGTGATGAAGACCGGCGAGGCCGTACGGCTGGAGAGCCTCGCCCGCACGTCCGGCGACGACCGCGACCGCGCCTACGCGATGCTGGTCTTCCCGCTGAAGGACGGTGCGGGCCGCGTGACGGGGGTGTCCGCCGCGGTCTACGAGACGACAGAGCAGTTCCAGTCCCGGCGCCGCCTGGACATCGTCAACGAGGCCAGCACCTGTATCGGCACCACGCTGGACGTCACCCGCACCGCCCAGGAGCTCGCCGACATCTCCGTGCGGTGCTTCGCCGACATGGTCAGCGTCGACCTGCTGGACTCCGTCGTCCGCGGCGAGGAACCCGGCCCCACGCCGGCCACCGGGTCCCTCGCCTTCCGCCGCGTCGCCCAGCAGTCCGTGCTGCCCGGCTGCCCCGAGGCCGCCGCCAGGGTCGGCGAGCTGGACACGGTGCCCGAGAACTCGCCGGCCGCCCGGGCCCTGATCACCGGGCGGGGGTCCCTGCACCGCACCCACGAGCCGGACATCCGGCGCTGGACGGAGTACGACCCGGCCCGCGGCAGGAGCGTCGTCGACTACGGCGTGCACTCGCTGATGATCGTCCCGCTGGGCGCCCGCGGCACCACCCTGGGGCTGGCCATCTTCGTCCGGCACCGCACCGTCGACCCCTTCCACGCGGACGACCTGCTGCTGGCCGAGGAGATCGCCGCGCGGGCCGCGGTCTGCGTGGACAACGCCCGCCGCTACTCCAGGGAACGGGCCACCGCCCTCACCCTGCAGCGCAGCATGCTGCCGCGGCGCGCCCCCCGGCATGCCGCGGTCGAGGTCGCCTCCCGATATCTGCCGGCCAACTCGCAGGCGGGTGTGGGCGGCGACTGGTTCGACGTGATCCCGCTCAGCGGCGCCCGGGTGGCGCTCGTCGTGGGCGACGTCGTCGGCCACGGGGTGCACGCCTCGGCGACCATGGGACGGCTGCGCACCGCCGTGCGGACCCTCGCCGACGTCGACCTGCCGCCCGACGAACTCCTCACCCAGCTCGACGACCTGGTGGTGCGGCTCGACATGGAGGCGGGGCAGGGCGGTCCCGGCGGCGATGACCCGTCCTTCGGGGAAGTGGGCGCCACGTGCCTGTACGCGGTCTACGACCCCGTCTCCCGCCGCTGCACGATGGCACGCGCCGGCCACCCCCTGCCCGCCGTGGTCCTGCCGGGCGGACGGGCCGAGTTCCCCGACCTGCCCGCGGGGCCGCCGCTGGGCCTGGGCGGACTGCCCTTCGAGTCGGCGGAGCTCGAACTGCCCGAGGGCAGCCTGCTCGCCCTCTACACGGACGGCCTCATCGAATCGGCCGGGCACGACATCGACGCGGGTCTGACGCTGCTCGGCCGGACGCTCACCCGGCCCGCCGGCACCCTGGAGGAGCTCTGCGACAACGTGCTGTACGGGCTGCTGCCGGACCGGCCCGGCGACGACATCGCCCTGCTGGTCGCCCGTACCCGGGCGCTCGACGCCCGCCAGGTCGCCACCTGGGAGCTGCCCGCCGATCCCGCCGTCGTCGCCGACGCGCGCAGGTCGGCCGCGGTCCAACTGGCGGAATGGGGCCTGGCGGAGGTCGTCTTCATCACCGAACTGGTCGTCAGCGAACTGGTCACCAACGCGATCCGCTACGGGGGCGGCGGTCCGATCCAGCTCCGGCTGATCCGCGACGCCACCTTGATCTGCGAGGTCTCCGACACCAGCAGCACCGCCCCGCACCTGCGCCGCGCCCGGGTCTTCGACGAGGGCGGCCGCGGGCTGCTGCTGGTCGCCCAGCTCACCCAGCGCTGGGGATCGCGGCAGACGCCCACCGGCAAGACGATCTGGGCCGAGCGGGAACTGCCCTGACGCCCCGAACCACCGTCAGCCGCGCCAGGACCAGTCGCCGGAGGGGCTGCCGCCGTCCCACTGGCCCGATCCGTAGCCGCCGTTCCCGCCGCCGTAGCGGTGCCGGCCGCTGTAGTGGCCCTGCGCGCCCGAGCGGTGCCCGGCGACGGCGCGGGCCACGGCCTCCTGCCAGTCCTCGCTGTCCCAGGAGCCGCTGATCCGGGCGTGCCGGCCCGCGGACGCGGACGTGCCCGGGGTGCCCGTCTGCGCGGCGTTCCGCACGCCCGCGCCGGTGCTCGTGTCCGCGGTCGGCTTCCTCGCGGCCGCCGTCGTGGCGGCTTCGCCGGTGTGCGCGGAGGCGGTGGCGCCCGCGACGGGCGGCGCCACGGCGTCCTTGACGACCCCGTCCGGCACGATGCTGGCCGGCTCCTGGGCGGCCTCGGCGACAGCGCTTCCGGAGCCGCCGTGCGGCATCAGCATGGACAGTCCGGCGACCGCTCCGGTCGCCGTCAGCACCGCCGTACCCAGCGACCCGCGGCCGGGACCGCGGCTCCGCCCGCGGTGGCGGCCGCCGACGACCTCTCCGCTGATGACCTTGACCTCGGCGGCCTCACCGGCCTCCACCGGCTGCGCCCGGGGGATCACCTCGGTGGGGTCCAGCGCACCCGGGTCCGGGTGGCTCGGTGCCTCGGCGGGCAGGGGGAGAGATTCGGCCATGGCTGCGATCATTCACACCGGGCGGCCCGATGTCCAGTTCTCCCGAAGATCCAACTGTCTGTTCATGCTCTGGCGTTGGCGCCGAAACCCGGCACGGGCGGTCCGCGGCCGTTCGCCCCCCGGCGCCCGGCGGCGCACACTGGTCGCATGCCGGAACTGCCCGAAGTCGAGGCCCTGGCCGGGTTCCTCACCGGCCGGATGGCCGGTCACGCCATCGCCCGGGTGCTGCCGGTGGCGGTGAGCGTCCTCAAGACGTACGATCCGCCGCTCGACGCGCTGCACGGGCGCACCGTCACCTCCGTCGGACGCCGGGGAAAGTTCCTCGTGTTCACCACCGACGAGGGCGCGGGCCCGTACCTGGCCGTCCATCTGGCCCGCGGCGGCTGGCTGCGCTGGAAGGACGACCTGCCCACGGTGCCGCCGCGCCCCGGCAAGGGTCCGCTCGCACTCCGGCTGCTCCTGGAGGAACCCGAGGGCGCCGGATTCGACCTGACCGAGGCCGGGACGCAGAAGCGCCTGGCCGTTCACTGCGTCCGCGACCTCCAGGACGTCCCCGGCATCGCGCGCCTCGGCCCCGAGCCGCTCGATCCCGCCTTCACCCGCGACGCCTTCGCTGCGCTGCTGTCGGGCGAACGCCGGCGCATCAAGGGCGTCCTGCGCGACCAGAGCGTCATCGCCGGGGTCGGCAACGCCTATTCGGACGAAGTGCTGCACGTGGCGAGGATGTCCCCGTACGCGCTCGCCGCGAACCTCTCGGAGGAGGAGGTGAGCCGGTTGTACGAAGCGCTGCGCACCACCCTGGAGGACGCCGTGGAACGCTCCCGTGGGCTGGCCGCCGGCGAGCTGAAAGGCGAGAAGAAGACCGGCCTGCGCGTGCACGGGCGCACCGGTGAGCGCTGCCCCGTCTGCGGCGACACGATCCGCGAGGTCTCCTTCAGCGATTCCTCCCTGCAGTACTGCCCCACGTGCCAGACCGGCGGCAAGCCGCTCGCCGACCGGCGGATGTCGCGGTTGCTGAAGTAGCCGCCGTGCGGCAGGTGACCGAGGATGGCTGGTGACCGAAAGGGGGCAGCATGTCCGATTCCACCGGGAGCCGGCGTGACGACGACCTCGGCGCGCTCCTCCCCAACCGCGCGCCGAGGCGTTCCCCCGAGGCCGCCGGCCGGATCGGCGGGGCCGGCCCCGGCCCCTCCTCCGCCCCCGGCACCGACGGCATCCCCGACCACGGCAACCGGCGCAGCGCCCGGGACGCCGGATTCCGGATCGGCTTCCCGAACCCGGAGCACCGCTGACATGCGCATCGCGATCTTCGGAGCCACCGGCCACGTGGGACGCGAACTCGTGGCGCAGGCACTCGACGCGGGCCACGAGGTCACCGCCCTGGCCCGCGACCCCCGCCGGCTCCCCCCGCACGAGCGGCTGCGGGTCGTACCCGGGGACGTCCGGGACCCCGAGGCGGTGGGCCGGGTGATCGACGGCGCCGACGGGGTGCTGAGCGCGCTGGGCACGCACGCGCCGCGCGGCGAGACCGTCTGCGCCGACGGGATGCGGCGCATCCTGCCCGCCATGCGGGCGCTCGGCGTACGGCGACTGGTGGTGGTCGGCGCGTACGGGACGGGGCCGGGCCGGCACGGCGTGTACCGGGTCGTGACCTCGCTGGTGATCCCGGCCATCATGCGGGACAAGGACGACCAGGAGGACCTGATCCGCGCCGAGGGCGACCTCTGGACGATCGTGCGGCCCGCGGTCATCACCGGCGGCCGCTACTCCGGCGTCTACCGCACCGGCCCCGACCTGCGGCTCGGTCTCGCCTCCCGGGTCAGCCGCGCCGACCTCGCCGACTTCATGCTCCGTGCCCTCGGCTCCGAGGACTGCGTGCGGCGGGCCGTGGCCATCACCTCCTGACCGCCCGGACGGCCCAGCGCGAGCGGCGCGGCCCCCGGCGGGGGCCGAGACTGGCCGTACACCCCCCCCCGCGCCGCCCGAGAGGACCCCGCCATGCCGATGACCCGCCGCAAGGACCTCGGACTGCTCGCTCTGCGCCTGGGGACCGGCGGAGTGCTCTTCGCGCACGGCGCCCAGAAGCTCCTGGGCTGGTTCGGCGGCCACGGCATCGACGGCACCGCCGAGGCGATGGAGTCCATGGGCTTCCGGCCGGGCAGGCGCAGCGCGCTGGCCTCGGGCCTCGCCGAGGCGGGCGGCGGCACCCTGCTGGCGCTCGGCCTTGCCACCCCCGCGGCAGGCGCGGCGGCGGCCGGGGGGATGGCCGGAGCCGTCTCCGTGCACCTGCCCGCCGGGTTCTTCGCCGCCTCTGGCGGCTTCGAGTATCCGGCGTTCCTGGGCTTCACGGCGGCCGCGATCGGTCTTGCCGGGCCCGGCTGCTACTCCCTGGACCGGCTGACCGGCGACGTGCTGGACCATCACTGGACGGTCGTGGCCTGCTTCGCCGCCAGTGCGGTCGCCGCGGCGGTGGTGGTCTCGCGCCGCAACGCCGCCGTGCGCGCGGACATGGCGGCCGATCTGCCCGCGGCCTGACGGGACGGTGGACGCGGCGGCCCGGCGCCTGGCACAGTCCTCGCGGCACCGAGCCGCATCTGGCGGCTTCGGGTATCCGGCGTTCCTGGGCTTCACGGCGGCCGCGATCGGTCTTGCCGGGCCCGGCTGCTACTCCCTGGACCGGCTGACCGGCGACGTGCTGGACCATCACTGGACGGTCGTGGCCTGCTTCGCCGCCAGTGCGGTCGCTGCGGCGGTGGTGGTCTCGCGCCGCAACGCCGCCGTGCGCGCGGACATGGCGGCCGATCTGCCCGCGGCCTGACGGGACGGTGGACGCGGCGGCCCGGCGCCTGGCACAGTCCTCGCGGCACCGAGAGACAGGACAGGGATGGGCGACCGGGCGGACTACCAGTACGAGATCTACCTCAACGGGCTCGCGGGCGTGGTCCCCGGGCTCCCCACCGACCTGACGCGGCTCGAGGCGCTGGCCGCCGAGCGGCTCGGCCCCGGTCCCTTCGGCTATGTGGCCGGCAGCGCGGGCAGCGGCCGTACGGAGCGGGCCAACCGCGAGGCCCTGGACCGGCTGCGGATCGTGCCGCGCATGCTGCGCGACGTGTCCGCCCGCGATCTGACGGTGGACGTCCTGGGCCGCACCCTGAGCGCGCCGCTCGCGCTCGGCCCCGTCGGCGTGCTGTCGATCGTCCACCCGGACGCCGAGTGCGCCGCCGCCCGCGCCGCCGCGGCGCAGGGCGTGCCCTATGTGCTCTCCTCGGCGTCGAGCACGCCCATGGAGGAGGTCGCCGGGGCCATGGGTGACGCGGAACGCTGGTTCCAGCTGTACTGGGCCAAGGACCGCGAGGTGACGCGCAGTTTCCTGCGCCGCGCCAAGGCCGCCGGGTACACCGCACTGCTGGTCACCCTCGACACCCCGCTGCTCGCCTGGCGGCCCCGGGACCTGGACCAGGCGTACCTCCCCTTCCTGAAGGGCATCGGCACCGCCAACTACTTCACCGACCCCGCCTTCCAGGCGGGTCTGGCCAAGCCCGTCGAGGAGGACCCGAACGCCGCCGTCCTGCACTTCGTCGGCATGTTCGCCGACCCCGGCAAGACCTGGCCCGACCTCGCCTTCCTGCGCGACAACTGGGACGGTCCCATCGTCCTCAAGGGCGTCCAGCACCCGGACGACGCCCGCCTGGCCGCCGACGCCGGCATGGACGGGGTCGTCGTCTCCAACCACGGCGGCCGCCAGGTCAACGGCGCCGTCGGCGCCGCCGACACCCTCCCCGCCGTGGTGCGCGCGGTCGGCGACCGCCTCGACGTCCTCTTCGACAGCGGCGTCCGTACCGGCGACGACATCTTCAAGGCCCTGGCCCTCGGCGCCGCCGCGGTCCTCGTCGGCCGCCCCTACGCCTACGGCCTCGGCCTCGGCGGCCAGGCGGGCGTCGAACACGTCATCCGCTGCCTGCTGGCCGAGTTCGACCTCACCCTCGCGCTCTCGGGCCACTCCAGGCCGGGCGACCTGGGTCCGGAGGCGCTGTCCCTCGGCGAGGGGTAGGAGAGCCGGGCGGCGCCCCGCCGTCCGGCGCCGAACACGCTGTGAGAGTCCTGTGTGGCCGCGGACGCACCGTCGCGGCCGGGGGCGGGAGTGCCTAACCTGGCGTGGACATGATGAACCGTCAGGTCGGGGAGGCCTGCATGGCGGACGGACAGACGCGCAGGCGGTTCCTCGCCAGGGCCGGCGGGGTGGCCGCCGGGGCGGTCGCGGTCGGCGCCGGCGTGCCCGGGGTGGCGCGGGCGGCCGCGACGGCCAAGCGCGTGGCGGTGCTCGGCGGCGGGGTGTCGGGGCTCAGCGCCGCGCACGAACTGGCCGAACGGGGCTACGCCGTGACCGTGTACGAGTACCACACGGCGCTCGGCGGGAAGGCCCGCAGCATGGACGTGCCGGGCACGGGCGGCGGCGGGCGCAGGGCGCTGCCGGGGGAGCACGGCTTCCGGTTCGTCCCGGGCTTCTACCGGAACCTGCCGGACACCCTGCGCCGGATCCCCTTCCCCGGCAACCCCGGCGGCGTCCACGACAATCTGCGCTCCGGCACCGAGACGCTGTTCGCCCGCGCGGGCGGCCGGGCCGATCTGCACTTCCCGCTGCGGCGCGTGACCACCCCGCCGCGCGTGGGCGACCTCACGCCCGCATGGATCCGCGACCAGGTGCTGTCCGTGCTCGGTCTGGTGACCCGGATGCCCGCGCACGAGGCGGCGTACTTCGCCGACCGCGTTCTCGTCCACCTCACCAGCTGCGACGCCCGGCGCGAGGGCCAGTGGGAGAAGGTGCCCTGGTGGGACTTCATCCGCGCCGAGGACATGAGCGAGGAGTACCGCCGCTTCTTCGGCATCGGCCAGACCCGCAACCTCGTGGCGACCCGCGCGGAGGAGGCCTCCACCCGGACCGTGGCCCGGGTCATCATCGAGGCGCTGCTGCTGTGGGGTCTGCTGGGCCGGGGCCAGGACGGCGACGCCGACATCGACCGCGTCCTCAACGCGCCCACCAGCGAGGCGTGGATCGACCCCTGGGAGGTCCACCTCAGGTCGCTCGGCGTCGAGTTCGCCATCATCTCGGAGTGGGACAGGCCCGGGATCCTGTACGGCAGGCCGGCCCGGCAGTGCACCCGCGAGGAGATCGTCGCCGAGACGTGGGCCCAGCTGAAGGACGCCGTCGGCACGGCCGGCGACCACGTCCTGGACGACGCCGACCTGCTGTCGTGGTTCATGGACCCGGCCGTCACCGGCCTCGGGGGACCCGATCCGCGCAATCGCGAGCAACTCCTGATCCACCCCGCCGGCACGCTCTACGACCGCCCCTCGGCCGCGACGGCCGTACCCAACTTCTTCCTCGCCGGCGACTACGTCCGTACCGACGTCGACCTCGCCACCATGGAGGGCGCCAACGAGTCCGCCCGGCGCGCGGTGAACGCCCTGCTCGACGCCGACGGTTCGGGCGCCGACCGCTGCCGGGTCCACACCCTCTACCGGCCGCCGGAGATGGAGCCGCTCAAGCGCGTGGACGAACTGCGCTACCGCCTCGGTCTGCCCAACACCTTCGACCTGGGCTGACCGGCGACCGAAGGGGCCGGGAAATCGCTATCGCGCGGGCTTGCGCACGCGGAAGGCGAACTGCCCGCAGAAGGTGAGCTTGCGCAGATTCACCAGGGCGGTGTGCCGCTTCGTCCGCTTGGCCCAGGTGTCGATCTCGGCGTTCAGCGGCGACGTCTCGTCCCAGTACCGTCCGTACTCCGAAGGCCTGCCGTGGTACGTGCGCATGATCAGGGTCACCCCGTCGAGCGACGGACGGATCTCCTCCAGGCGCAGGCCGGCCTCCTCGACCAGCACCCGGAACCCGTACGGGGTGTAATTCCACAGGCTGAACGAGTGGTAGGGCTCGAACTGCGACGTGCTGCCGATGAAGACCGCGCCCGGCCGCAGCACCCGGCCGATCTCGGCCAGCAGCTCCCTCGGGTGCACGACGTGCTCGAACACCTGGTGCGAATAGATCAGCGGGACGGTGTCCGAGCGGAAGGGCAGGCGGACGCCGTCGTAGTGGACGACCGCCTCCTTCCCGGCCGGGCGCTGCCGTGCCTCGGGGGAGTCGCGGATGTCGACGCCCACCCACCGCACCCGCGGGTTGTGCCGGCGGAAGAGCGCGACCGACGTGCCGCGGCCGCAGCCGAGGTCGACCACCCGGTCGGGGGCCTGCTCGGAGGTCATGGCCTGATCGAGGTAGAAGCGCGACGTGACCTGGCGGGCGTGGTCGTCGGGGATGCAGTCGCGCATGAGCTCCCACAGGGTTGCCATGGCCCGATGCTACGGACGGGCGGCGGCCCGGGACCAGCGGCGCGCGGCCCGCGCCGTCGTGAACGCGGCCGCCGTCGGCGTTCTCCCCATGCGGACCGGAACTGACCGCGTCTCCCGCCCGCCGTCCGCGCCCGCCGGCGTCGTCGCCCACTGGCACGTCGACGACATCGAGTCCACCTGGAAGCGCCTGCTCTCCCTCGGGGCCCGTGAGCACGAGGCGCCGCGCGACCACGGCCACGGCTTCGTCGCCGGAGCCGCCGTCGATCCCTTCGGCAACCTTCTCGGCGTGATGCACAACCCGCACTTCGTCGAGGTGACGGGCGGCGGCGGCCGGCCCGTCACGGATGCGTCAGCTGAAGGGTGAACCAGACGGTCTTGCCGTCGCTGGACGGCCGGGTGCCCCAGCCCGTGGCCAGGGCCTCGACCAGAAGCAGCCCGCGCCCCGACTCGTCGCCGAGTTCGGCGGGCCGGCGCTCCGGGATGTGTGTGCTGTGGTCGGTGACCTCGACTGTGACGTCGTGGTCCGTCCGGTGCAGCCGCAGCCGCAAGGGCCCCTGGGCGTGCCGCACGGCGTTGGTGAGCACCTCCGAGGCCAGCAGGCAGGCGGCGTCCGAGATCGGGTCGCACCCCCAGGCGCGCAGGGTCTCGCGTACAAAACCACGCGCTTCGGCCACCGCCGAGGGGTGGCTCGGCACCTCCATGGCGGTCGCGGCGAGCGGCGCCTCGGGCAGCCGGGCGAGCAGCAGTGTGACGTCGTCGGCGTGGCCGTCGGCGTCGGGGCGTAGCGAGGCCAGCACCATGTCGGCGGCCTCCTCCAGCCCCGCGGACCGACCGAAGGCGGTGCACAACTCCATTCCGAGGCGCCCCAGTTGCTCGTCGATGTCGGAGCGCGGGGTCTCGACCAGCCCGTCCGTGTACAGCACGAGTGTCGACCCGGCCGGTACGGGCAGGCAGACCTGCTGGTGGGGCACGTCGCCGACACCGAGGGGCACACTGATCGGCGCGGGCAGCTCGCGTACGGCGGCCTCGGGACCCGGGTCGACCAGCAGCACCGGCAGATGCCCCGCGGAGCAGACCGTCACCTCGCCCGCGTCCGGGTCCACCACGAGATAGCAGCAGGTGACGAGCTGGTCGGGCAGGTCGGTGACGAAGGCGTCGAGCGCCTGCATCAGCTGCCGCGGGGGTATGCCGGTCTTGGCCAGCGCGCGCGCAGCCGACCGCAGCTGCCCCATCACGGCGGCGGCCTCCAGGCCCCTGCCCATCACATCGCCGATGAGCACGCCCACCTGACCGCCGCCCAGCGGGATGAGGTCGAACCAGTCGCCGCCGACGCCCGCGCCCTGCGTCGCGGGGAAGTACCGGCTGGCGGTGCGCATACCGGGCGGCTCCGCAGGTGACCCCATGAGGCTGCGCTGGAGGGTCAGGGCGATGTGCCGCTGCTGCCGGTACAGCTCCGTCAGCTCCTCCTCGGCGCGTTTGAGGTCGGCGATGTCGCGCACGATGGAGCAGGCCCCGACGATGGACCCGTCCCGGCCGCGGATCGGCCAGAGGGTGACGTCCACGTCCAGCAGCCGCCCGGTGCTCGTGACCCGCAGCGTCTCGAAGTGCTCGACCCGCTCGCCGCGCGACAGCCGGTCCAGCAGGGTCGCGATCTCCTCTTTCAGATGCGCCGGGGCCAGCATCGACACGTGCCGGCCGATGGCCTCCTCCGAGGAGTAGCCGTACAGCCGCTGCGCCGCCGCGTTCCAGTAGGTGATCCGGCCGTCGAGGGTCTTGGCGAGGATCGCGTCCTGGGACGACTCGACCAGCACCGCCAGCTCGTTGATGCGCTCCTCGGCGGCCTTGCGCTCGCTGACGTCGCGCACCGCCGCCGAGATCAGCAGGCCGTCGGCGGTCTGCAGCGGGCTGAGGCTGATCTCCACCGGGAACTCCCGGCCGTCCTTGCGGAGTCCGTACAGCTCCAGCCCGGCGCCCATCGGCCGCACCTGCTGGTTGTCCGCGTAGCCGTGCCGGTAGGTGGGGTGGTGGCTCCGGAAACGCCGGGGCACGAGCACTTCGACGGGGTGGCCCAGCAGCTCCTGCCGGGTGTGGCCGAACAGCGACTCGGTCTGGGCGTTGACCAGTCTGATGGTGCCGGTGTCGTCCACGATGACCATGGCGTCCGGGGCCGCCTCGAGCAGGGCGCGGAACATCTCCTCGGCGGCGGGGTCGCCGACCGCCGGGGCCGACGCCGAGTCGGGCCGGGTCTTGTGCATCGTGGTTTCCCCTGTCCATCCGGGTCGTGCCTACGGGGCCGATTCCGGGACCGTAGGCCCTGGCGGCGGGGCCGTGCCGGGGATGCGGTGAAAGCGGTCCCGATCGCACGAATCCGCTCAATCCGCGATCTTCCCTGTTCCTTCCTCCGGCACGCGGACTCCAGATCACGGCTCGTGTCGAACAATCCGGCGGCATTCGGACAACCGCAAGAGGCCCCATCCGGCCCTAGCGGACCGTCACCGGGAATGCCGAGTCTGGAGAGGAGATCCCCCGTACCCGACGTTTCGGAGGAAGCCATGCACGACGAGGAGCTCCATGCCCTCGACGCCCATTGGCGCGCCGCGAACTACCTGGCCGTCGGCCAGATCTACCTGATGGGCAATCCGCTCCTGGCCGAACCGCTCCGCCCCGAACACGTGAAACCACGGCTGCTCGGCCACTGGGGCACCTCACCCGGCCTGAATCTCGTGCACACCCATCTCAACCGGGTGATCAGGGCCCGCGGGCAGCGGGCGCTGGCCATCTGGGGCCCGGGCCACGGCGGCCCGGCCGTCCTGGCGAACGCGTGGCTGGAGGGCAGCTACTCGCAGACCTACCCGGACGTCCCCCGCGACGCCACCGGCATGGCCAGGCTGTTCCGGCAGTTCTCCTTCCCCGGGGGCGTGCCGAGCCACGTCGCCCCGGAGACCCCCGGGTCGATCCACGAGGGCGGCGAACTGGGCTACTCCCTCTCGCACGCCTACGGAGCCGCCTTCGACCACCCCGACCTGGTGGTCGCCTGCGTCATCGGTGACGGAGAGGCCGAGACCGGGCCGCTGGCCGCCTCCTGGCACTCCAACAAGTTCCTCGACCCCGTCCACGACGGCGCCGTCCTGCCGGTCCTCCACCTGAACGGCTACAAGATCGCCAACCCGACCGTGCTGGCCCGGTTGCCCGAGAGCGAGCTCGACGAGCTGCTGCGCGGTTACGGCCACGAACCCCTGCACGTCACGGGCGACGACCCGCTGGCCGTCCACGGCGCGATGGCAGAGGCGATGGACTCCGCCCTGGACCGCATCGCGCAGATCCAGGGCGCCGCCAGGAACGGCGGCGGCAACGGCGGGCGTCCCCGCTGGCCCATGATCGTGCTGCGCACCCCCAAGGGCTGGACCGGCCCGGCCGAGGTCGACGGAGTGCCCGTGGAGGGGACTTGGCGCGCCCACCAGGTGCCGATGGCCGCGGTCCGCGACAACCCCGCGCACCTGCGGCAGCTCGAGGAGTGGATGCGCTCGTACCGGCCGCAGGAGCTGTTCGACGAGCACGGCGCCCCCACCGGGCAGGTGCTGGCCTGCGTGCCCGAGGGCGACCTGCGGCTCGGCGCCACCCCGTACGCCAACGGCGGGCTGCTGCTGCGCGATCTGCCCGTGCCGCCGCTGGAGCGCTTCGCCGTCGAGGTCGACAAGCCCGGGGCCACCCTCCACGAGCCCACCCGGATCCTGGGCAGTCTGCTGGAACGGGTCATGGCCGACACGGCGGAGCGCCGAGACTTCCGGCTGGTCGGCCCGGACGAGACCGCCTCCAACCGGCTCCAGGCCGTCTACGAGGCCAGCGGCAAGGCCTGGCAGGCGGAGATCCTCGACGTCGACGAGTACCTCGACCGGCACGGCCGCGTCATGGAGATCCTGTCCGAGCACACCTGCCAGGGCTGGCTGGAGGGCTACCTCCTCACCGGCCGGCACGGGCTGTTCTCCTGCTACGAGGCCTTCGTCCACATCGTCGACTCGATGGTCAACCAGCACATCAAGTGGCTGCGCACCACCAGGGCGCTGCCCTGGCGCCGGCCCATCGCCTCCCTCAACTACCTGCTCACCTCGCACGTGTGGCGGCAGGACCACAACGGCTTCTCCCACCAGGACCCCGGATTCATCGACCACATCCTCAACAAGGCGCCCGAGGTCGTCCGGGTCTACCTGCCGCCGGACGCCAACACCCTGCTGTCGACCGCCGAGCACGTGCTGCACAGCCGCGACTACGTCAACGTCGTCGTCGCGGGCAAGCAGCCCTGCTTCGACTGGCTCGACCTCGACGCCGCCCGCGCCCACTGCGCCCGCGGCGCCGGCGTATGGCAGTGGGCCGGCACCGAGGACGGCACCCGCGAACCCGACGTCGTCCTCGCCTGCGCCGGCGACGTGCCCACCCAGGAGGTCCTGGCCGCCGCCTCCCTGATCCGCCGTCACCTGCCCGAGCTGTCCGTACGGGTGGTCAACGTCGTCGACCTCGCCCGGCTGCTGCCGCGGGACGAGCATCCGCACGGCATGGCCGACCCCGACTACGACGCGCTGTTCACCCGCGACAAGCCGGTCATCTTCGCCTACCACGGGTACCCGTGGCTCATCCACCGCCTCGCCTACCGCCGCGCCGGACACGTGAACCTGCACGTGCGCGGCTACAAGGAGATCGGCACCACGACCACGCCCTTCGACATGGTCGTCCGCAACGACCTCGACCGCTTCCGGCTGGTCATGGACGTCATCGACCGCGTCCCGGGACTCGCCGTACGGGCCGCGCCGGTACGGCAGCTGATGGAGGACTCCCGGCTGCGCCACCACGCCTGGATCCGCGAGCACGGCATGGACCTGCCCGAGGTCGCCGAGTGGACCTGGCCCGGACGGTGACGCGCTGATCCGCCGAACCGGCCCCGTACGGCGCGCCGCCCGCGGCTCACGCGGGCGGCGCGTTCTGCTCGGCCTCCCCGAACCGTGCCAGGGCCAGGGCCCCCGCGATCGACAGCACGAAGCCGAGGACGGCCAGCGGGGCGCGGTCGTGGCGCGTCGAGTCCCCCAGCCACACCACCCCGAAGACCGCCGGCCACAGCGACTCGGTGATCACCATCGCCGCCGTCGCGGCGGTCACCGAGCCCGCCTGGAGGGCATCGACGAGGAAGACGAAGCCGGTGATCCCCGAGATCACCACGGCGTACGTCGCGGGATCGGCGAGCAACTCGCCCATGTAAAAGCCGATCAGCATCCGCACCGCCACCGCCACGACGCCGAAGCTCAGCCCGGCCACGGCACCGAGCACGGCCGCCCTGCTCCGCGCCACGCGGCTCTCCACGACCCGGCCCGCGACCGCCAGTACCACCGCCGTGACGAGGATCGCCAGCCGCAGCCGCACGTCCCCTTCACCGCGGCCGTCCCGGCCCGCCGACACCGCGAGCACGGCGAGCCCGGCGCACACCGCCCCCACCGCCGTCCACTCCGCCGCGCGCAGCCGGACCTTGAGCAGCAGCGCCGCAACGACCGCGGTGACCGCGAGGGAGGACGCCAGCGCCGCCTCGACCACGAACAGCGCCACGGACCGCAGGGCGATCAGCTCCGCCGCGAAGCCCAGCATGTCCATCCCGACGCCGACCACGAACGGCCAGCGCCGCAGCGCCGCCAGCAGCGTCCGCGCCCCCGACCCGGGCGCCCCCGGTGTCCCCGCGGCGGCCCGGCGCGCTCCCATGGCCTGTATCACGGTCGCCGTCCCCATCAGCACGGCGGCACACAGAGCGAAGGCGATACCCGGTCCCATGCACGGACCGTAGCGGTGGGCGGCGGGCGCCCGGCGCGACCGCCACGCCTCTTCCCCCGCCCGACCGCGCGCCACCCGGACGCCGGCTGCCGCCCGTTCGCCGCGCCCCGGTCGAAGCGCGTGTGCCCGCGTCCGGGCCGGCGGGTCACCCCATCGGAGGATCGGGAATGCCTCCTTTGCAGCGATATGCTCCCCATGGGGCGGTTGTTGACGACGTGCAAGGAGAAGGCAGTGGTGAAGAGTTGGCGCGTGGTGGCGGCCGTCCTGGCCCTCGCGGCGACCGGGTTCGTCGCCTCCTGCGACGCGGGCGGCGGCGAGCGGGAGCCCTCGGCCCCGGGGTCCGCGGCGAGGTCCGCGCCCGCTTCGAGCCCCGGGGCGGCCGGCGGCGCCTCGGCCGGGTCATCGCCGCACTCGTACGAGGTCTCCGGAGCGAAGGCCCTCAAGGTGCGCAATGTGAACGGCTCCGTGCGGGTCACCGTGCGCAGCGGGCCGATGTCGGTGGTGGAGACGCTGGAGTACGGGGACGTCAGGCCCACCACTCGCCACCACGTCGCGGACGGCACCTTGGAGCTGACCGGCTCCGGGTGCGGGGGCAGTCTGCCGTGCCGGGTCGACTACGTCGTCACGGTGCCCGCGGCCACGCCGGTCACCGTCACGCTCGACAACGGTGACGTCGACGTGGAGGGGGTGGCCGGCCCGGTGGACCTCACCACGCGGAACGGCGGCGTCGCGGGCACCGCGCTGGGCGCCCGCAGGGCGACCCTGAAGAGCGGGAACGGCACCGTCGAGGCGGCCTTCACGGTCGCGCCGGGGAACGTCGACGCGGCCACCGGGAACGGCGCGGTGACCGTCACCGTGCCGTCCGGCTCCGCGTACGACGTGCGGGCCACCGCCGACGTCGGGATGAAGGAGGTCTCCGTGCCCACCGACCCCTCATCGCCGCACCGCATCACGGCCACCACCGGGACCGGCGTCGTCACGGTCCAGCCGGGCTGACCGCCCGGCGAGGGCGTCCCGGGGCGCCGGGCGCCGCAGTTCGTCCCGGTGCCCCGGGAGTCGTGCGGTCAGCCGCGGACGGCGCCGATCAGCACGAGGCGGGCGGTGAGCCCCTTGGGGCGGAATCGCCTCGGCGGCCGGCCCGAAGACGTCGATGGTCTTCTGGCCGCCGAAGTATGCAGTGGTTTGACAAGGGTCAATCACAAATCTGCTCGACTTTGATTGACTTTGCAGAAGGCGGGCGTAGTGTTCGTGCCATGCTCCCCGACCGACGACATGAGCTGATCCTCCGCGCCCTGCGGTCGGACGGCCCCACCTCGGTGACCGCGCTGGCCGGGCAGATCGGCGCCAGCCAGGCCACGATCCGCCGGGACCTGATCCAGCTCGAGGACGAAGGCCTGCTGAAGCGGGTCTACGGCGGCGCGATACCGCTCACCGGCGAGGACGACCCGTTCCCGGACGTCGCCGCCGTCCGCGTCGAGGCCAAGGACGCCATCGCCGTCCGCTGCGCCGAGATCATCCAGGACGGCGAGACGGTCCTGCTGGACATCGGGACCACCGCGCTGCGGGTCGCCCGCCGGTTGCGCGGCCGTTCCCTCACGGTGATCACCGGCAACCTCGCGGTCTACGAGGAGCTGCAGGACGAGAAGGACATCCAACTGGTGCTGCTCGGCGGGGTCGTGCGCCGCGAGTGCCGCTCCCTGGTGGGCTTCCTCACCGAGGACAACCTGCGCCAGGTCCGGGCCGACCGGCTCATCCTCGGCACCAGCGGGATCCGCCCGGACGGGCAGATACTGGACACGACCGCCGTGGAGGTGCCCGTCAAACGGGCCATGATCGCCGCGAGCGACCAGGTGGTGCTCGCGGCGGACGCCGGGAAGTTCCCCGGCACCGGCATGGCCCGGGTCTGCGGGCCCGAGGACATCGACGTCGTGGTGACCAATGCCCCGGCGGACGCGACGACCCGGACCTCGCTGCGCGAGGCGGGGGTGGAGGTGGTCGAGGCATGAAACTCACGATTCTCGGCGGAGGCGGTTTCCGCGTTCCGCTGGTCTACCGCGCCCTGCTGGAGGACCGCGCCGAGGGCCGCGTCACCCATGTGACCCTGCACGACCTGGACCCCGCCCGGCTCGACGCGATCGTCCGGGTGCTGCGGCAGCAGGCGGAGGGATACCCCGACGCGCCTGGGGTCACCGTCACCACCGACCTCGACGAGGCCGTCACCGGCGCCGACTTCGTCTTCTCCGCGATCCGCGTCGGCGGACTCGCCGGACGCGTCGTCGACGAGCGCGTCGCCCTCGCCGAGGGCGTCCTCGGGCAGGAGACGGTCGGCCCCGGCGGCATCGCGTACGGGCTGCGCACCATCCCCGTCGCCGTCGACATCGCCCAGCGCATCGCCCGGCTCGCCCCCGAGGCCTGGGTCATCAACTTCACCAACCCCGCCGGCATGGTCACCGAGGCGATGTCCCACCACCTGGGGGACCGCGTCATCGGCATCTGCGACTCGCCGGTGGGCCTCAACAAGCGCGTGGCGCGGGCGCTGGGCATCGACCCGGGCCGGGCCTGGTTCGACTACGCGGGCCTGAACCACCTGGGCTGGCTGCGGGCGGTCCGCGTCGACGGCGTCGACCTGCTGCCCCGGCTGCTCGCCGACGAGGCCGCGCTGACCTCCTTCGAGGAGGGCAGGCTCTTCGGCGCCGACTGGCTGCGCACCCTCGGCGCGGTGCCCAACGAGTACCTGCACTACTACTACTTCAACCGCGAGTCCGTCGCCGCCGCCCGCGAGGCGGAGCACACCCGAGGCGCCTTCCTCCTCGACCAGCAGCAGCGCTTCTACGAGAAGATGCGCGCCCCGGGGACCGAGCCCTTCGCGGCCTGGGACGCCACCCGCCTGGAGCGCGAGACCACTTACGGCGCCGACGTCCGCGAGGCCGCCGGGGCCGGCGAACGCGACTCCTGCGACCTGGAGTCCGGCGGCTACGAGAAGGTCGCCCTCGCCCTCATGCGCGCCATCGCCCTCGACGAGCGCACGACCCTGATCCTCAACGTCCGCAACCGGCGCGCCATAGAGCCGCTGGACGCCGAGGCCGTCGTCGAGGTGCCCTGCCACGTGGACGCCAACGGCGCCCGCCCGATCGTCGGCGACCCGCTGCCCGACCACGCCGTCGGCCTGGTCACCTCCGTCAAGGCCGTCGAGCGCAACGTCATCGCGGCCGCCGCCACCGGCGACCGCTCCGCCGCCCTGCGTGCCTTCGCGCTGCACCCGCTCGTCGACTCCGTCGCCGTCGCCCAGCGCCTGCTCGACGGCTACCGCAAGCACGTACCCGACCTCGCCTACCTCCGGGACTGAGGGGACCCGCACCCATGCACGACGACCGCAAGCAGGTCGAGGCGCGCCTCGACCGCGTCCTCGAACAGCGCATCCGCCCCGAGGTGTACGCCGCGTAGGTGCCGCTGACGATCACCGCGTGGCACGTGGACGGCGAGCCGGTGCCCGTGAGCGAGGCGCCGGCAGCCGAGTACGTCCCCTTCGCCACCGGTGACCGCTGGGGCACCCCCTGCTCCACCAGTTGGATAGGGGCCCTCGGCACCGTCCCCGCCGAGTGGGCCGGCCGCCGCGTCGAGGCCGTCTTCGACCTGGGCTTCATCGGCGACTGGCCCGGCGGCCCCCGTGGCGCACGCCCACGCCCACCGTGCCCAGGACAACGCGCCGCCCGGCCGCCCCCGGGCCGCCGCGGCGGACCTTCTGACGTGCGGTCAGCGCCGCGTGGGGAGCGGGGACTTCCTTATTGGTGCAGACCATTGACCCTATTGGTCTAGTCCTTCTAGGGTGTCCCCGCACCCTCGCGCGCTCACGACCGCTTCCTCACCAGAGGTGACTCCATGCCCAGACAGCAGGGATCACGGTTCCGCAGAGCCCTGGTCGGCCTCGTCGCCGCAGGCACGGCGCTGCTCACCGCGAGCCTGGTCACCGGCCCCGCCGCGGCCCAGCCGGTCTCCGCGGCGGCGTCCCACGGCCACCCCGCCCCGCACACCACCTCGAAGGTGGTCGGCTACTTCATCGACTGGGGCATCTACGCCCGCGACTACCACGTCAAGAACGTCGTCACCTCGGGCGCCGCCTCCCGGCTCACCCACATCAACTACGCCTTCGGCAACGTGACGGACGGCAAGTGCGCCGTCGGCGACGAGTGGGCCGACTACCAGAAGCCCTACGACGCGGCGGGCAGCGTCGACGGCGTCGCCGACAGCACCGCGGAAGGCGCGCTGCACGGCAACTTCAACCAGCTGCGCAAGCTCAAGAAGCAGTACCCGAACATCAAGATCCTCTGGAGCTTCGGCGGCTGGACCTGGTCGCCCGGCTTCACGCAGGCCGCCGCCGACCCGAAGGCCTTCGCCGACTCCTGTTACGACCTCGTCGAGGACCCGCGCTGGGCCGACGTCTTCGACGGCATCGACATCGACTGGGAGTACCCCAACGCCTGCGGCATGTCCTGCGACACCAGCGGCCCCACCGCGTACACGGACCTGATGGGCGCGCTGCGCCACCGCTTCGGCAAGAAGAACCTGGTCACCGCCGCCATCACCGCCGACGCCTCGGACGGCGGCAAGATCGAGGCCGCGGACTACGCGGGCGCCGCGAAGTACGTCGACTGGTACAACCCGATGACCTACGACTACTTCGGCACCTGGTCCGCCACCGGCCCGACCGCCCCGCACTCCCCGCTCACCTCCTACCGGGGCATCCCCGCGCAGGGCGCCAACGCCGCGGCGACCGTCCACAAGCTGCTCCGCCTGGGCATCCCCGCCCGCAAACTCCTGCTCGGCCTCGGCTTCTACGGCCGCGGCTGGAGCGGGGTGACGCAGACGGCGCCCGGCGGCAGCGCCACCGGACCGGCCCCCGGCACGTGGGAGCCGGGCAGCGAGGACTACAAGGTGCTCAAGACCCGGTGCCCGGCCACGCACGTGGTCGCGGGCACCGCGTACGCCCGCTGCGGCGACGAGTGGTGGAGCTACGACACCCCGCTCACCGTCCGCGGCAAGGCCGCCTGGGCCAAGTCCCAGGGACTCGGCGGCGCCTTCTTCTGGGAGCTGAGCGGGGACACCTCCGACGGCGAGCTGATCAACGCGCTCGGCCGCGGGCTGCGCTGATCCCGCCGTACGCATGCCGGGAGGCCCGGCCGCCACGGGGGCGGCCGGTCCTCCCGGCGCACGGCGTCAGCGCGCGGCGCCGAAGTCCTGCGTCCAGTAGTTGCCGGGCTGCGCCAGTCCGATCCCTATCTCCTTGAAGGAGCAGTCCAGTATGTTCCGCTTGTGATCCGGGCTGGACATCCAGCCGCTCATCACGCTGGAGGCGGAGGCGTAGCCGTAGGCCACGTTCTCGCCGTAGCTGCTCCAGCTGTAGCCGCTCGAGGAGATGCGGTCGGCGGGGGACGAGCCGTCGGAGCCGGTGTGCGACATGTTCTGGTGCGAGGCCATGTCCTTGCTGTGGTCCTGTGCGGCCTTGGTCAGCTTGGAGTTGACCTTCAGGGCCGAGCAGCCGACCTTCGCGCGCTCCTGGTTCACCAGGTCGAGCACGGTGGCCGCCGCTCCCGTCAGGGTGGAGCCGGAACCGGCCGCCGGGGAACTCGGCGCCGCGGAGGGCGCCGACGACGGCGCGGAGGGGGCCGGGGCCGACGGTGCGGAGGAGGGGGCCGAGGACGGCCGGCCGCCCCAGTGGCCGCCCCAGTGGCCGCCCTTGGACCACGTGCCGTTCCAGGATCCGTCCCACGACGCGTGCTTCCAGCGGCCCTGGGACTCGTTGTTCTGCGGGCCCTGCTGACCGTCGACGCAAGCCATGGCTACCGAGGGCACACCCACGGCGGCGACGGCGAGGGCGGCGACGGCCATCTTCCGGAAGTGCTTCGTCCGGCGGTGCTTCGTCATTGCGTGACCTCACTCGAGGGTTCGGCGTCCGTGTTCACAACCCGCCTGAGCTGCCGTGATGGCGTGCGGGCCCGGCCATTGTGTGGACCGTCCCGAACATCGGGCAATGAAAGATCGGTACTACGCGGACTCGTAGCCAAGACGCCTCTTGCGCCCGGCGGGTGAGCGTGCCGCGGCACCGAATTCATCATCCGGAAGAGACCTGATGGTCCTTCAGAAAGCAGTCCCCGCCCCGGGAGTGGCCCACGACGCCGTACGGATCGGATGCCGTCGCCCCCCTGTGCGAAATATGTCCCATTCCGTTCCGGATGGATCATATATGCCGTGCGGGTGCCAGCTACTAAGTCGCACCGTAACCGCCCAATCCGCCGTGAGGGACATCACAGGACGTCCCGGGAACAGTTGCCGTGGTGGCCGCCACGGGCACACCACAGGGCACAATCACCGCATGCGACACATCCTCGTCATCGGCATCGGCGCGGGCGATCCCGAACACCTCACCCTTCAGGCGGTCAAGGCAATCGGCCGTACGGACGTCTTCTTCGTCCTCGGCAAGCCGGAGGAACGCCAGGACCTGATCCGCCTGCGCCGGCACATGCTGGTGGAGCACGCCCGCCCCGGGCACCGCCTCGTCGAGGTCCCCGACGCCGAGCGCGACCGCACCGCGCCCGGCTACGCGGACGCCGTCGACGACTGGCGCCGGCGCCGCGCCGACCTCGTGGCGGAACTCCTCGCCGCCCATCTGGGCCCCGGGGAGACCGGGGCCTTCCTGGTCTGGGGCGACCCGTCCCTCTACGACAGCGTGATCGCCGTGGTCGACGAGGCCCTCGCCCGCGCGCCCGGGTCCTGCACCTACGAGGTCGTTCCGGGGATCAGCAGCGTCGCCGCCCTCGCGGCACGCCACCGCCTCACCCTCACTCGAGTGGGCCGCCCCCTGCAGATCACCACCGGCCGCCGTCTCGCCGAGGGCCTCCCCGAGGGTGTCGACGACGTGGTGGTCATGCTCGACGGCCGTGACGCCTTCACCAGGCTCGACCCCGAGGGCGTGGACATCCACTACGGCGCCTATCTGGGCACCGAGGACGAGATCCTGCTCTCCGGCCCGCTCGCCGAGACCTCGGAGCGCATCGTCCGGGCACGCACCGAGGCCCGCGAACGCAAGGGCTGGATCATGGACACCTACCTGCTGCGCCGCCGCTCCGCCGGACCGGGCTGAGCGGCACGAGCCGAGCGGTCCTGGGTCAGCGCGCCGATCCCCCGAATGCGAGCGAAGTACCCCTTACTGTGACATCCGGCACTGAACCGATGCGTACGGGATGGGGTCGAGGGCATGCCGTTCGCGGAGGCCGCCGAGGGGGGTGGGTCCGCGCACGCGCCCGTCCCCGGGCCGGGGCGGGAGGCCGGGCCGTGGTCCCGGACGCCGCTGTTCGCGGTGTGCGCCGGGTACTTCATGGTCATCCTGGACGTGACCGTCGTCAACGTCGCCGTGCCCGTGGTGGGCCGGGAGCTGTCGGCCTCGCTCACCGGGATCCAGTGGATCACCGACGGGTACACCATGGTGTTCGCCGGACTGCTGCTGACCGCTGGCGCGCTGGGCGACCGGCTGGGGAACCGCCGGATCTTCTGCACCGGCGTGGCCGTGTTCACCGCCGCCTCGGCCGCGTGCGCGCTCGCGCAGAACACCCCGTCCCTGGTCGCGGCCCGCCTGGTGGAGGGGCTGGGCGCGGCGTTGATCGTGCCCGGCTCGCTGGCACTGCTCCAGCAGGCCTACCCGGCTCCCGCCGCGCGCTCGCGGGCCGTCGGGCTGTGGGGTTCGATGGCGGGCATCGCGGCCTCCGCCGGACCGCTGCTGGGCGGGCTGCTCGTCTCCACGGTGGGCTGGCGATGGGTGTTCCTGGTCAACCTGCCCGTCGGCGTCGCCTGCCTGGTGCTCACGCTGCGGCACGTGGCGCCCTCGCCCCGGCGCGCCGACCGGGCCCTGGACTGGCCCGCGCAGTGCGCGGTCGTGGCGGCGGTCGCGCTGCTCACCGCCGCCCTCAACGAGGCCGGCCGGCGCGGCTGGTCCGATCCGGCCGTCCTGGCGTGGGCGGGCCTGGCCCTGCTGGCGGCCGCGGCCTTCGCCGTGCGCGAGCGGATGGCGCGGTCCCCCGCCATCCCGCCGGGCCTGCTGCGCTCGCGTGCGATCGGCGGTGGCGCCGTGATCGGGCTGCTGTTCAACTTCGCCTTCTACGGCATGGTGTTCACCGCCAGCCTGTACTTCCAGCACCAGCGCGGCTTCAGCGCCCTCGGCACCGGGCTGGCGCTCTTCCCCGCGGTGGCGATGACCATGTTCGCCTCCGTCCTGTCCGGGCGGCTGGCCCGCAGGACCGGCGACCGCCCGCTGGTCGTCACCGGCATGCTCGTGGCCGCCCTCGGGCTGGCCGGCTGGGCCGCGGCGGGCACCGACCCCGCCTACCCGCTGCTGGTGGCCCCGATGACCGCCGCGGGCTTCGGCACCTCCTTCGCCCTCACCGGCACGACCACCACCGTGATGGCGGCCGCGCCCCCGGGGTACTCGGGGACGGCCTCCGCCCTGTTCAACACCACCCGCCAGATCGGCAGCGCCACCGGCGTGGCACTCGGCGGCACCCTGCTCGCCACCGCCGCCGACTACGGCACGGGGCTGCGTCTCGCGATGGCCGTCGGGGCGCTCGCCTATCTGGCCGCCGCGGTCCTGGCATGGCGGTGCGTACCCGAGAGGCCCGCCACCGCGTGAGGCGCACACGCCCACGGGCCGGCAGGGCTCCGTCCCCGCGTAGGCGGGATGAGGCGAAGACCCCGGCCGCGTGTCCGGCGGCGAAGGATCTGGACGGACTGCGACGCCAACTCGGCGGCATCGAACGCCGCATCGACGTGCTGCGACGCAACCGGCAGGCGATCAAGGCCTGTCTGCGCGCCTGGGAGGACGCCGGGGCCGCCACGCCCACGGCCGCCGACGGAGTCCCGGGCCCGGTCGCGGAGGACGGCGGATCCTGATCCGCGCCGGTCGGGACGGCCCGCCGCAGGAGACGACGGGCCGTCCCGACCACGTGCCGCGGGACGACTGGCGCTTCACCACCGGCTCCGCGGAGCTGCTGGACCGGTTCATCCCGTACCCGCAGCGGCTCAACCCGGACTTCGACCGCTCCTGGATCCAGGAACGGCCCTTCTCCCGCGCCCCCTCGCCCAGCCGGTCGTCACCCCCGAGTACCGCTCGCTGATCCCGGAGCACCGCACGCACATGAGCCGGGTCACGCTCGCCACGATGGCGCAGATCTCCCCGCAGGACCGCGGGCAGAGCTACTCCGTCGCCCTGGCGCACCGCGTCACGAAGCTCAGCGGCGCGAGCTGAGGCGCCGGCGGCCGGGGCCCGGTCGCGGCGGGCACGGGCCCCAGCCGCGACCAGCTCCGGTCGTCGCCCCACACCGAGAGCGGATCCACGTAGGGCCGCAGCAGGCCGGTCAGCGCCGTGTCACCGCGGCCGGCCAGCTCGTCAGAGGCCAGCTTCCGCGCGACTCCGGCGAGGAAGTCGGCGAGCTGGATCCGCGGGTCGTGGCGCGACTCGGCCAGCCGCAGCCCCGCCGGCCGCAGTTCCGGCGCCAGGGCCGCCCCGAGCCGTGCGATCCGCTCCTCGGTGAGCGAGTTCTGCCGGTCGTGCACGATGTGCACCCGCGCCCCGCCCTCGCACCAGCGCGCTGTCGTGCGCTCCAGCGCGGGGAAGAGCGGATCCAGGGGCTCCATCGCGTCCGGCGCCGCCGCGAGCCGCGCCCGGAACGCCTCCGCCCGTGGCCTGGCCCTACGCAGCACCCCGACGACCCCGGAGAGGGCGCCGTCACCGCCGTCCGCGGGATCCAGCGCCTCCAGAGCCCGGTAGAACGGGTCGACGGGAGCGTTCCCGTCCTCGTGGTTCCTGGTGCGCACCAGCTCGTTGGCGGCCCGGAGGAACGCGCGCCACCGCGCCGCGTCCAGGGTGCGCCTTCCCTCGCGGTACAGCACGGCCGCCCGCACCGCGGCGGACGGCCCCGGGGCCAGCACGCCGACGACCGCCACGACCACGAACCACGCCTTGTCGACGAGGTGCACCGAGGCGTCGCCGCCCAGCGGCCCCGCCGGCCTCAGGAACCACTCCAGCACCGCCCGGTGCTTCTCGCGCAGCAGATGGTTCGCCTTGTACTCCTCGGCGGGCGAGCGGATCCGCTCACGTATCTCCCGCAGGGCCCGGGCCGCGGCCTCGCCCGCGACACACACGCCCGCGTGCGCGAAGACGTCCGTGTTCCCGCCGATCAGGTTCTCGCCGTCCCAGCCCGACTCGTCGCAGGCGACCTCCACGAACGTCACCCGCCCATCATTCCGCCCCACCCCCCGCCCCCACCAAGCATTTTGCGGCCGCTACCCGGTCCCGTCCGCGGCCTGTGCGCGAGGATGCGCGCATGGCGACCAGAGGACGTACCGGAGGTCGCCGTTCGTGCCCGGCGTGACGGCCCAGTGGCCGAGCAGGACGACGGCTGTGATCGCCCCGCCCCACAGCGACGGACGGAGGGTGCTGCGACGCGTCGGCAGGGGAGCAGCCTGTTGAGCGTGAGGAGCCGGAATCGTTCACGGGCAGAACTCAAGGGCCCAATTAATGTGCTTACATGTGCGAGGAATTGGGATGCCGCGCACTGATCGTTCGTTTCCCGGAATTGATTCCTCCCCCGTGGTGCGCCCCGATTAATCGGTGGCCCACGGGTTCCCGCGTTCCTACGGTGAGTGCGCACCACATCTCACGGGGGATTCCGGCACCATGCGCACGCACTATCCACGCACACCGCACCTGCCCTGGTCGCCCGGGGCCACGCCGGACGACATACGCGCCGGGGACACCGGAGCGCTCCGGGGCCGCGAGGTCGTCGTCACCGAGAAACTCGACGGCGAGAACACCACGCTCTACCGCGACGGGATGCACGCCCGGTCGCTCGACTCGGCCCACCACCCCTCCCGGGCGTGGGTCAAGGCGCTCCAGGGGCGGATCGGCCCCTCCCTGCCGCCCGGCCTGCGGGTGTGCGGGGAGAATCTGCACGCCCGCCACTCCCTCGCCTACGAGGACCTGGACAGCTGGTTCTACGGTTTCTCGGTGTGGGACGGCGACCACTGCCTCGACTGGGACGGCACGGTGCGCTTCCTGCGGCGGATCGGGATCCCGGTGCCGCCGGTGCTGTGGCGCGGCACGTACGACGAACGCGCGCTGCGCGCGCTGCGGCTCGACACGGCGCGGCAGGAGGGCTACGTCGTCCGCACCGTCGAGGGCTTCCGGTACGAGGAGTTCGGCCGGCATGTCGCCAAGTGGGTGCGCGCACGCCATGTGACCACCGGCACCCACTGGATGCACGCCCCCGTCGTCGAGAACGGGCTCGGCCCGGCCGCCCCGCTGTGGGCGGTACGTTCCGGCGCGGCCCCCGACGCCGGGGCGCTCGCCGCCGCCGTGGGCGTCCCCGTCACGGGCCCGGGGGCCGCCGACCGCGCCGCCGACGTCTCCGCCCGGCTCGACGTGCTCGGACGCACCGGGGACGCCCGGCTGGCCGGGGTCCTCGCCGCGCTGCTGCACGACAACCCCCGCGTCCGCCTCGCGCCCCGCCTCGCCGGGCCGCTCGGCATGGCGCAGGCCCGGCGCGTGGCCGACCTGGCCGGACTGCACACGGCCCTGCACCGGCCTTACCCCGACGAGGAGCGCGCGGGCGGCCTCGCCCGTGTGGCGCTCGCCGCCGACCTGGGCGTGCTCCACGCCGTGGCGTCCGCGGCCGCGCCGGACGGCGCCGCCCGCGAGCAGACCGAGTGGTCGGCGCTGCACGCGGAGGAGGCCGGCCTGCTCGGCCCCGAGCCGCTGGAACCGCTGCGGTCCGGGCTGCGCGGCGCACTCGCCGCCCTCGATCCCGACGCGGCCGACCGCTGCTGGACGGAGGCCCGGGCCGCGTACGCCGCCGGACGGATCGGCGGCGCCGACGAGGCCGTGGCCGCCACCTGGCGCTGGCGCTCCGGGGAGTTCCCCCGGCTGATCCACCTGACCGGACCCGCGGGCAGCGGCAAGAGCACCTTCGCCGACACGCTGCCCGGCACCGCCGTCCGCATCGGCCTCGACGACCTGCGCCTCGCCCGCGGCTCCCGCGCCGACCAGCGCGGCAACGCCGACGTCCTGCGCGAGGGACTGCGCCGGCTCGACACCGCGCTGGCCGGACGTGCGACGGTGGTGTGGGACGCGACGTCCCTCAACCCGCACCAGCGCTCCCTGGTGCACGCGGTGGCCCGCCGCCGTGACGCCCTGATCACGCACGCGGTGACCGTGGTCGACGAGGAGGAGCTGGCACGGCGCAACGCGACCCGCGCCCACCCCGTGCCCGCCGCCGTGCTGACCGCGCAGACCCGCCGGTTCACCCCGCCCTACCCCGGTGAGGCGCACCGCACCTGGTACATCGGCGCGGACGGCACCGTCGAGGACACCGACGGCACGCTCGGCGGCGCCCCGGCCGGACAGGAGGCGTGACATGCGCACCAGCGAGGAGATCTACCACCGGGTCCGCTGGGACGCCCGGTTCGACCCGGCGCGCTTCGTGCTCGGCGTCCACCAGCGCGGCGCCGCGCCCAAGCGGATCCCGCTGCCCGCCTTCGTGCCCGGCGGCGACATCCCCTGGCACCGCGTGCTGTTCGTCGAGGCGGACGGCGAGCTCGTCTGGGACCGCGCCACCGGCACCGACCGCATCGACGCCACCGACGCCGGACGCGTCCGCGACCCGCGCCTGCTGCGCCCGCCGTTCTTCACGGCCCTCGTCCCGCACGCGTGGGACGCCGGGCAACACGGCTGGCGCCCCGTCGAGCACACGCCCGGCGGGGCCGGGACGGCGGCGGGCGGACTGCGCGTCCTGACCTGGAACACCCTGTGGGACCGCTACGACAGCCACCGCATCGACACCGACCGGCGGCGCCCCTTGTTGCTGCGCGCCCTGGAGGAGGCCGACGCCGACGTCATCGCCCTGCAGGAAGTGGAGCCCGCCCTGCTCGACATGCTGCTGCGGGCCCCCTGGGTGCGCGCGCGGTACACCCTGGGCACCGACCCGTCCGGGCGGGACACCGACGACAGCGGGGTGCTGCTCCTCAGCCGGCTGCCCGTACGGGAGGCCGCCCTGCACGCACTCGGCCCGCACAAGGCCGTCACCGCGATCACCCTCGGGACGGCCGCCGGGCCGCTCGTCGTCGCCGCGACCCATCTGACCAGCGACCACTCCGACGACGGCCCCGCCCGGCGGCAGGCCGAACTCGCCCGGCTCGCCGAGGGACTGGCCGGAGTCGAGGGCGAGCTGCTCCTGCTCGGCGACTTCAACGACGGCGGTGACGGACCGGCGCTCGCGCTGGGCCTGCGCGACGCCTGGACGGAGGCGCACGGGCCGGACGACCGCACGCCCACCTTCGACCCGGCGGCCAATCCGCTGGCCGCCGTCTCCTCGCTCAGCGGCCGTGCCTCCCGGCTCGACCGCGTACTGCTGCGCGAGGGCGGACCGCGTGTCACGGGAGCCGCGCTGCGGGGCGACACGCCCACGGCGGAGGGCCTGTTCGTCTCCGACCACTACGGCGTGGAGGTCACCCTGGCACTCGCGGCGGGCGGAGCGGACGATGCCGCCGGCGTCCTCGACCTGGCGCCCACCGCGCGCACCGCCGTCGCCTGGCTGCCGCCGCACGAGCTGTGGCCCGCGATCCAGGCGGTACGACGCGATCACGACCCCCAGATCCACCGATGGCCGCCGCACGTCAACCTGCTGTTCGGCTTCGTGCCGGAGGCCGCGTTCGAGCGGGCCGCGCCCCTGCTGGCCGAGGCCGTCTGCGGCATCGGTCCCTTCACCGCACGGCTCGACGGGGTGCACACCTTCGGGCACCGCGAGGACGCCACCGTCTGGCTCGACCCGGCGGCCGACGGCGGCACGTCCTGGGCGGTCCTCCAGCACGCGCTCGCCCGCCGCTTCCCCCGCTGCCGCGGCCGCGCGGAGGGCTTCACACCGCATCTGTCGCTCGGCCGCACCCACGACCCGCTGCGGGTCGCAGCCGACTGCGCCGCCCGCCTCGGCGGCACGACGGCACGGGTCGGCGAGCTCGTCCTGCTCTCACGGCGCGGCGACGAGCCGATGCGGGCCCGGGCCACGGTCGAGTTGGGGACGGGGGAGCTGCGCTGGCTGCCCGAGGAAGGGACCGGCACCGGCGACGGCTGCGGGACCGGCGGCATCCCGGAGGACGCCCCGCACGCCCGCGAGACCGCGCGCCGCGTCGCGGAGGCCCTGTCCGGGGGCGTGGTCCAGGTCGCCGGCTCCCGCCGCATGGGCTGCGCCCTTCCCGGCGCCGACCTGGACCTCGTGGCCGCGCTGCCCGGCACCGCCGACATGGCGGAGGTCCGGGCGCGGGTGACGGACGCGCTGCCGGATGCGACCCGCGTACGGCAGGTGACCGGCGCACGCGTGCCCGGACTGCGCCTGCGCGCCGGCGACCTGGACGTCGACCTGGTCGTCGTGGCCACCGGGGCCCTCGACCCCGCCGAAGCGGTCGCCCGCCGCGCCGAGCTGGGGGAGGCCGCCGCCGTCGCACTCAGCGCGGTCAGCGACGCCGACGCTGTCCTCGACCTGGCCGGCGACCACGACCGCTTCGCGGGTCTCGCCCGCCGGGTCAAGGCATGGGCCCGGGCACGCGGGCTGGACTCCGCCCCCTTCGGCGGCCTGCCCGGCCTGGCCTGGTCGCTGCTCGCCGCGCGTACCGTCCACGACGCCCCCGGCGTGCCCGTCGACGGGCTGCTCCGGCACTTCTTCGCCACCTGGGCCGCCTGGGACTGGCGCCAACCGGTCGGTTCCGCGGGGGAGTCCGGCCCCGCGGTCTCCGTCGCCACGCCGACCGAGCCCGTCCGGCTGTGCACCGCGCAGGTCGGCCCGGGCGGCCGCGACCTGCTCACCCAGGAGCTCTACCGAGCCTGGGACGTGTTGGAGGCGGCGGTCGGCACGGGCGCTGATCCCTGGCCCGAACTGGTCGCCCCGCCCCCGCTCCACCGCCGCCACGCGGCCTGGGCCGTGCAGGCCGTGCACGGTGCGACGGAGGCGGAGTTCGAGGACACCCTGGGCCGGTTCCGGGGCCGCGTCCGCGCGTTCCTCACCGCCCTGGAGGACACCGGCACCACCGGCGCCCACGCCTGGCCCCGCCCCTTCCGCACCACCCCCCGCTCCGCCCACTACGCGATCGGCCTCGGCCCCAACCCGCCCACCGCCGCCGCCCTCGCGGCCCTGGCCGCCCCCTGGACCCGCGGCCTGCCCGGCGTGGAGGTGACATGGGCGGAGGGCGGCGCGGTGCCGACGCCGCGCTGAGCGCGCCCCCTGACGCACCGGCGGCCTGACGCCGCGTCACCAGGCCCCCCCGGGGGGTGTGCGGAACCGCTGCCGGCGCTGTCGCCCGGATGCCGGTCAGGCCGCGCCGCGGGCACGAAACGGTTGCGGCGGTCGCCATCCATGGCGGCCCGGTCACGGGTGCGGCAGCATGATCCGGCATGGAGCGAGACCGGTACGTCGACTTCCTTCGGGCCCTGGCGATCTGCCTGGTGGTGCTCGGCCACTGGCTGATCACCGCCCTGGTCCGGGAACCGGGCGGGGGCATCGCCGCGCCGGAGCTTCTGGCGGAGATCCCCTGGACGCAGTGGCTGACCCTGGGTTTCCAGATCATGCCGTTGTTCTTCCTGGCGGGCGGCCACGCGGCGGGCGGTTCCTGGGCGCGTACCCGCGCCGCGGGCGGCGGGGCCGCCCCCTGGGTGGCCCGGCGGGCGCTGCGGCTGCTGCTGCCGACGGCCGCGTACTGCGGGCTGGTGGTGCTCGCCGTCGCGGTCTGCTCGGCGGTCGGCGTGGACCGGGGAACGCTGTCGCTCGCGGGGTGGGCGATGGCGATGCAGTTCTGGTTCCTCCCGGTGTATCTGCTGCTCAGCGCCCTGACGCCGGTACTGCACTGGGCGCACCGGCGCTGGGGGCTGCTGGTCCCGGCGCTGATGGGCGCGGTCGCGGTGCTGGCCGACACGCTGGTGCTCGCGGCGGGCGCCCCGTCGTACACCGGGCTGCTCAACTACGTGCTGGTGTGGGGCGTGGCCTATCAGCTCGGGTTCTGCTGGCGGGACGGGCAGTTGACGCGGCTCCGCCGGATGCCGTCGTCGTTGCCGGCCGCCGGGATGGCGCTCGGCGGCGCGCTCGCCTTCACGGCGCTGATCACCATCGGGCCGTTCCCGGTGAGCTTGATCCGGGTCACCGCAGAGACCGTCGGCAACACCGATCCCCCGTCGGTGGCCATGCTGGCCTGGGTGGTGGCCCAGGTCGGCGGATGCCTGCTGGCCGCTCCGGTCGTCCGGCGATGGCTGAGCGGCGCAACGGTGTGGCGGGCGGTGCGGTTCCTGGGCGGTGCGAGCATGACCCTGTACCTGTGGCACATGCTGCCGGTGCTGCTCGCCGCGGTGTTCTGGCTCGTCGGACTTGCGCCCGACACGGCCTTCGGGACTGCGGCCTGGTGGGCGCTGCGCGCGCCGTGGCTGTTGGTGCTCACGGTGTTCCTGGCCGGTGTCTTGTTCGCGCTGCGGCCGCTGGAGCGGGTCCTGGCGCGCCTGTACGAGGTCGTCACCCCGGTCCCCGGCGCTGGGTACCGCCGTCCCGCGCTGCTCTGGTCCGGCCTGGCCTGCGGCACTGCCGCCCTCGCGTACTGGGCGGTGCGCGGCTTCGCCGCCGACGGCCGGTTCCCTGTACTGCCCGCGCTCGCCTTCGCCGTCGGCCTGGCACTGGTGGCCCTGCCCCGTCACGGGGCGGCGGACGCGCGCGGGCACCGGGAACCGCGGGAGGCCGCCGAAGAGGCCGCGTGACAGGGCGTCCACCCGGCGGCAGCCCCGTGCGGGGTCGACGTCCCATGTCCCGCGGCCGATCGGCGGAGCGTACCCGGGCGCCGGCTCGCCCCTGAAGCAGGCCTGACGCCGCGGGGCGCCCGCACGCGCTGCCGTCCCGTCCGCGGCGCCTTCGCCCGCCCGGGCGACACCGCGGTCACGTGGACATCCCACCCCGTCCGGCCGTCGCGACGGCGCCTCCCGTACCTGCCTCCCGACCAGGCGGCAGCAGAAGCTCCTGCATACCCCCGGGGGTACCTCTGCTACGATGGGATATACCCCGGGGGGTAAATGACGTGGGAGGCGTGCCGTCGCCGCGGCGGCCGTGCTCGGCGCCTGGGACGGCAAGCGGCTGGCCGGCCGGGTCTCCGCCGGGGCGCTGCGGCGGATCTTCGCCCGGATGCTGCTGGCGCTGGCGGCGGTCATGCTGATCGGCGTGATCGTGTGACCGGCCGTGCCGCGCCGCCGCCACCGCGGGCGGCGGCCGGGCCTCAGGCGAGCGACAGGAAGAGCTTCTCCAGCCGGGTGCGCATCTGCTCCCGGTCCTCGTCGGACTTCACACCGCCCTCGGTGTCCGTCAGGCACTGCTGCAGACCGGTGGCGATGATCGCGAAGCCCGCCCGGTCCAGGGCCCGTGAGGCGGCCGCCAGCTGGGTCACGACCTCCTCGCAGTCGCGTCCCTCCTCGATCATCCGGATCACTCCCGAGATCTGACCCTGTGCCCTGCGCAGGCGGTTGAGCACCGCCTTCAGCTCGGCGGCCGCGAGATCCAGTTCCACGAACACTCCTCCATAAATACCCCTAGGGGTAATTTACTCCCCTCCCGGGGCATCGTCGACGACCAAGGATGACAGCAGAGATGACCACCCTCCTCACCCTCGACATCGACCGGGCACGGACCCGGCTCCCCGAACTGACCGTCGTGGACGTCCGCACGCCCGGCGAGTACGCCTCCGGCCACCTGCCCGGCGCCCTCGACGTCCCCCTCGACCAGGTGCGCCGAGCCCTGCCCGCCCTCCGGTCGGCCGCGGCCCGCGGCGAACTCCTCGTGGTCTGCGCCTCGGGCGGCCGCTCCGAGAACGCCTGCCGCGCCCTCGCCGGGCACGGCGTCACCGCCGCCACCCTGGTGGGCGGCACCAACGCCTGGGCCGAGCGCGGCCTCCCGCTCGACCGGCCGGCCGTCACCACCCGGACCGGCTGGTCCATGGAACGCCAGGTCCGCCTCACCGCGGGCACCGTCGTCCTCACCGGTCTCGGCCTCGGGCTGCTGCACCCCGCCTGGCAGCTGCTGTCCGCCGGGATCGCGGGCGGACTGGTCTTCTCCGCCGTCACCGGCACCTGCGGCATGGCCGCCCTCCTGGCGAAGCTGCCGCACAACCGCCCCCGCCCCGCCGACCTCGGCGCGACCCTCGCCGCGCTGGCACGCGACTGACCGCGACGGGCAGCCAGGGGTGGCAACCAGGGGTGACCTGACGGCGGACCACGCCCTGCCCTCGGAGAGTCCCGCGATCCGGTCGAAGGCGCGGGCGACGACCTCGCGGCGGGCCGCGCGGTACCCGGGTCCGGGTCCGGGGCCGTCGACGGCGCGTCCCGGACGCCGGCGCAGGCGGCCTCCCACTCCCGGACCGCCGCGGCCGCCGGGAGCACGGCGCCGGGCCACCCCTGGGCGGCGATCAGGTGCGGCAGCCCCACGTTGCACGGCACGGCCACGCCCCGGTACTCGTCGGGCCCCCCACCGGGTCGCCGGTCATCGCCTCCGCGACCTCCGGGACCAGTCGCCCGGTGGACAGGGACAGATGGTCCGCCGCCGTGTCCTCGTCGAAGTCGCCCGCACCCCGACCGCCCACCGTTCCTCCGCTCCGCGTCCGGTCGGGCCGGCTGCCGTCACGGTTCGATCAGGCCGGCCCGGATCGCGTACCGCGTGAGCTCCAGACGGTCGCGCAGGCCCAGCTTCTGCAGGATGTTGGCACGGTGCCGCTCGACGGTCTTGGCGCTGATGAAGAGGATGTCCCCGATCTCCTTGGACGTGTGGCCCTCGGCGACCAGCTTGAGGATCTCCTCCTCCCGGTCGGTGACGGCCCTCGCGGGCAGCGGCTCGCCCTGCCGCGCGCGCTCCAGGAGGTTGCGCACGAGCGCGGTGACCGCGCCCGGGTAGATGAACGGCTCGTCGCGCATGGCGGCGCGGCAGGCCTCCACGAGGTCGCGGTCGGCCACGGACTTCGGGACGTACCCGCTGGCGCCCACGCGCAGGGCCTCGAAGAAGAACTGCTCGTTGTCGTGCATCGTCAGCATCAGGATGCGCAGTCCGGGCCGGAGCCGGGAGATTTCGCGGGCCGCCTGGAGCCCGGTGAGACGGGGCATCGCGATGTCGAGGACGGCCAGGTCGAGTTTGTGGGCGCGGGCCTGCTCGATGGCCTCGGCCCCGTCCCCTGCCTCCGCGACGACGGTCAGGTCCGGTTCGTCGTCGAGGATCATCCGCACGCCGCGGCGCACCAGCGCGTGGTCGTCGGCGAGCAGGATCCGGGTCTTCGCCGCGGCGGGCACGGTCAGCGGTCCTCCTTCGACGCGGGGACGTCGAGCCGCACCTCGGTGCCGCCGTGCGGTCCCGGGGCGAGCGTGAGCCGCGCCCCGATCAGCAGGGCGCGCTCGCGCATGCCGCGGATCCCGGCGCCCTCCGGCGCGGCGCCCAGGCCCTTGCCGTCGTCCCGGACGATCAGCCGCGCACCGGTGGCGGTGCGCTCCAGGACGAGGTCCACGCGCCCGGCGCCGGCGTGGCGCGCGGTGTTGGTCAGGCCCTCCTGGGCGACCCGGTAGAGGACCAGCTCGGTCTGCTTGTCCGGCACCGGCAGATCGGGGTCCAGGCGATGGCCCACCGCCAGTCCCGGGTGGGCGAACTCGGCGGCCAGCGCCCGGAGCGCGCTGGGCAGCCCCAGTTCCTCCAGGACACCGGGCCGCAGCCGCCGCGCGATGCGCCGGATCTCCTCCAGGCTGCCGCGGGTGGTCTCGCGCACCTGGTGCAGCTCCTCGCGCAGCGGGCCCGGGGCGAGTTCGGTGACGTGCTTGAGCTGCAGGAGCACCGCGGTGAGGGTCTGCCCGACCTCGTCGTGGAGTTCCTGGGCGATGCGCCGGCGCTCGGCCTCCTGGCCGGACAGCACGCGGGCGCTGCCGGCGGCCCGTTCGCTCTCCAGCCGGTCGAGCATGGTGTTGAACGTCGTGATGAGCTCCGCGATCTCACCGTGTCCGGCGACGGCCGGCCGGCTGCCGGGACGCAGCAGGTCCGCCGCCGTCATGGCCCGGGTCAGCCGGCGCAGCGGCGCCAGCCCGACCCGGAACAGCACGGCGTCGGCGACGAGCATGGCGACCAGGCCGGCAACCACCACCGCCGCCTCGGCCGGCAGCACCGGGGAGGAGACGGTGACCGGCCCCAGCAGCAGCACCGTGGCCACCACCAGCACGGCGGCGTTGAGCAGGAAGATCCGCCAGAACAGCGACACGGCTCCCGGCCTCCTCTCGGCCTCTCGGGTTCAGTCCCCGGCGACGGGGGACGGGGTGCGGTCAGGCTCGGTGCCGTTGCCGCGTGCCGGAGCGCGGCGCCGGGCCAGGGCGCGCGCCAGCGGCTCGGTGCAGCGGGCCGTCAACGGGCCGAAGACCACCAGCAACAGTACGTAGGCCGTGGCCAGCGGGCCCAGTGCGGGCTCGACGCCCGCCGTGACACCCAGTCCCGCGATGACGATCGAGAACTCGCCGCGCGCGACGAGCGCGCCGCCCGCCCGCCATCTGCCGCGCACCGCGACCCCGGCGCGGCGCGCCGCCCAGTAGCCGGTCGCGATCTTCGTCAGGGCGGTGACGACCGCCAGCGCCAGCGCCGGCAGCAGGACCGGTGGGATGCTGGCCGGGTCGGTGTGCAGACCGAAGAAGACGAAGAACACGGCCGCGAACAGGTCCCGCAGCGGGCTCAGCAGCGAGTGCGCGCCCTCGGCGACCTCCCCGGACAGCGCGATGCCGACCAGGAACGCGCCCACCGCCGCCGACACCTGCAGCTGCTGGGCGATGCCCGCCACCAGCAGCGTCAGCCCCAGCACGACGAGCAGCAGCTTCTCCGGGTCGTCGCTGGAGACGAAGCGCGAGATGACCCGCCCGAAGCGGACCGCGATCAGCAGCACCAGCCCGGCGGCGCCCAGCGCCACCGCCAGCGTCACACTGCCCGCCGCCCACCCGACCCCGGCCAGCAGCGCGGTGAGGATCGGCAGGTACACCGCCATCGCCAGGTCCTCGAGGACCAGGATGCTCAGGATGACCGGCGTCTCGCGATTGCCGAGCCGCCCGAGGTCGCCCAGCACCTTCGCGATGACCCCGGAGGAGGAGATCCACGTCACACCCGCGAGCACCACCGCCGCCACCGGGCCCCAGCCGAGCAACAGCGCGGCCACCGCGCCCGGCAGGGCGTTGAGCGCGATGTCGACCAGGCCCGACGGATACTGCGTCCTGAGATTCCCGATCAGATCGTTCGCGGTGTATTCCAGGCCGAGCATCAACAACAGCAGGATGACGCCTATCTCGGCGCCGATCGCCACGAACTCCTCGCTGGTGCCCAGCGGAAGGATGCCGCCCTCGCCGAAAGCGAGACCGGCCAGCAGATAGAGGGGAATGGGGGAGAAACGCAATCGGCCGGCGACCCTGCCGAGCAGGCCCAGGCCGAGGATGATGGCACCGAATTCGATGAGGAAGACCGCGGAGTGCAAGGGCTCACTCCCGCCCGAGTATCGCCGCGGCGGCCTCGACGCCCTCACGGGTGCCGATGACGATCAGGGTGTCGCCGCCGGCCAGGCGGTAGTCCGGTGCGGGAGAGGGGATCGCGTCCGCCCGGCGCAGCACGGCCACGATGGAGGCACCGGTGTCCGTGCGCATGCGCGTCTCGCCGAGCAGGCGGCCGTTCCAGAGGGAGGTCGCGGGCAGTTCGATCCGCTCGGCGACCAGACCGAGGTCGGTCGTGTGCAGCAGGTTCGGGCTGTGGTGGGCCGGCATCAGCGCGTCGATGAGCGACGTCGCCTCGGCCCCGGTCAGCCGCAGCGACTGCGCACAGGCGTCCGGGTCGTCGGCGCGGTACACGTTCACCGTACGGGAACCGTCGCGATGGGCGACGACCGACACATGCCGCCGCTCCCGCGTCGTGAGGTCGTATCGGACACCGATACCCGGCAACGGTGTCGTGCTCATCCGCGGAGCAGGCACAGCTCGATTCCCTTCACGGCCGACGCCGTCGATTCCTTGTCCGTTTCGCCCCCATGAATCCTCATCCTTTCATCCGGGCGAACCGTGCGGATATGGGTGTTGACACCCATCGGGCGCCGCTGTGACGGTGCCCACACCGCGGGCGGAAACCGCCGTGTCAACCGGTGTCCTACCTGAGCGCATCCTTATGTGTTCTTGAAGATCCGCTCCGGACCGGCGAGTTCTCCCCCGGGTGCGCCTAGGGTCGCAGTGCCCGGTACGCCGTTCGCCGACGTTCCCGGGTGGTGTTCCCGTCAGCCGGAGGTACCCCGAGCATGAGTTCCCACAGGAAACGACACCGCGCCCGCCGCGCTCCCTCGGCGCGGTCCTGGCCGCTGGCCGCGGCCGTGGCGACGGTCGCGGCGGGTGCCCTGGTCGGTGTCGGCGGGCAGTTCGGGAACGGCCCCGGCGGCAAGAACGCCGCCTCGCTGGAGGCCGGCGACCAGGAGGCGGCCGACCCCGTCGCCTCCGACGCCCGCCCGGAGACCACCGGTCCCACCGCCACGCCCGCGAGCCCCAGCGCCTCCCCCACGAAAGAACGCCGCGAGCCCACCTCGCGGCACTCCCGTACGCCGCGGCCCAGCGCCACACCCAGCCGTACGGTGACGCCGGCGCCGGCCTCCACGACCGTCGCGGCGCAGTCCCCGTCGACCGACGGCGAGGACCCGGTGGTCGCGGAGATCGTCCGGCTGGTCAACGAGGAGCGCGCCTCCGCCGGATGCCGCCCGGTGACCCTGGAGGACCGGCTCACCGAGGCCGCCCAGGACTACACGGACGTGATGGCCCGCTCGGGCGTCCTCTCCCACACCGGCCCCGACGGGTCCACCATGGCCGGGCGCGTCGAGGCGGCCGGATACCAGTGGTCCACCCTCGGTGAGAACATAGCCGTGGGCCAGCGGACCGCAGCCGCGGTGATGGACGCCTGGATGCACAGCGAGGGGCACCGGGCCAACATCCTCAACTGCAGTTTCGAGCAGATCGGAGTCGGCGTGAACACGTCGTCCAACGGTCCCTGGTGGACCCAGGACTTCGGCACGCCCCGCTGAACCGCCGACCGGCCGGTCAGCTGGGGCGGCCGGTCGGCCTCAGGCCGGGTGCGGGTGGCGCCTCGCGCGTCGGGCCGCTTTCCTTCCCCCCACAGGCGGCCCGCCGGCGAGCCCGAGCGTCACCCGTACCCTCGTTCCGCCCAGCGGCCCCCGGGTGATCTCCATCCCGCCGTCCCCGGCGGCCGCGGTCCGCTGCACGATGTCCAGGCCGAGCCCCGTGGAGCCGCCCACGCTCACCCCGCGGGTCCGCGCGGTGTCCGGGTCGCTGATCCCGGGCCCGGCGTCGTCCACGGTGAGCAGCACGGCGCGGGCGGTCCGCTCCACCGTCACCGCCAGCGCCGTGCCCTGCGGCGTGTGCCGGAAGACGTTGCCGATCAACGCGTCGACCACCGCCGCGAGTTCGTCCTCCCCGAGCGGGACCTTCGTCGCCTCGGCCGTCGCCTCCAGGCGGCACTCCCGCCCCTGCTGCGCCGCCAGGACGGACCAGAACTCGACCCGGCCGCGCACCACGGCCGACGCCTCGCACTCCCGCGCGCGGCCCGGGCGCTCGGGCGCCGCCGACAGGGGCGTACGGGCCGCGTCGATGATCGAGTCGAGTTCGCTCTCCAGGTGCGCGATCGCGGCCTCCAGATCCTCGCCCCGGTAGCCGGGGACCTGCGCGGCGATCCGCTCGGCCTCCAACTGCAGCCGGGTCAGCGGGGTCCTCAGGCGGTGCGAGAGATCGGCGACCAGCTCCCGTTCCATGGCGAGCAGTTCGACAACCCGGTCGGCCATCGTGTTGAAGGCCACCCCCGCCTCCTGCAGTTCCGGCGGCCCCTTGGGCTCCACCCGGATCCCCAGTTCCCCGGCGCCGAGCGAGCGCGAGGCCCGGGACAGGCCCTGGGAGGCGCGCACCACCCGCGCGCCCAGCCGGTCGGCGACCAGCACCGACCCCGCCACCAGACCCAGCGCCAAAACGGCCATCATCGCCCAGGACGCCTTCACCCCGCGGTCCAGGTCCGCGCGCGGTACGAAGGACTCCACCACCGCCACCCGGTCCCGGGCCAGGATCACCGGCTGCAGGTAGACCCAGCCGGCGGAGGTGTCCGCGGCCACCGTCCTGCGCCCGTCGGCCGCCCGGTCGAGGGCCTCCTTGGACGCGTGGACGGTACCCACCACCTGCCCGTCCGGCAGCCGCACGCTCAGATGGTCGCCCGAGTCCAGCCCCGCAACTGCCTGCTGGACGTCCGCCGGCCGTGTGGTGAGGGCGAGCACCGGCGCGAGCGCCGCCGCGCGCTGCTCGGCCACCGTGGTCGCCCGGGACCTGGCCTCGGACTGCACCAGCAGCGCCAGCGGGATCAGAAAGGACAGCGCCACCATGGAGGTCACCGCCAGCGCCACCCCGGCCAGGGCGCGTCTCATCGCGGCGTCACCAGCTTGATGCCGACTCCCCGGACCGTGTGCAGATAGCGCGGCTGTGAGGCCCGCTCGCCCAGCTTGCGGCGCAGCGCCGACAGATGGACGTCGATGGTCTGGTCCTCCACGTACGCCTGCCGCCACACGTCCGCCAGGATCCGGCGGCGCGGCACCACCCGGTCCGCGTGCTCCGCCAGATAGGCCAGCAGATCGAACTCCCTCCGGGTCAGCCGCAGTTCGAGCCCGTCGTGGTACGCCGCCCGGGCCGGTACGTCGATCAGCAGACCGCCCACCCGGATCGCGCCGGCCGCCCCCTCCGGGGCTGGACCCGCAGGCTGCTCCGGCGCCATCGACGAGCGGCGCAGCACCGCCGCCAGCCGGGCCGCCAACTGGCCGCCGGAGAAGGGTTTCACCAGATAGTCGTCGGCACCCGCGTTCAGCAGCCGGATCACCTCGTTGTCGTCGTCGCGCGCCGTGGCGACGAGGACCGGGACCCGCGAGATGCCGCGCAGCATCCGCAGCACGTCCACCCCGTCCAGGTCGGGCAGCCCCAGATCGAGCACCACGGCGTCCGGGGGACGCTGCGCCGCCTGCCGGAGCGCCTCGAAACCGTGGGCCGAGCTGCGCACCGTGTGGCCGTGCGCGGTCAGCACCTCGACCAGCCTCGCGCGTATCGCGGGGTCGTCCTCGACCAGGAGTACGGATGCCATGTGGAGGGACAGTATCCGGTCGGGAAAGATGGCGGGGTGCCCCGGTACCTGCGCTACGTCGTCATATGGCTCTCGTGCACCGCGGTCAGCGTGACCGCGGTCATGCTCACCGTGGGCTTCGTGGTGGGCTCGACACGCCCGACGCCGCCGGTCGCGCGCGACATCCCCGAGAGCGCGCTGGCCGGGAGCAGCCCGTCCGCGGCGAAGCCCACCCCCTCCCGCTCCGCCCCGGCGTCCCCCGCCGCGAAGCGCACCGCGAGCCCCACCGCCCGCCGTCCGGCCCGGACCCCGTCCCGGCCGGCCGTGCCGGTGCCCGCCACCCGCACCCCCCGCGCCTCCGCCACCCCCGTCGACTGCGGTACCGGCGGGGCCGGGGTGCACACCCTGCAGTCGCAGGGCGGGCAGGCCTCCGTGCGCTTCGGCGAGAACGCGGTCTGCCTCGTCTCCGCCGTACCGGCCAGCGGCTTCACCGTCTCCACCCGGCGCGACGGTGCGCAGCAGCTGACGGTGACGTTCTCCGGCGACCGGCACCGCTCCGAGATCGTCGCCACGACCACCCCGCAGAGCAAGGCGGCCATCAAAGAGGTGTCCTGGTGATCCGGCCCGGCGGCCGAGCGGGATACTGGGCGCCATGCGTATCGACTTCGATCCCGAGGCCATGGGCCGGACCCCGTTCTACAAGCTCCTGACCTCGGTGGTCGTCCCGCGCCCCATCGCCTGGGTTTCGACGCTCAGCGAGGCGGGGACGGCCAATCTGGCACCGCACTCGTTCTTCACCGTCGCCTGCGTCAGCCCGCCGATCGTGCAGTTCACCTCGGTGGGGCGCAAGGACTCGCTGCGCAACATCGAGGAGACCCGGCAGTTCGTGGTCAACCTCGCCCCCGAGCACCTCTTCGAGCAGGTCAACGCCACCGGCACCGACTTCCCGCGCGGTGTCAGCGAGTTCGAGGCGGTCGGCATCGCCCGCGAGCCCAGCCGCGCGGTCAAGCCGCCCCGCGTCGCCGCCTCGCCCGTGGCCCTGGAGTGCGAGCTGCACAGCACGGTCACCCTCGGCGACTCGACCGTCGTCTTCGGGCGCGTGGTGCACGCCGCCGTCTCCGAGGCCGTCATGGTCGAGGGCCACCCCGACGTCCGCAAACTCCGCCCGCTGGCCCGCCTCGGCAAGGACGAGTGGGGCACGACCGGCGAGGTCCTGGAGATCTCCCGCATCCGCTACTCCGACTGGCCGGGTGTCACCCAGGGCTAGGCCGGAAGGCTCCACGGGCCCGTCCTGGGCGAGGCCTGCCCCGGTGCCGTGGGGCGTCACCGCCAAGGATCACGCCACGTCCGTCACCGCACCGCCGCCCCCGGCAGGCGCGCGGACAGCGCGTGGCCCAGCGCCGGCACGCTCAGGCCGAACATCAGGATGCCCAGGGGGACATGGAGCGACGGCACGTGCGCGATGCCCAGCACCACCTGCACCGAGGCGAGCACGAGGAAGCCGCAGGCGTACAGGATCGGGCGGGGCGTGCCGCCGCCCGGCCGCCACGCCAGGATCGCGGCGAGCACGTACAGCATCGAGGCGGCGTACATCACGCGCGCTCCGGCGCTGTGCAGTGCCTCGCCGTGGGACGAGGACAGCAGCAGCCCGGCGGTGACCGCCTGGAAGAAGATGGCCGAGGTCTGCAGGGCGATCGCGACCCGCAGGAATGCCACGCTGCGCTGATGTGACGTTGTCGAAGTGGCCAAGGTGCGGTCCCCCATCTGCCTCGCGGCGGTGGATCGGTAGCGTCTCGGAGATCCGACGACGCGGGCCCGTGAAATGTGAGGCGAGGCGCCGGCCTCACATTCCGGTGCGGTGTTTCGTCGAAGTGGCGAAGAGCGGAGACGGACGGGAAGAAGCGGGAGCGGCCGTGACCATGAGCACTCCATCCGAGCCGGGGCACGACCGGTCCGAGCCGGACCTCAGCACGGTCGTCGGCGAGCGGCGCCGGCTGACCAATCTCGCCTACCGGCTGCTCGGTTCGCTGGCCGAGGCCGAGGACGCCGTCCAGGAGACCTACGCCCGCTGGTACGCGATGTCGCCGCGACAGCAGGAGGCCGTCGCGTCGCCCGGGGCCTGGCTGACGACGGTGGCCGGCCGGGTCTGCCTGGACCTGCTCGGCTCGGCGCGGGTCCGGCGCGAGCGCTACGTCGGCGAGTGGATCCCCGAGCCGCTGCCCGACCGCACGGAGTGGATCAGCGGGCCGGCGGGCGGCGGCGGGGCCGGGCCGGCCGACCCCGCGGACCGGATCGCCCTGGACGAGTCGGTGAACATGGCCTTCCTCGTCCTGCTGGAGTCGATGACGCCCGCCGAGCGCGTGGCGTTCATCCTGCACGACGTCTTCCGGTACCCCTTCGCCGAGGTCGCCGCGATCGTCGGCCGGACACCGGCGGCCTGCCGGCAGCTGGCGTCCTCGGCCCGCCGGCGCATCCGAGCCGAGCGGGCCCCGGCGGTTCCGGCGGCCGGGCAGGCCGGTCTGGTACGGCATTTCAAGGAGGCGTGGGAGGCCGGGGACATCAAGGCCCTCGTCGACCTCCTCGACCCCGACGCCACGATGACCGCCGACGGCGGCGGACTGGTCGGCGCCGTCCTCCGCCCCGTCGAAGGCGGCGAACGCATCGCCCGGTTCCTGATCCACATGGCAGGCAGGGCCCCTGGGCTGACCCTCCTGGAGCGGACGGTCAACGGCCGGCCCGGCCTGGTCGCCCAGCAGGCGGGCGTCACCGTGACCGTGGCGGCGTTCAGCCTCACCGACGGCCGCGTCACCCGCATCTGGGCGGTCCGCAACCCGGACAAACTGCGCTCATGGACCGGGACCGGACAGGGCTGACCCGGCGCCGCCATCGTCTCGTGAGGGCCCAGTGGCGACGGCGCCGAGCCGCCGGTCCCCTCAACCGAGCCGGATCGCGTGGAGCATGAGCAGCGCGGCCGCCATGTTGGCGGCCGGCACCTCGCCGCGGGCGACCATGTCGGGCACCGCCTTCAGGGGGACCCACTCGCGCCGGTCGGACTCGAAGTCGTCCTGGGGGCGGCCGGTGCGGACCGCCTCCTCGGCCCAGTAGACATGGTGGGTCGCGTCCGTCAGGCCGTTGGACGGCTCCAGCGTCAGCAGGTGCCGCAGGGGTCCGGGCCGCCAGCCGGTCTCCTCCAGCATCTCGCGGGCGGCCGCGGCCGGGATCGACTCCCCGTCCTCCACCACCCCGGCCGCCAGCTCCCAGCCCCAGCTGTCGGTGATGAAGCGGTGCCGCCACAGCAGCAGCACCTCGTTGTCCCGGTTGACGGCGGTCGCCACGGCGACCGGGCGGAGCCGGATGAGGTAGTGGTCGAGATGGCGCCCGTCGGGCAACTCCACGTCGGCGAGGTTCACCCGGAACCATCGATTCTCGTACACGGTGTGCTCCCCGAGGTTCTTCCACTGCACGATGCCGCCGCCTCCCGCCGTGTCGGTGCCGGCTCCATCGCAGCACGGCTGCGGCTCACAGCGGCACGCGCAGCGCGTCGTCCAGCAGCTCGACGGCCCGTACGGACTCCGCGCCGTCACAGGCGGCCAGATGGCGGCGCACCTCCCGGAAGCGGTCGCGCAGCCGCTGCGACTCCATCCCCCGCCCCTCCTCGACCATGGCGGAGGCCAGCGCGGCCGCCTCGTCCGCCCGGCCCCGGCGCAGCTCCACGTGGGCCAGCACGGCCAGCCGGTGCACCCGCCCGCGCGGATGAGCCGGGAGCGCTGCGGCCCGCACGGCGTGGGCATGGGCCTGGGCCAGGGCGCCCAGGCCCAAGTGCGCCTCCGCCAACTGGACGTCCACCAGGCCGGGCTGGACGTAGCAGGTCTCCGCGGGCTCCTCCGCGGCCCGGATCCGGATCTCCGCCGTCTGCGCCAGCCGCGCGCAGCGCGCCACGCCGGCCGGGTCGCCCAACTGCCCGTACGCCTTGGCCTGCATCGCGTAGAGGTCAGCCGCCAGCGCCGGGGTGATCGCCGGGCCCGCGGTCCGCAGGGCCGCCTCGGCGAAGGCGACGGCCTGCCGGAAGTCGCGCAGCCACAGCGACTGGTAGACCAGCATTCCCACGACGCAGGCCCCGAGGCGCCGGTCACCCGAGGCCTTGGCCAGGCGCAGCGCCTGGTGGAAGTAGCGCTGCGCGAGGCCGTACGCGTCGGCGTCGTAGGCGCAGATGCCCGCGATACCCAGCAGCCCGGCGACGGCCTGGTGCAGCCGGCGCCCCACGGGGTCGGTGTACGCGCCGCGGAGCATGGGCGCCGCCTCGGCGGTGAGGAATCCGGTGATCCGCTCGCGCGTCGCCACACCGCCCGCGCTGCGGTACAGCCCCTCGAAGTGCGAGCGCGCGGCGCGCAGCATCGCCACGTCCGCCATGCCGACGTGGTCCCGGCCGCCGCGGGACACGTCCCGGTCCTCCGGCGGGTTCTCCCACTCCCACACCGGGATGACCGCCTCCGTTCCGGTGAGCGGTACGGCGTTGCGGACCGCCGGGCGGCGGCGCTCGTCGGACCGCCACAGGGCGGTGGCGGTGTCGACGAACGCGGAGAGCGGGGCGGTGGCACGGGCGCTCGCGGCGGGGGCGGGCATTCCGATGTCACCCAGGGAGAGGGGACGGCGGACCTCGCGGCACAGCACCTGGCGGATCAGGTCGGGCACGCCGCCGCGAGGGCGCTGGCCGCCGATCCAGCGGGTCACGGCGGTGCGGTCGTACCGCAGTGCCAGGCCGGACGCCCGGCCCGCGGCGTTCACGCGTGCCGCCAGGCCCGCGTGCGACAGCCCCGTCTCGCAGAGCAACGCGTCGAGGAGGATGTTGGGTTCGACCATGACCGCCCCCAAAGGTGGCCCCGTGCGGGCATGGTAGCGCCGTGCGCTTCACACGGGGTGTGAAGCGCACGCCCGAAGCCGTCGGCCGCACACGCTTCCCGGGGACGGCGGTGCGCGGTTCACTGGGCCTGCCGCGGGGCGGTCCGGCGGAACCCGAGACCGCCGTCCCGGCCGTCCGCCCGACCTGCCTTCCCCCCTCGTTCCGGGCGCCGGCCGGGCCCGCCCCGCGGTGCGGGGTGCCCGGGGGCGCGGTGTACGGGGGCGCCTGTCCGGGGTGCGCGGGTCGGGGGCGTGCCGGGGAGGGTCCTGGCGGGCTGGGTTACGGCCCGCTGGAGCGTCCGTTGCCCGGGTTGAACGGCACGTCGTCCAGCGGGCCACAGATATCGCGCAGCGCCCGTACGGACCCACCCCGTCCCCCCCCCCTCACGTCCCGTCGGCGACTGCGGCACGGTGGGGTGTTCCCCGCAGGGCCCTTGCGGGCGGCGACGGAGGCGGTCCGCCCCTGACCGGACGTTGGTGCGCCCCCGGAGGGTCACCGCCTGCGGCGGGTGCGGGCGGCGACGACGAGGGCGGCGAGGCCGGTGACGGCGATGAACCCCATCGCCACGAGGAAGACCGGTGACGTGGGCGTCGCGGCGCGGCTGCCCGCGATGACGTAGGCCGCCGTGTTGGGCACGCTGCCCACCGCCGTGGCGACCAGGAACGGCGCGAGACGCATCCGCGAGACCGCCGCGCTGTAGTTCGCCGCCGCGAACGGCACGCCGGGGAAGAGCCGCATCGCCAGCATCGTGCGGAAGCCGTGCTCGCTGAGCTGGCGGTCCGCGGCGAGCAGCACCCGCCCCCGCAGCAGCGGACGGAGCGCGTCCCGCCCGAGGAGGCGGCCCAGGACGAAGGCGAGACCGGCGCCGAGCACCGTGCCGGCGAGCGCCGCCGGGAGCCCGGCCTGGGCGCCGAAGAGCGCTCCGGCGCCCACGTTGAGCAGCGGCCGGGGCACGAAGGCGAGGGCGCAGAGCCCGTAGCCCGCGGCGAAGAGCACGACGGCCGCGGCGCCCGTGAGCTGCGCGGGCCAGCCGTGCGCGAGCAGCCGCTGCGGTTCCCAGACCATCACCGTGGCCGCGGCCGCCGTCAGCAGGGCTACCAGCAGCGCCAGCCGGGCCCACGACGCCAGGCGCGAGCGCGGGTGGGACAGGGCGGTGGCGTCGGACATCCCGCGAGCCTAGCGGAGGAGGGTGTCGCTCCGGCGCGGGCGCGTACCGTATGGCCATGGCCCCTGCCGCCCCGTCCGTGCCCGACAGCGCCCTCGCGGACCTCGTGCTGCCGCGTCTGACCTCGGCGTACGGTGGCGCCGCGGACCCGGTGCGGGCCGCTTCCGCGGCGGCGTACATGCGGGACGCGTTCCCGTTCCTCGGTATCGCGACGCCGGCCCGGCGTACCCTCTCCCGGGCCGTGCTGGCCGGCACGCCGCGCCCGGACGAGGCCGACTGCGCGGCGGTCGCGCTGCGCTGCTGGGCTTTCCCGGAACGCGAGTACCGCTACTTCGCCGTCGACTACCTGCGCCGTCACGTGGGGTGGTGCTCCTCCGGCTTCCTCGGCACGGCCCGCCACTTGATCACCGCGGATCCGTGGTGGGACACCGTCGACCTGCTCGCCGCGCACGTCGTCGGACGGCTCGTGGCCGCCGACCCCGCGCTGGTGGACGTGATGGACGCATGGATCGACGGCGAGGACCTGTGGCTCACCCGCACGGCGCTGCTGCACCAGCTGACGTACGGGACGGACACCGACGCCGGGCGGCTCTTCCGCTACTGCCTGCGGCAGGCCGGCCATCGTGACTTCTTCATCCGCAAGGCGATCGGCTGGGCGCTGCGCGAGTACGCCCGCACCGACCCGGACGCCGTGCGGACGTTCCTCGCGCAGGCGGGGGAGCGGCTGTCGCCGCTGTCGGTGAGAGAGGCGGGAAAGCACCTGTGACGGGGGATCGCGGCCGTGTGCGCCGCAGTTACGACACCGTGGCCGAGGAGTACCGGGACCGCATCGGCGGCGAGCTGGCCCACAAGCCGCTGGACCGGGCCCTGCTGGCGGCCCTCGCCGAGCAGACCGCGGACGGCGCGCCCGTGGCGGACCTGGGCTGCGGCCCCGGCCACGTCACGGCGTGGCTGGCGGCGCGCGGGGTGCCGTCCGTGGGGATCGACCTGTCGCCGGGGATGGTCGCGCTCGCCCGCCGCGAGCACCCCGCGGCCGAGTTCCGCGAGGGCGACCTGCTCCGTCTCCCGGCGGCGGACGGCGAGTTCGGCGCGGTCGTCGCGCTGTACTCGGTGGTCCATCTGACGCCGGGTGAACTGCGGGCGGCGTTCGCCGAGATGCGGCGCGTGCTGCGGCCGTCCGGGCGGGTGCTCGTGGCCTTCCACGTCGGGACGGAGGTCCGGCGTGTGACGGAGTGGTGGGGGCACGAGGTCGACGTCGACTTCCACTTCCACGACGCCGGGACCGTCGCGGGGGCGATGACCGACGCCGGGTTCGACGTGGAGGCGCGGCTGGAGCGCGCCCCCTACCCGCGGGAGAACCAGACCCAGCGCTGCTACGTCCTCGCCCGCGTCAGCGGGGCATGACGCGGTCCGGCGCGCGTCCCCTCTCGCGCAGCGGGACGTCCCAGGCGTCCTCGTCCGGCCAGGGCGTCCGGACGTCCCTGAGTCCGCCCTGCGGCTCCGGCGCCGACCGGTCGACGCACACGCCGGCGCGCTCGGCGAGCACCGGTACCGCCGCCGTGAACCCCTCGCCCAGCGTCCGCACGACGGCGCGCCGGGTGGCGCGGTGCCGGGCGAGCAGGGCGTCGGCGCACTCCCCGAAGGCCGCCGGATCGATCTGCGTCTCGTCGCTCTCCATGGGCCGGATGCCGGAGGGAGCGCCCGACTCGCCCCCGGTCGGCGGCACTTGGCGCGTGAGCATCACGCACCCGCCGTTGGACGGGTTCCAGAGGGCCTCGTCACCCACGTCGTCGTACCGGCTCACGGCTCCGCAGGCAGGCCCGCGGAAAATCGATGGACCACCGGACCCGGCGTCCCCGATCATCGACGGCATGTTCCGGTACGCCTTCAGCGCAGATACGTCCGCCGTCGCGGACGCGCTGCAGGCTGCCCCGGCCCGGGCTTTCTCGGCCAACGCGTTCGGCGGCGCCCGAATCTGACCCTTCCCGGACAGTCCGGCGGACCCCGCAGGGGGAGGGTCGGCGCGATCCAGGGGTCCCGCACGCGTATCGATGAATCGACTTACCGAGGAAGCAACATGCCCAAGCAGGCATACCAGCGCACCAAGCCGCACCTCAACATCGGGACCATGGGCCACGTCGACCACGGCAAGACCACGCTGACCGCCGCCATCACGAAGGTGCTCAGCGCCCGCGGCTCCGCCGCGTTCGTGCCGTTCGACCGGATCGACAAGGCCCCGGAGGAGGCCGCGCGGGGGATCACGATCACCATCGCGCACGTCGAGTACGAGACGGACACCCGGCACTACGCGCACGTCGACATGCCCGGCCACGCCGACTACGTGAAGAACATGATCACGGGCGCGGCCCAGCTCGACGGGGCGATCCTCGTCGTCTCGGCCCTCGACGGCGTCATGCCGCAGACCGCCGAGCACGTGCTGCTCGCCCGCCAGGTGGGCGTCGAGCACATCGTCGTGGCGCTCAACAAGGCCGACGCCGGCGACCCCGAGCTCACCGACCTGGTCGAACTGGAGGTGCGCGAGCTGCTGTCCGCCCAGGGCTACCCGGGCGACACGCTGCCCGTCGTACGGGTGTCGGGCCTCAAGGCGCTGGAGGGCGACCCGCGGTGGACGGCGGCGATCGAGGCGCTGCTCGACGCGGTCGACACGTATGTGCCGATGCCGCACCGCTACACCGGCGCCCCCTTCCTGCTGCCGGTGGAGAACGTGCTGACCATCACCGGACGCGGCACGGTCGTCACCGGTGCCGTGGAGCGGGGCACGATCCGGGTCGGCGACCGCGTCGAGGTGCTGGGCGCGGACACGGCGAGCGTCGTGACGGGCCTGGAGACCTTCGGCAAGCCGATGGAGGAGGCCCAGGCCGGGGACAACGTGGCGCTCCTGCTGCGCGGTGTGGCCCGCGACGTGGTCCGGCGGGGCCACGTCGTCGCGGCGCCGGGGAGCGTCACGCCGAGCCGCCGGTTCCGGGCGCGGGTCTACCTGCTGCCGGCCGCCGAGGGCGGACGCCGTACCGGGATCGCCAGCGGCTACCGCCCGCAGTTCTACGTCCGCACCGCCGACGTCGTCGGCGACGTGGACCTGGGCGGGGCGGGGGCGGCCCTGCCGGGGGCGACCGTCGACATGACGGTCGAGCTGGGCCGGGCGGTGCCGCTGGAGCCGGGGCTCGGCTTCGCGATCCGCGAGGGCGGCCGCACGGTCGGCGCGGGCACCGTCACGGCGCTCGCCGAGTGAGAGGAGGGGTCCGGGGTTCCGCCCCCGGACCCCTCCGCGTGCTGGGACAATTGCCGCGTGGAGGACGACGACGCACGCATACCCGTGACCCAGGACGTGGACTTCGGCGCGGCCAGGCTCATGCCGGACGTGGACCGGCCCGGGGGCTGGCTGCTCACGGTCGACGGGGCCCCGCAGTCGTACGTGGACCTCGACGATCCCACCTACCTGGAGTTCGAGTACGCCCGGCGCCTGGCCTACGTGCTGGACGCGGCCGCGCCCGAGGGCGAACCCCTGGAGATCGTGCACCTGGGCGGCGGCGCGCTGACGCTGCCCCGCTACGCCGCCGCGACGCGTCCCGGCTCGCGGCAGCAGGTGGTGGAGGCGGACCGGGCGCTCGCGGCGCTGGTCGCGGCCCGGCTCCCGATGGGGCGCGACGGCGACGGCGTGGCGATCGCGACGGACGACGCGCGCGTGTGGCTGGAGGGGGCCCGGGACGCGTCGGCGGACGTCGTCGTGGCGGACGTCTTCGGCGGCTCGCGGGTGCCCGCGCACCTGACCTCGTACGAGTTCGTCACCGAGGCGGCCCGTGTGCTGCGCCCCGGCGGGCTGTACCTGGCGAACCTCGCAGACTCGGCGCCCTTCGACTTCCTGCGGCCGCAGATCGCGGGCCTGCGCGAGGTCTTCGGAGAGGTGTGCCTGATCGCCGAACCGGGGGTGCTGCGGGGCCGCCGCTTCGGCAACACCGTGCTGGCCGCGAGCCGCGCCCCGCTGCCGGTGGAGCACATCGCGCGTCGGGCCGCGTCCGACGTCTTCCCCGCCCGCGTGGTGGACGGCGACGCGCTGGCGGTGTTCCGGCGGGGGGCGCGTCCGGTCTACGACAAGGACGCGGTGCCCTCGCCGATCCCGCCCGACGGCTCCTTCGGCGTCGGCTGACCGCCCCGGGCGACCGTGCGCTCCGGCTCGGCGTCGTCCGCGCGCCGCAGCCGCCGCACCTCGGGCAGCGCGAGCACGGCACCGGTCAGCAGCACCGTCAGGCCCGCGCAGCCCCACAATGCGCCGTACAGGCCGAAGGCGTCCGCGGCCGGGCCGGCCAGGGCCGTGCCGATCGGGATCATGGAGACCGAGCCGAACCAGTCGTAGGCCGCGACGCGGGAGAGCTTGTCCTCCGGGATCTCCTGGTGCAGGGCCATCATCCAGGCCACGCCGAACACCTCGATGGAGACGCCCGCGACCAGCATGGCGGCGGCCAGCAGCGGCACCGGGAGGGCGAGCGCGAGCGCGGCGGGCGGCAGCGCGAACGGGAAGACGCCCAGCGTGCCGGCGAGCAGGATGCGGCGCGGCCGCCAGCGGAGCATCAGCAGCCCGCCCAGCAGGTTGCCGGCGCCGAACGCGGCGAGGGCCGCGCCCCACGGCCCGGCGCCGCCGAGCTCCTCCCGGGCGACGAGCGGCCCGTACACCGCCTCGGCGGCCGTGATCACGGCGTTGACGACGGAGAACTGGACGACGATGCCCCACAGCCAGCGCCTTGAGACGAACTCCCGCCAGCCGTCGCGCAGATCGCGCAGCAGACCGCCGCCGCGCGCCGCCGGGTCGCGCAGCGCCGCGGGGGACACCCTCAGCAGTGCGCGGAGCGCCGCCGCCACCGCGAAACAGCCGGCGTCCACGGCCAGGACCCAGCCCGGCCCGGCGAGTGCGACCAGCGCTCCGGCGAGCGCGGCGCCGCCGACGTTCGCGCCGTTGACCCCGAGCCGGAACACCGCGAAGGCACGCCCCGCGTGCGCGCCGTCGACGCTCGACAGCAGCATCCCCTCGTTGGCGGGCGCGAAGAAGGCCTGTCCGGTGCCGCCCAGCGCGGCCAGCACCGCCATGTGCCAGATCTCGGCCCGGCCGGTCAGCACCAGGACCGCGAACAGGCCCTGCGAGACAGCGTTCAGGCAGTTGGCCGCGACCATGACCCGGTGCCGGGGCAGCCGGTCCGCGACCGCGCCGCCGATGAGCAGGAAGACGACGAGCGGCACCGTCCGCGCGGCGGCGACCAGGCCGATGTCCGTACCGCCGCCGCCCGCCTGCAGGACCGCGAAGGCCGAGGCGACGGTGGCGCCCGAGGCGCCGAGCCCGGTCACGAAGGCGGCGGCGGCGAGCAGCCGGAAGTTGCGGCCGGCCCAGGACGGGAAGCGCAGCCGGGCTGCTGTGTCGGGGTTCACCCGGGGACTATCGTCGCTGGGCCCGCCTCTGGCAATCCGTTTTCCGGCCCGGGGACCCGGGGGCCCGGAGCCCGGCGCGCCGGGCCCTCAGCCGACCAGCCGGACGCTGTCGCGCACCTTCGCCACCGTCCCGGCGTCGGTCGCGCCCGCGTAGCCGCTGTCCACGACAAGGATCCAGGAGCGGACCTCCTTGTCCTTGCCGAGGAAGGTGAAGCTGTACGCGGTGCCGTCGGCGGCGCACTCGCCCTTCATCCCGGTGGCCCGGGTGGAGGAGATCCAGCCGCTGACGCCCTGGGCGTTGGTGAAGGTGCGGGCGGTGGCCTCGGTCAGGCTGGTGCCGCCCTCCCGGTTGTACTTGCCGTACGCCCAGTTGTAGGCCTCGTTCGCGGCCTCGGACTTCAGGCTCTTCGCGCCCTTGCCGCCCTTCACGCCCGCCAGGCCGCGCTCGTCGGTGCCGCACCACTTCTCGTCGAGCGTGGCCGCGCCCCCGGTGACGATGCGGTACTTGTCCCACTCGTAACCGATGAGCAGGCCCTGCGACTTCACCGTCCAGTCCTTGGGCACGTCGTAGGCGACGCCCATGTCGCTGCGGACGACGGTCTGCCAGCCGGGCACCACGGGCTCGACCGCGTTCTCGCCCGGATCGCCGCGGGCGTCGTCCGGGCCCGGGCCGGCGTCGCCCGCCGACGCGGAGGGTGTGGGGGTGGGGGAGTCCGAGGCGCTCTCCGAGGTGAGCGGGGAGTCACTTGCGGACGGTCCGGCCTGGGGTTCCGCCTTGTCGTCCCCGGTGAGCTTCACGGCCACGAGCACGGCCGCGGCGACCACCGCGACCGCCGCCACCACCGACACCGCGATCACCGCCCCCCGGCGTCCCCCGGGCGGCTTCGGCCCACCCGGCATCTGCGGGGCGCCCCACATCTGCGGGGGCTGCCGGTAGGCCGGGTGCTCCTGCGGTCGGTACGGGGAGGGCGGCTGCTGCTGCCACGGGGGCTGGTTCTGTGGGGGCTGCTGCGGATACTGCGGTTCCCCCGGCTGCTGCTGTCCTGGCCACATGGCTGGAGACACTAGGGGCCGGGCCGTCGTGGTTCCACGGAAGCGTTCATTACCTGTTGGTAACATCCGGCCATGTCCGAGAACCAGCCCCAGATAGGCGAGCGGATGGCGGCCACCGTGCCGATGGCCGCCACCCTCAGCATCGAGTTCCTGGAGACCACCGCCGAGCGCGCCGTGGTCCGCCTCCCCGACCAGCCCGCCTACCACAACCACGTCGGCGGCCCCCACGCCGGCGCGATGTTCACCCTCGCCGAGACCGCCAGCGGCGCCATCGTCCTGGCCGCCTTCGCCGGCCGGCTCTCGCGCGCCGTCCCGCTCGCCGTCCGCGCCGAGATCGGCTACAAGAAGCTCGCCATGGGCCCGGTCACCGCCACCGCCGAGCTCGGCCGCCCCGCCGCCGACGTCATCGCCGAACTGGACAGGGGCGAGCGCCCCGAGTTCCCGGTCACCGTCGCCATCCGGCGCGAGGACGGAGCCGTCACGGGCGAGATGACGATCGTCTGGACCCTGCGCCCCGACAACTGAGCGGCGGCCCCCGCCCGGGCGGCCTTGGCGGACGCTCCGGTGGCGACGCGCCGGCCCGCATGTCGGCTACGCTGCAACGATGCGCTCCCCGCGCACTGCCCGACACCCGACCGCCCTAGGGGGAGGAAGCGGCCTTGCACGTCCAGGAGTGGCTCGGCACGATCCCGCCGGTCAGCGTCTACCTGCTGGTGGGCTTCGTCATCGGCCTGGAGAGCCTGGGCATCCCGCTGCCGGGCGAGATCATCCTCGTCAGCTCTGCCCTGCTCGCCTCACAGGGGCATGTCAACCCGTGGCTCGTGGGCGTGTGCGCCTCGGCCGGCGCGATCGTGGGCGACTCGATCGGCTACGCCATCGGCCGCCGCGGCGGGCGGCCGATGCTGGACGGGCTCGGCCGGCGCTTCCCCAAGCACTTCTCGCCGGCGCACATCGCGACCGCCGAGGCGTCCTTCACGCGCTGGGGCATGTGGGCGGTGTTCTTCGGGCGCTTCGTCGCGCTGCTGCGCATCTTCGCCGGCCCGCTGTCGGGCGTGCTGAAGATGCCGTACTGGAAGTTCCTCATCGCCAACGTCCTCGGCGGCATCGGGTGGGCGGGCGGCACCACGGTCGTCATCTACTACGTCGGCATCGTCGCCGAGCCGTGGCTCAAGCGCTTCTCCTGGCTGGGCCTGGCGGCCGCCGTGCTGATCGGCCTCGGCTCGTTCCTCGTCGTACGCCGCCGGGCCAAGGCCGCCGCGAAGGCCCACGAGACGGCGGCCGAGGAGGAGGCCGTGGCGGCGGCCGCGGACTGAGGCGTCAATCCCGCGCGAAGGCCGCCCTGTGGGCGCCGGCGAGGTGCACGTAGTGCTCCGCGTTGATCCGCACCATCTCCCGCTCCTCTTCGGTGAGCTCACGGCGCACCTTGGCCGGTACGCCCGCCACGAGCGAGCCCGGCGGCACCCGCATGCCCTGCGGGACGAGCGCGCCCGCCGCGATCAGGGAGCCGGCGCCGATGTGGGCGCCGTTGAGGACGGTGGCGCCCATGCCGACGAGGACGTCGTCCTCGACGACGCAGCCGTGCAGCACCGCGTTGTGCCCGACCGTCACGCCCGCGCCGATCACCGCCGGGAAACCGGGGTCGGCGTGCACCGTGGAGTTGTCCTGGATGTTGCTGCCCGCGCCCACACTGATCGACTCGCAGTCGCCGCGCAGCACCGCGTGGTACCAGGCGCTCGCGCCGGCGGCCATCGTCACGTCGCCGAGCACCACCGAGGTCGGCGCCGTGAAGGCGCCGGGGTCCAGGCGGGGCGTGCGCCCGGCGACATCCGCGATCAAGGCTCTCTCCGTCATGGGGATCACCGTAGCCGCGTGATTGCGCTGATCGCGTGGCGGGTAGCGCGTACAGCGTGCTGAAGTTCTCCGATGACGTGATCATCGCGCTGGAAACGGGTACCCCGATCGTCGCCCTCGAGTCGACGATCATCTCCCACGGCCTGCCCCGCCCGCGCAACCACGAGGTGGCGCTGGAGCTCGAGGCCGCCGTGCGCGAGGCCGGCGCCGTCCCCGCGACGATCGCGGTGCTGGACGGCGTGCCCCGCGTCGGGCTCGACAAGAAGGGCCTGGAGCGCATCGCCAACGACGAGGGGATGCGCAAGCTCGGCCACCGCGACCTGCCCGTCGCGATCGCCACCGGCGCCAGCGGCGCCACCACCGTCTCCGCCACGGCCTTCCTCGCCGCCCGCGCCGGGCTGCGGGTCTTCGCCACCGGCGGACTGGGCGGGGTGCACCGCGGCTGGACCGAGGAGCAGGACGAATCCGCCGACCTGCGGCTGCTCGCCGGGACCCGGATCACGGTCGTGTGCGCCGGGGTGAAGTCGATCCTCGACGTGCCGGCCACCCTGCAGCGCCTGGAGACCCTGGGCGTCACCGTCGTGGGCTACGGGACGGAGGAGTTCCCCGGCTTCTACCTCAGCCGGTCCGGGGAGCCCGTCGACTGGACGGTCACCACGCCCGACGACGCCGCGTGCGTCATGGCCGCCCAGGACGGCCTCGACGGCCCGCCCTCGGCGATCATCCTCGCCAACCCCGTGCCGGAGCACGAGCAACTGGACCCGGCCCTCCACGACCGCGTCCTGGCCGAGGCGCTCGCCGCCGCCGAACGCGAGGGCGTCACCGGCCAGGCCGTCACCCCCTTCCTCCTCGGGCACCTCGTCGAGCACACCGGCGGCGCCAGCCTGGAGGCCAACCTCGCGGCCGTGCGCGGCAACGTACGGCTCGCCGCGCGGGTCGCCGTGGCCTGGGCCGAACGCGGCGCACATCACACCTGATCGTCCGGCCGCGTCCGCCCGCCCTCTGTACGGTGAGCGGGTGCCGAAAAACGAGAACCTGTTCTCCTCCGCGGCGGCCTGGCGCCGCCGTGCCGTCTCGCGTCTGGTGCACCGCGGCTGGCGCTGGATCCAGAACGCGGGCGCCGTGTCCGCCGACCGCCCCGGGGCGCTCCGCTTCGGCCGGATCGGGGCGGGCACCCGGCTGGCGTTCCCGCAGGGGACGATCTTCGGGGAGCGGTGGATCCACCTCGGCGAGTGCTGCATCATCGGCGAACAGGTCACCCTGACGGCCGGGATGATGCCCGGCCTCGACCTCGGCCCCGACCCCGTCGTCCGGCTCGGCAACGGCGTCGTCCTCGGCCGCGGCAGCCACGTCATCGCCTCCCGGCCGGTCGTGTTCGGCGACGACGTCTACTGCGGGCCGTACGTCTACGTCACGAGCGACAACCACTCGTACGACGACCCCCACGAGCCCATCGGCCGCCAGTGGCCGCGCTCCGCGCCCGTGGAGATCGGGTCGGGGAGCTGGCTGGGTGCGGGCGCGGTGATCCTGCCGGGGGCGCGCATCGGGCGGAACGTGGTCGTCGCGGCGGGGGCGATCGTGCGGGGCGAGGTCCCCGACCACTCGGTGGTGGCGGGCGCGCCGGCCCGGGTCGTCCGGCGCTGGACGCCCGAGCGGGGGTGGGAGCCGCCGCTGCGGACGCCTACGCCGCGGCCGGTTCCCGCGGGGGCGACGCATCAGCAGCTGGCGGCGCTTGCGGGGCTGGAGCCGGAGCTTCTCGCGGGGCTTGAGGGGAAGCTGGCGTCGGAAGCCTGACCGCGGTTCCCGTGTTCGGGCCGTTCGTGTCCGGGGACCCCCACCCCCGACGGCAACCACAACGCACCCGCACACAGGCGACACCGGGCAGCCCGGCGCAGCCACACGCACCCCGTCAGCCCGCGGCAAGCAGCACCGACCCCGCGAGGGCCAACCCCGCGCCGGCGGCCTGGACGGGGCGGAGCCGCTCCCCGAGCACGCCGCGGGCGGCCAGCGCTGTGACGACGGGGTAGAGGGAGGCCAGGACGGCGGCCACCGCGACGGGGCCGTGGTGCGCGGCCAGGGCGTAGGAACCGTTCGCCGCGACGTCCGCGAGGCCCACGAAGGACAGCGCGGGCAGGCTGCGCCAGACCGTCGGCAGGCCCCCCTCGGGAAGCACCGGCGCGCCCCGCCGCGCGGACACCGCCAGGGCCGCCCCGCCCACGGCGACGTTGCAGACGCGCTGCACGAACAACGCGAGGAAGAGCCCGGTGACCGTGTGGGAGGCCTCCGCGACGAGGGTCATGACCGCGCCGAAGCCGAAGGCCGCGACCAGGGTCATCACCACGGCCCGCCGTTGCACCGGCGCCCCGCGCAGTTCGGGTCCGCCGGCCAGGGCGATGCCCACGACGGCCACCGCGATGCCCGCGTACTGCACGGGCCCGGGGCGTTCCCCGAGCAGCAGCCCCACACTCACCGGGACGGCCACCCCCACCGTGGCCAGGGGTGAGACGACGCCCATGGGGCCGAGGGCGAGGGCGCGGTAGAAGCAGAGCATGGCGACCGGGCCGATGAGACCCGCCGCGGCGGCGAACCACAGGCGCGGTGAGGCCTCGGTCCAGCCGCCCGTCGCGACGACGACCGCGCCGAGCACGGCGGCGGCCACGCCCTGGGATACGACGACCACGGTGAGCGCGGGGAAGCGGCGGGTGAGGAGCCCGCCGCCGAAGTCGGCGAGGCCCCACAGAAGGCTGGTGGCCAGGGCGAAGACCGCGGTCATGGGGCTCCCTCGCAGTGCAGTACGGTGAACAGCGCAGTGCAACCCAGAGTAGTGCAGCAAAGTGAACTGCTGCATTCAATCTATTGGACGGTGTAGGTGCCGGACCTCGACCTGATCGCCCATTCCCTCGCGCGCAACGTCAAGCGCCTGCGCCTGGAGCGCGGCTACAGCCTCGACACGCTCGCCGCCCGGGCGGGCGTCAGCCGCGGCATGCTCATCCAGATCGAGCAGGCGCGCACCAATCCGAGCCTGGGCACCATCGTCCGCATCGGCGACGCGCTCGGCGCGAGCCTGGTGAACCTGCTGGACTACGAGGACGGACCCAAGGTGCGGCTGGTCCCCGCCGACCAGGCCGTCGAGTTGTGGAGCACCCCGGCGGGCAGCCGGGGCCTGCTGCTGGCCGGCGGTCAGGCGCCGGGCCCCCTGGAGATGTGGTCGTGGCAGATCATGCCGGGGGAGGGCCACGACTCGGACGCCCACCCGCCCGGCACGGTGGAGCTGATCCGGGTGGAGCGGGGCGAGCTCACCCTCGTCGTCGACGGGCAGGAGCACCGTGTGCCCGCCGGGACGACCGCGAGCTTCGAGGCCGCGGCGCCGCACGGCTACCGCAACCGGGGCACCGAGGTCATGGAGATGACGCTGGCCATCTCGGTCCCCGCCCCCCACTGAGGCGCCTCCGCCAACTCACCGGATTTGTTAGCGTGCTGGACATGCGCGCACCCATCGGCACCTTCGCCGACGTCCACCCGGCCGTCGAACGGCTCGACCTGCTGCCGGCCTCCGTCGCCGCCGCCCTGACCGCCTGGAGCGGGGAGGTGCCCGTCGAGGAACTGCTGCTCGTGGACACCGACCCCGAGAAGGCCGACACCGCGGTCTTCGCCGAGACGTACGGCGTCGGCATGGACCAGTCCGCGAACTGCGTGGTCGTCGCGGGCAAGCGCGGCCAGGACGTGACGCTCGCCGCCTGTGTCGTCCTCGCCACCACCCGGGCCGACGTGAACGGGTTCGTGCGGCGTCACCTCGGCGTCCGCAAGGCCTCGTTCGCGCCCATGGACACCGCGGTGGGCGAGAGCGGCATGGAGTACGGCGGCATCACCCCGATCGGGCTGCCCGCCGCCTGGCCGCTGCTGGTGGACGCGGCGGTCGCGGACACCCCGTACGTGATCATCGGCAGCGGCCGCAGGCGCGGCAAGCTGCTGGTGCCGGGGAAGGCACTGGCGTCGCTGCCCGGCGTGGAACTCCTGGAAGGGCTGGGACTTCCCGCGTGACGGAACTGCTGGACCGCCTGGAGCGCTACTACGACGCCGTGCCCCGCGCGGGCGCCCGCGCCGAGGAGCTCGGCCCGCTCACGCTCTTCGTGCGCGAGGGCGTCGGCTGGCCGTTCTACGCCCGCCCGGCGCTCGGCGCGGACGGCCCGGTGCGCCGGGCCGACGTGGACCGGGTCCGGGCCCGCCAGCGCGAGCTGGGCGTACCCGAGTGCTTCGAGTGGGTCGCGGAGACCACCCCCGGGCTGCGGGAGGCGGCGGAGGCGTCAGGGCTCTCCGTCCACGCGCACCCGCTGATGGTGCTGGATCCGCTCGCCCCGCCCGCGCTGCTGCCGGAACTCCCCGCGGACGTCGCCGTCCGGGTGCTCGGGCCCGGGGACCCGGCCCTGCCCACCGCCCTCACCGTCCCGCACCTGGCCTTCGCACAGCCCGGCACGGCCATCGGCACCGCCGGCCGGGCGGATCTCGCCGCCGCGCTGCCGCTGCACGCCGGTCCGGGGCTCGTGGCGACCGCGGAGGCCCGCGTCAGGGCCGGGCTCACCGTGTTCGCCGCCGCCGTCGAGGGCGGTACGGCGCTGTGCGCGGGCCAGTACAACCCCGTGGGCGAGGTCTGCGAGATCGTCGGCGTCGGCACCCTGCCCAGCGCCCGCCGCCGCGGCCTGGCCCTCGCGGTCACCGGCGCGCTCGTCGCCGACGCCCGCGAACGGGGGCTGAGGACGGTGTTCCTGTCCGCGGGCGACGAGGACGTCGCCCGGATCTACGCCCGGCTCGGCTTCCACCGGGTCGGCACGGCCCTCATCGCGGAGCCGCCCGTCCGCTGACCCGGCGCCGCGACAGGTCCAGCGACAGCGGGATCGAATGCTCGGCGAAACCGAGGCTGCGGTAGAGCGGTTCCGCCTCCGGGGTGGCGTGCAGGTCGACGCGGGTGACGCCCTGCTCCGCGAACCACGCGAGCAGGGCCTCCGTCGTCGCCCTGGCGTAGCCCAGACCGCGGTAACGGGTGTCCGTGCAGACGTTGAAGACGAAGCCGAAGCGACCCGCCGGGTGCTGCGGGGCGGGCAGCCGCTCCTCGATCCGCCCCACCGCGCACGCGGCCAGATGCGAGCCGTCCGCGACCGCCGGGTCGCCGTCCACCACGAACGCCCCCAGCCGCCGCGTGCCGCCCCCGGCCAGCTGCTCCCGCGCCCGCTCCTTGGCGGCCGCCTCCCACGGGCCGGGCTCGTCCCGCCCGCTCATGGCCAGGAACATCAGCCTGCGCAGCCGTACCAGCTCGGCGGCGTCATCGGTTTGTGCGGGGCGTACGAGAGCGGGCATGGGTCGCACGCTACAACAGGCAACCAGGCGGTACGCAGGGGTTTTCCCCGCGCCGGACGGGCGCCGCGGGCGGGGCGCGGCAGTCAGCCGAGCCGGGGGATCTCGATCGCGGGGCAGCGGTCCATGACCATGAGCACCCCCGCGTCCCGGGTGCGGTCGTACGCGGCCTCGTCGATCACGTCGAGCTGGTACCAGACCGCCTTCGCGCCGATCGAGACGGCCTGGTCCGCGACCGCTCCGGCCAGGTCGGAGTTGACGAAGACGTCCACCACGTCCACCGGGAACGGGATGTCCGCGAGCGAGGCGTAGCCCTGCTCGCCGTGGACGGTCTCGGCCTTCGGGTGCACCGGCACCACGCGCTTGCCGTACCGCTGCAGCACCGCGGCGACGCCGTACGCCGCCCGCGAGGCGTTGTTGGACAGCCCCACCACGGCCCAGGTGTCCCCCAGGCCGGTCAGGATCTTGCGTACCGTCGCGTCGTCTCCGTACACGTCGTCCTCCCTCGGTTCCGATCCGCAGCAGTCAACCAGAGGACGCACCTGACTGTTCCCGTAGGGTGGCGGGGTGGTGGAGCGGTATCTGACGATCGGGCGCGAGCACGTCCACGAGAGCGAGATCAAGCGCTCGCGGTTCCTGTGCGCGCTGGCGCCGGTGTCCGGCGAGGAGGCGGCGCAGGAGTTCATCGCCCGCGTCCGCAGGGAGCACGCCGGGGCGACGCACAACTGCTTCGCGTACGTGATCGGCGCCGAGGGCCGGATCCACAAGGCGAGCGACGACGGGGAGCCGGGCGGCACCGCCGGCACCCCGATGCTGCAGGTGCTGCTGCGCCGCGAGGTACGGGACGTCGTCGCCGTCGTCACCCGCTACTACGGAGGCATCCAGCTCGGCGCGGGCGGCCTGGTCCGCGCCTACGGTGGAGCCGTCTCGGCGGCACTCGACGAGCTGGGCACGGTGGAGCGGCAGAAGCTCGCGCTGGTCACGGTCGTCGCCGACCACCAGCGGGCCGGGCGCATCGAGAACGACCTGCGCGCCTCCGGGCGCGCCGTGCGCGGCGTCGCCTACGGGGCGGCCGAGGTGCGCATCGAGCTGGGCGTGCCAGAGGAGGAGCTGGCCGCCTTCCGGACCTGGCTCGCCGACGCATCGGCGGGGACCGCGGGCGTGGAGGTGTCGGGCAGCGCCTTCGTGGACGTCTAGCAGATTCGGGCCCGCAGGTCAGAGGAAGTGCCCACTGGCGAGGTACGGGGCCAGGACGGGCATCCCGCGGACGGCGATGTAGCCCTCCTGCCCGATGTCGAGACGGGCGGCCAGACCGACGTCGACCGCCCACTGATTCGGCGTGGTGATGCAGTTGACCAGCGTCTCCCCCCGCGACGAGGCCAGGGCCTCCCAGAGCAGCCGCACGGCAGGCGGAACGGCACGGCGAGGGTGCCCGCGCCCACGGCAAGGCCCTCCGTCGCCACGCAGACCAGGAACACGACCCCGGGCAGCCCCCGCTCCCAGCCCCGGACCACCGCCACCAGCAGCAGCGGCCACAGCGCCGCCGACAGTGCCAGCGCGAGCGCCGCGGCCTCCTGCCACCCCTGCAGCGACAGGCACGTGCCCAGCACGCACGTCGCCGCCGCACCCGTCAGCCCGGCCGGTGTCATCGCCTCCCGCCGCCACCGCTCCCGGCCGTGCGACAGTCGTGCGGCGAACGCCCCCGCGCACACCGCCCACACCGCCCCGGCCAGGGCCAGCGCCGCCAGCGCCGCCCCCTCGTACCCGGCCAGCCGCAGCCCCGCGGAGAGGATGCCGGTCGCCATGACGGCCGCCCCGGCCGCGGGTGTCAGTGCGTTCACCGGACACACGGTGGGGTGTCGTGGCCCCGCCGATCACCCGTACACGCCGGGGTTCGCCCGTCCGGGAGGTCAGGCGGGATTCGCGTGGGTGACCTTGCCGGGTGGCCCGCGCACAACGCTTGACCGACCTTGCCCGAGTTCGGACTCCCGCGACGCGCTGACAGTGGTGGCGGATAGCCTGCTCTCGGAGCGCACGGGACCGGTGGGGACACCGGGTCCCGTGCGGAGCATGCGGAACGTGAACCGGAGGAGCGGAACATGCGGGCGGGAGAGCCGCGGTGAGGTTGCTGCACACCTCCGACTGGCATCTGGGACGGTCCTTCCACCGGGTCGGACTGCTCGACGCCCAGGCGGCGTTCATCGACCACCTGGTGGCGACGGTGGCCGAGGAGCGCGTCGACGCCGTCCTGGTCGCCGGCGACGTCTACGACCGGGCGCTGCCCTCGCTGCCCGCGGTCGAGCTGTTCGACGACGCGCTGCACCGGCTCGCCGCCCTCGGCGTGCCCACGGTGATGATCTCCGGCAACCACGACTCGGCCCGCCGGCTGGGCGTCGCCGCCGGCCTCATCGAGCGCGCCGGGATCCACCTGCGGACCGACCCGGCGGGCTGCGCCACTCCGGTCGTCCTCGCCGACGAGCACGGGCCGGTCGCCCTGTACGGCCTGCCGTACCTCGAACCCGCCCTGGTGCGCGAGCAGTTCACCCTCGACCGGGCCGGGCACACCGAGGTGCTCGGCGCCGCCATGGACCGGGTCCGCGCCGACCTGGCGGCGCGCCCGGCGGGCACCCGCTCGGTCGTGCTGGCGCACGCCTTCGTCGCGGGCGGCGCGCCCAGCGACAGTGAGCGGGACATCACGGTCGGCGGCGTGGCCGCCGTGCCCGCGGGCGTCTTCGACGGCGTCGACTATGTGGCCCTCGGCCACCTCCACGGCTGCCAGACGATCACCGACAGAGTGCGTTACTCCGGCTCCCCGCTGGCGTACTCCTTCTCCGAGGCGGACCACCGCAAGAGCATGTGGCTGGTGGACCTCGGCGCGGACGGTTCCGTCGCCGCCGAGCGCGTCGACTGCCCGGTGCCGCGTCCGCTCGCCCGGATCCGCGGGCGCCTGGAGGAACTCCTGGCGGACCCGGCGCACGAGCGGCACGAGGACTCCTGGGTGGAGGCCACCCTCACCGACCCGCACCGCCCGCACGAGCCCATGGCCCGGCTGCGCAAGCGCTTCCCGTACGCCCTCGCCCTGGCCTTCGAGCCCGAGCGCGTGGACGACGACCCCTTCGCCTCGTACGCGCAGCGGCTGCGCGGCCGCTCCGACCGGCAGATCGCCGAGGACTTCGTGGCCCACGTATGCGGTACCGGGCCCGACACCGCGGAGCGGGCGGTCCTGCGTGACGCCTTCGACGCGGTCCGCAGCGACGCCGCACGGGCGGAGACCGACTGATGCGCCTGCACCGCCTGACCCTCACCGCCTTCGGGCCGTTCGCCGGCACCCACGCCGCCGGCAGGCGGCGGGGCAACCGGCTGCGCGGCGACCACGCGGGGCCGGACACGCTCACCGGGGTCGTGGTCGACCTGACCGTGGGCGGGCGGCAGCCGGAGATCACCCGGTGCCCCGGAAAGCCGGGTACCGGACCCGACACCGCGGAGCGGGCGGTCCTGCGTGACGCCTTCGACGCGGTCCGCAGCGACGCCGCACGGGCGGAGACCGACTGATGCGCCTGCACCGCCTGACCCTCACCGCCTTCGGGCCGTTCGCCGGCACCCACGCCGTCGACTTCGACGAGCTGTCCTCGGCCGGGCTGTTCCTGCTGCACGGCGCGACCGGCGCGGGCAAGACCTCCGTCCTGGACGGTGTGTGCTTCGCCCTGTACGGCGGCGTCCCGGGCGGCCGGCAGGGCAACCGGCTGCGCAGCGACCACGCCGGGCCGGACACACCCACCGAGGTCGTGCTCGACCTCACCGTCGGCGGCCGGCGGCTGGAGATCACCCGGCGTCCCGAGCAGCCGCGCCCCAAGAAGCGCGGCAGCGGCTTCACCCTGGAGAAGGCCGTCACCCTGCTGCGCGAGCACACGGCGGGGGAGTGGCGGGCGCTCAGCAAGTCCCACCAGGAGGCGGGCGAGGAGCTCAAGCAGCTCATCGGCATGAGCAGGGAGCAGTTCTGCCAGGTCGTGCTGCTGCCGCAGGGCGAGTTCGCCACCTTCCTGCGGGCGACCGCCACCGACCGGGCCGCCCTGCTCGGCAAACTCTTCGACACCCGCCGCTTCAAGGCCGTCGAGGAGTGGCTCAGGGCGCAGCGCCGCGCCGCGGAGCAGCGCGTCGCCGCCGGCGACGACGAACTGCTGCGCCTGGCCGAGCGCATGGGCCAGGCCGCCGGTGACGACCCGGAGACCCTCGCCGCCGGGGATCCCGAACTCGCCGAGCGCATCCTGGGCTGGGCGGCCGTCCTGGCCGGCACCGCCCGGGAACGCGTCGACGCCGCCGATCTCGCGGTGACCGCCGCCGAGGACGCGCACGAGGACGCCCAGCGCGAGGCCGAGGCCGTACGGGAACTCGCCGAGAGGCAGCGCCGGCACGCCGCCGCCGGGCGTCGCGCCCGGGACATGGCCGGCGAGCGCGAGGCCCGCGCACGCGAAGAGCGGATGCTGGAGACGGCGGAGCGGGCCGCGACCGTGGTGCCCGCCCTGGAACTGCGCGAGCGGGCCGCCGCCCGGCACACCACCGCCGCCGCGCAGGAGCGCGCCGTCCGCGCGGGCCTCCCCGCCGAGCTTTACGAGGCGGGCGCGGAACAGCTCACGGAGTACGAGAACCGGCTCCGCGAGGAGCTGGGCGGCCTCGCCGACGCGGGCCGGGCCGAGCAGCGCGCCGCCGAACTGGCGAACGACCGCGGCCGCGTGGAGCGCGAGGCGGCCGCCGACGAGCAGCTGATCGCGGACGCGGCCGCCTGGCTGGACGGCTGGGAGGCCGAACGCCTCGGCCACGAACGCGCCGTCGACACCGCCCAGTCCGCCGCCACCCGTGCCGCCGAACTCTCCGGCGCCCTCGACCGGGCCCGGCGCCGCCTGGACGCCGCCCGCGAGCGCGACGCCCACGCCACCGCGCTGCTCGCCGCCGAGGAACGGCTGCGCGCCGCCCGCGACGCGGCCGCCGACGCCCGCGACCACTGGCAGGACGTCCGCGAGGCCCGGATCAACGGCATCGCCGCCGAACTGGCCGCGCAGCTCAGCCCCGGCGAGGGCTGCCTGGTCTGCGGCGCCACCGAACACCCGCACCCGGCCCGCCCCACCGGCCGTCAGGTGGGCCGCGCCGACGAGGAGGCCGCGCAGGAGGCCCAGCAGCGGGCCGCCGCCGCCCGCGACGCCGCGCAGGAGCGGGTCGTACGCGTCACCACCGCCCGCGACGCGGCCCTCGCCGTCGCGGGAGCGGAACCGGAGCCCGAACTCGCCGCCGCGCACGCCGCGCTGGAGCGGGAGTACGAGGCCGCCGTGCGGGCCGCGGCGGGTCTGCCCGCCGCCCGGCAGGCCCTCGACCGGGCCGTCGCGGAACACACCCGGCGCGCCTCGGCCCGCAACGAGGCGGAGCACCGGCTCGCCTCGCTGACCACCCGCCGTGAACTCCTCGACCAGGAGCACACCGAGCTGGCCGGCCGCCTGGCCCGCGCCCGCGGCCCGTACGCCACCGTCGCCGAGCGCCGCGCCCGGCTCGCGGCGGACGCCGAGCACGCCGCGAACGCCGCCCGCGCCGCCCGCGCCGGGCAGGAGACCGCCCGCGCGCTCAAGGACGCCGATTCCGACCTCGCCGACGCCGCCTACAAGGCCGGCTTCGGCACGCCCGAGGCCGCGGCGGCCGCGGTGCTCCCGCAGTCAGAACGGCAGCGGCTGCACCGGAGGGCGGAGGAGTGGCGCCGCGAGGAGGCCGCGGTCACCGCCGAACTCACCGCGCTGGACCTGGCCGAGGCCGCCGAGCGCCCCCCGGCCGACCCGGACGCCGCCCGGCACGCCGTCGAGGCCGCCACCGGGCGGCTGCGCGACGCCGCCGCCCGCCAGGCCGCCGCCCGCACCACCCGCGACGCCCTCGACCGGCTGCGCGCGGAGGCGCTGACCCGGAGCAGGGCACTCGCCCCGGCCCGCGAGGAGTACGCGCGGCTGCGGCGGCTGGCCGATCTGGCCACCGGCGCGGGGGAGAACACGCTGCGCATGGAGCTGGAGACCTATGTGCTGGCCGCCCGGCTGGAACAGGTCGCGGCCGCGGCGAGCGTCCGGCTGCACCGCATGTCCTCCGGGCGGTATACCCTCGTCCACACCGACGCCCGCGCCTCACGCAACGTCAAGTCGGGTCTGGGGCTGCTGGTCGTGGACTCCTGGACGGGCACCGAGCGCGACACGGCGACGCTCTCCGGCGGCGAGACCTTCTTCGCCTCCCTGGCGCTCGCCCTCGGCCTCGCCGACGTCGTCACGGACGAGGCGGGCGGCGCCCGGCTCGACACGCTCTTCATCGACGAGGGCTTCGGCAGTCTCGACGAGCAGACCCTCGACGAGGTGCTGGACGTCCTCGACGGGCTGCGCGAACGGGACCGGGCCGTCGGCATCGTCAGCCACGTGGCCGAACTGCGGCAGCGCGTCCCCGCCCAGCTGCAGGTGGTCAAGGGACAGCGCGGCTCAGCCCTCCGCCACCGCACGGCGGGCGAGCGGTGACGAGTACACGATGCTGGTCGTCACCGAGCCCAGGCCCGAGACCCGGCCGGTGATCTCCTCCAGGTGACGCATCGAGCGGGCGGTGACCTTCATGATGAAGCAGTCGTCGCCCGTGACGTGGTGCGCCTCCAGGATCTCCGGGGTCGACTCCAGCAGATCGTGGAACGGCTTGTAGTTGCCGTGCGGATAGCGCAGCCGGACGAACGCGAGGATCGGGCGGCCGATCCGCTCCAGGTCCACCACGGCGGTGTACGCCGTGATCACCCCCGCCTCCTCCAGCCGCCGTACGCGTTCGGTCACGGCACTCGGGGACATCGACACGGCGCGGGCCAGTTCGGCGTAGCTGGCCCGGCCGTCGCGCTGCAGGGCGTCCAGGATGCGCCAGTCGGTGGCGTCGAGGGAATCCACGGTCATGGTGGGTGACTACCAGGGATTTCCCCGGGCAGGCAAGGGTGACGCCGGGGAACGACCCTTCAAGCGGCCGTCCACGCCTCGTAGATTTGCCGCCATGACGACACAGACCGCCGCCTCCGCCGCCGAGACCGCCGACAACCCCGTCCTGCGCGTGCCGCCCGCCGCGCCGGCCGACGCCGCCGCGTACTTCGCCGCGAGCCTCGCCTTCCACGCCGACGTGTCCGACGTCGCCGCCGCCCTCGCCACTGCGGCGGAGACCGGCGCGGGACCCGGCTTCACCGTCGTCGACTCCCGCTCCACCCAGGCCTGGGAACAGGGCCGCATCCCCGGCGCCGTCCACCTGCCCACCGCGGACATCCCGCGGCTCGCCCCCGCCTTGCTCGACCGCGACATCCCCGTCGTCGTGTACTGCTGGGGCCCCGGCTGCAACGGCGCCACCCGCGCCGCGTACGCCCTGGCGAGCCTCGGCTACCGGGTCAAGGAGATGCTCGGCGGCATGGAGTACTGGATCCGGGAGGGCTTCGGCTACGAGACGGCCGACGGCGCCGGGCGGCGCCCCGCCGACCCGCTCACCGCGCCGGTGAGCGGGGACGACTGCGGCTGCTGACGCCGCCGCGGGGGCGGCTCACCGGACGACGGAGGCCGCGGGCCGCAGGAACCGGCGGTCCCGCGGCGCGAGCTCCGCGACCGGTGCCGCGGCACGCAGGGCGACGTCCAGCGCGGCGTCGGGGTCGCAGGCGTAATGCCCGCTCGCCCAGGCCGCGTTGGCCTCGATCACCGCCCACCCGCCGTCGATCGGGCCGACGTCGACCACGACCGCGCCGGGCAGTTCCGGCACGCCGGGGGTGAACAGCCGCCCGGCGAAGTCCCGTACCCCGTCGGACAGCGGGTCGTCGTCCAGCGGAGCCACGTCCAGGCCACCGCGGGTCGCGTAGCGGCTGCCCGCCACGACCTCGCCGTCCAGCAGGAACAGCCGGTACTCGGCGGTGAACGCCACGATGTCGCTCACCAGCACCGGCGTGTCGTCGTCCACCGCGTCCGGGCCGGGCAGGCCGCTGCCGTCGCGGTAGACGCGGGCCGGGAAGCTCTTGTCGTTCGGCGGCTTCACGAAGGCCGGACGGCGCAGTCGGCGGGCCTCCGCCAGCGTCATGAACTCGACCTGCCGCCCGAGGAGTTCGGCCGGCAGCCGGGCCAGCCAGTCCTCGTCGGCCTCCAGCAGTCCCAGGCCCAGGTCCGCCGCCACGGCGTCGGCGAACAGCGGGCCGGAGTAGAGGGCGGCCCCCGCGGTCTCCCGAGCCTCCGGAGGCACCCGCCAGGTGCGGAGGGTGTGCGACGCCATGCCGCGCCGACGGGCGGCCGCGGCCAGCGCGTGGCCGGTGGCGGTGACGCGCGGGGAGAGGAAGAGGGTCCGGGACGGGGATGCGGTGTTCACGGTCGCCGATGGTGACGCACGACGCGGTCACCGCGACAGCGAATTACGCCGCGCACCGCGTCATGTCACACCGCGGCCGGCCGCAGCTCGTACGCCCACTGGGCGTCCCGGTCCGCGACCCGCCCGAAGCCGGCCCGCGCCAGCACGCGTTGGGAGGCGCGGTTGCCGGGGTCGGTGGTGGCCAGCACGGTGCGCACCTCGGGCCGGCTCAGCGCCCACCGGGACAGGACCAGCACGGCGTCCGTCGCCCAGCCGGCGCCGCGCGCGGACTCCGACAGGTCGTAGCCGATCTCGACCACGCCGTCGACGGCCGAGGGCGGCCCGTGGAAGCCGATGCCGCCGAGGGCGAGGCCGTCGTCGGACCGCTGGATCACGAACAGCCCCCACCCCGGCGCGTACACCCCGGCGGCGGCCGCGATCGTGGTCATCCCGGCCGCGATGATCGTGCCCTCGCCGGGGCCTCCGTCGATCCACTCCAGCCCGGCCGGCTTGCCGTCCGCCAGCTGCGCCGCCTCGTCCCGCAGTTGCTCCCTCAGCACCACCCGCTCGTGCGTCAGCACCAGCCGGCCGTCTTCCCGCGAAGCATTCGGAATCATCCGTGCAACACCCCCATGCACCTCACCCTATCCGCCCCCACCGTTCCCCGTGGGCGGGTCCCCGCGCCGGGGGCGGACATCGGGCGGCGGCGCAACCCCAGGGGAAATTCGCAGGCCTCCGCCGGCCCGGGGTGGCAGGATCCGGTGCGGCTCAGGGGAAGGATGCGCATGGGGCTCGACTACACCTATGAGATCGTCGTTCCGGCCCGGGACGTCGCCGCCGCGCTGGCGGAGGTGGTGACGCTGGCGCCGCCGGCCTCGCGCGTGCCGCCGCTGACGGTGACCCTGCCCGGTGGGGAGCGCATCGTCGTCCCGTTCACCTCCGGATTCCGGAGCGAGCCGGTCGATTGCTCCACGGGCGACGTGCTGGAGCTCGACACGTCGATCATGTTCGGGGTCGACGACGCGGTACGCGCGTACCTGGAGAGCCGGGACCCCGAGGTCGACGGACTCGGGAGGGTCGCCATCGGCTACGTCTACCTGACGGTCCGGTTCGCGCCCGCGCCGCACCCCCACTACGACACTGGAGTTCATGGCGGCGACGACCGGGATGAGCCTGATGTTCGAGCGGTCCGCGAGCGTGAGATCGGTGTTCACCGGTCTCACGGCCGCCGTCGGGGGAGTGTGCTGCCTGCTCGACACCGAGACCGGCATTCACCGGATGGACTGGCTGAACGGCCGGCCGGTCCAGGAGACGGTTCCCGGCCCCCGCTTCGCCGACTACCGGGAGCTCGTGGCGGCCTGGCCCGACCTGGAGCGGTGAGCGGCGGTGTACGGCGTCCTCCCCCGGGCCGGGCCCGGGGGAGGACGGGGCACCGCCAGGCTCTAGAGCCGCGACAGCTCGTCGACGAGGTCGTCGAGGCCCAGCGAGCCCTGTGACAGCGCGGCCATGTGCCAGGCCTTGGGGTCGAAGGCGTCGCCGCGCGCCTTGCGGGCGGCTTCGCGGCCGGCGAGCCAGGCGCGCTCGCCCAGCTTGTAGCCGATGGCCTGTCCCGGCATGCCGAGGTAGCGGATGATCTCGCTGTCGAGCATGGCGGCGTTCAGCCCGTTGTAGCGCCCGAAGAACTCGCGTCCCAGCTCCGGCGTCCACGTCTCGCCCGGGCGATAGGGGCTGTCCTCCGGGATGTCCAGCTCCAGGTGCATGCCGATGTCCAGGATGACGCGGGTGGCCCGCAGCATCTGCCCGTTGAGGTAGCCGAGCCGGCGCCCCGCGTCCGTCAGGAAGCCGAGCTCGTCCATGAGGCGCTCGGCGTACAGGGCCCAGCCCTCCGCGTTGGCGCTGATCTGGCCGAGGGTGGCCTGGTAGCGGCTGAGGCGGTCCGCGACGTACACCCACTGCGCGAGCTGCAGGTGGTGGCCGGGGACGCCCTCGTGGTACCAGGTGCTGACCAGGTCCCAGACCGGGAACCGCTCGCGGCCCAGAGTGGGCAGCCAGGTGCGGCCCGGGCGGGAGAAGTCCATGGAGGGGCCCGTGTAGTACGGCGCGGCGGCGCTGCCGGGCGGGGCGATGCGGGACTCGACGTTCTTGATGGGCTCGGCGAGGTCGAAGTGGGTGCCGTCGAGCGCGGCCATGGCCTCGTCCATCAGGCCCTGCAGCCAGTCGCGGACCGCGTCGACGCCGTCGATGGCCTCGCCGGCCTCGTCCAGGTGGGCCAGGGCCTCCATCGGGGTGGAGCCGGGGAGCACCTTCTCCGCCTCGACGCGCATCTCGGCCTCGATGCGCCGGAACTCCTCCCAGCCCCACGCGTACGCCTCGTCCAGGTCGAGGTCGGAGCCCGTCCAGTAGCGGGCCCAGCGGGCGTACCGCTCGCGGCCGACGGCGTCCGGGGTTCCCTCGACGGCGGGGGCGTAGGTGTCGCGCAGCCAGTCGCGCAGGGCGGCTACCGCGGCGGTGGCGTCGGCGGCGCCGGCGTCGAGTCCGGAGCGCAGGGCTTCGGGGCCCTCCTTCACGAACTGCGCGAACCAGTCGGCACCCGCACCGGCACCCTCGCCCAGCCACTCGCCGAGCTGTTCGACGACGGTGGTGACCTGGCGCGGCCCGGCGGGCAGCTTGCGGGCGAGCCCTTCCTCCAGGGACGCCCGGTAGCCCGCCAGGGCCTCGGGCACCGCGCGCAGCCGGGCGGCGACGGCGGCCCAGTCCTCCTCGGTCTCCGTCGGCATCAGCATGAACACGCCGCGCACCGAGTGGACGGGGGAGTGCAGATTGCTCACGGCCCGCAGGCCCTCGCCCGCCTCGTGGACGGCCAGTTGCGCGGTGAGCCGTTCGCGCAGCAGCCGCGCGCAGCGGCGCTCGTCGTCGTCCGGTGCCTCGGCGGCGTCGAGTTCGGCGAGGGTGCGGCGGTCGAGCTCGGCCTGGACCTCCAGGCCGGCGGGGGTGAAGTCGGGAAGCCGGTCCCGGCCGGTCGGCACCCCCAGGTACGTGGCGGTGATGGGGTCGAGTTCGGTGACCGCGTCGACGTACGCGTCGGCGATCTGGCGGGGCAGCGCGCTGCCGGTGCTGTCGGACATGGTCACATCCTGGTACGGAGCGCCGGGCTCCGTCATCACCATTGCGGATCATATTCCTGACGTGGGCGGCAGCAGCGGTCCGCAGTCCCAGTGCTGGAAGATCAACCGGGTCTCCACGCGGGCGACTTCGGGCCGCGAGGTGAACTCGTCGACCACCAGCCGCTGGAGGTCGCCGGTGCTCGCGACGGCCACGTGCACGAGGTAGTCGTCGGGCCCGGTGAGGTGGAAGAGCGTGCGCGACTCGGGCAGCGCCCGTACGCGTTCCACGAAGGGGCCGATCAGCTCCCGGCGGTGCGGCCGCACCTGCACCGCGAGCAGCGCCTCCAGCGGCCGCCCGAGACGGGCCGGGTCGACCCGCAGTTCGTGGCCGAGGACGACGCCGGTGCGGCGCAGCCGGTTGACGCGGTCGAGGCAGGTGGACGGAGCCACGCCGACGGCGGCGGCGAGGTCCTTGTAGGTCGTCCGCGCGTCGTTCTGCAGGAGGCGTAGAATCTCGAGGTCGACCGGATCCAGAAGCACAGAATCGGACACCGGCCGAAATTAACACGGACACTTGCCGCTACGGGCCGGTAGCTGTTCAGCATCAGGCCATGGACACGACAGCATCGGCGCTCACCTGCCGCGCCCTCGCCACCGAGGCCGTGCACGCCGGCCGCGAAGATCTCGCGGACCTCGGCCTGCACGCCGTCCCCCTGGACCTGTCCACCACCTACCCCTCACGGGACAGCCGGGCGGAGGCCGCCCGCCTGGACGACTTCGCCGCGACCGGCGCCGCGCTCCAGGGCCCGCCGGTCTACTCCCGGCTCGACAACCCCACCGTCGCCCGCTTCGAGACCGCGCTCGCCCGACTGGAGGGCGCGGAGGCCGCGGTCGCCTTCGCCAGCGGCATGGCCGCCCTCACCGCCACCCTGCTGGCCCGCGCCACCATGGGCCTGCGCCACGTGGTCGCCGTCCGCCCGCTCTACGGCTGCAGCGACCACCTGCTCACCGGGGGACTCCTGGGCACCGAGGTGACCTGGACCGACCCTGCCGGCATCGCCGACGCCATCCGTCCCGACACCGGTCTGGTGATGGTGGAGACCCCGGCCAACCCGACGCTCGCCGAGGTGGACCTGCGGGCGGTCGCCCACTCCTGCGGCGAGGTGCCGCTGCTCGCGGACAACACCTTCGCCACGCCCGTCCTGCAGCGCCCCCTGGAGAGCGGCGCGAGGATCGTGCTGCACAGCGCCACCAAGTACCTGGGCGGCCACGGCGACGTCCTCGGTGGAGTGATCGCCTGCGACGAGGAGTTCGCCCGCGTGCTCCGCAAGGTGCGGTTCGCCACCGGCGGGGTGCTCCACCCCCTCGCCGGCTATCTGCTGCTGCGCGGGCTGTCCACGCTGCCCGTACGGGTGAAGGCCGCCTCGGCGACGGCGGCGGCGCTGGCCGAGCGGCTGGCCGCCGACCCGCGGGTGACGAAGGTGCACTACCCGCGGATCGGCGGCGCCATGGTCGCGTTCGAGGTGCAGGGCGACCCGCACGAGGTGATCGCCGGCGTCCGGCTGATCACCCCGGCGGTCAGCCTCGGGAGCGTCGACACCCTCATCCAGCACCCGGCCTCGATCAGCCATCGCATCGTGGACGAGGGCGACCGCCACGGCTCGGGCGTCAGCGACAAGCTGCTGCGGCTGTCCGTCGGCCTGGAGGACGTCGAGGACCTGTGGGAGGACCTGGACATCGCCCTCAGCGCAGCCGAGCGCTCGCGTCCGCGGGCGACAGCGTCGCGGTGATGACCAACGTGCCGTCCTCGACCTGGTAGTCCAGCGGCAGACCCAGGCGGCGCATCGTCGCGACCATCCCGGTGTTGGTCGCCTGGGTCACCGCGTACACGCTCCCGCATCCCGCGTCCACGGCCTGGGCGACCAGGCGGCGCAACAGCTCCAGGCCGATGCCGCGGCGCTGCCAGGCGTCCTCGACCAGCAGGGCGACCTCGGTCTCGTCGCCGTCCCACAGCAGGTGCGCGAGGGCGACGACGCGGCCGGAGACCGTCTGCACGGCGAGCGTCTGACCGAAGCGGGGGCTGAGCAGATGGGTCAGATAGCGGTCCACGTCGGCGACCGGGCCGTGGTAGCGGCGCGCCAGGGTGGCCGCGGAGCAGCGCTCGTGCAGCTCGCGGGCGGCCTCGAGGTCCTCGGGGCCGGCCCGGCGGACGGTGATCTCGTTGCCCTCGGGCAGGGTCAGGACGGAACGCTCCTCCGGGACCCTGACGCCCAGCTGGGCGTCGAGCTCGACGAGGGCGCGGGCCCGGGCGAACTCGGTCGGGGTGAAGGGGAGATAGGCGCGTTCCACGGTGATGGTGCCTCCGGCCGGATCGCGCAGCCGCATGATCGTGTCCTCCAGGGTGTCCTCGGCCGGTTCGGCGCCGGCCGTCCCGGGCGGGATGGACCTTATCGTGCACCGGCCGAACAACTGGCGCAGGGCCAGGGGCAGTTCGGCGGCGTCCATGGCGGTGCGGGTCGCGAGGGTCAGCATCCGGGTCGGGGTGTCCACCAGGTCGTGGGCGTCGGCCCGCTCGATCCAGGTGTCGCGGCCGCCCGCGCCGCCCACGGCCCGCGTCAGGTCGCCGGGGGCGAGCGCGGCCGGGGCGCGGAGCAGGAACTCGTCCACGGTGCCCTCGGCCAGCGGGTGCGTCTGGAGCGTGAGGATGTCCACGCCGTGCCCGGCCAGTGCCGCGCACAGGGCGGCGAGGCTTCCCGGCGCGTCGCGCACGGTCGTGCGCACGCGCCACAACGTGGTCTCGGCGTCCGGCCCGTTCCCTGCGGAGCTTTCCCCCTGCTCCGTCGTACGGGTCCCCGCCGGCGCCCCGCCGGGAGGTCCGGCCGGCGGCGAATGGCCGTGGTGGCGTGCCCACCATGTGTGGAAGCCGGCCGTGGCGACGAGAGCGGCGGCCGACAGGCACAGCAGGGCCGGGCCGTCGGGCGCGTGGCCCACGAGATTGGCAACGAGGTCGGCGGTGGCGACGGCCACGAAGAGCGCGGCGAGTTCGATCACATCGCGTCGCCAGTGGTGCTGCCGCCGGGCGGTGGTGGGGGTCGGTGTGGCGGAAGTCAGTTCTGGCATGCAAACACCATGCCGAACACGTGTTGCGTGATCACGAACGCTTTGTGACCGACGGGTAAAGGGTGTCCCATGTCGGTTAACTCCCCCTTTCAACAGTTCTGTCCTGCGACAATCGGCGGAGGCACCGGCCGTACCAACGTGCCATGCCACGCTGAGTGACGCGTCCCAGGGGGCCCAGTAGACCCACGTACCACGCTCCCGGTCCACTGAAGGCCGTGACATCCAGCCACACGGAGCCGTCCGGTGCGAGGCTGACCACGAACGCCTCCTCCCCCCGCTCCGGGTGGCCGGCGAGCGTTCCGTACGCGAACCCGGTCCGCTCCGGGCCGCGTTCGGCCCACACCACCTCGCACGGCGCCCGCAGCGGGCCGATCCGCAGGGGCACGCGCACCCCCGGCGCCGCGTCCGGGGTGTCGGCGGGCACCCGCAGTCCCGTGGCGCGGTGCATCCGCCAGTCCATCAGGGCCCGGCCGGCCGCGGCGAGCACCTCGGGGCCCTCGCCGAGCCGCGTCCGCTCGTGCAGCCGGTGGAACCCGGGGGGCGTGGGGCCGCCGTCCCGGGTCACCCCGACCTGGTCGTAGGTGAAACCGCCTGTCACGGCGCCATCCTCCCAAGCCGTCAGGATCCCGCGGAGCACCTTCCCGGTCGCTCCACGAGGTCTCGAAATCGCCGTATTGCCCCGGCGATTTGCACATGCTAAGCCCCCGGGGGTGCCGCCCGCTCGTCGACCGCCGCCGGCCTCCCCGGCAGTGCCGGCGCGGCCGCGGCGGGCACCAGCAGCACCCCGGAGGCCGCCGGCCCGCCCCGCAGCACCGCGCGCCGCCCCACCGTGCTCCCGGATCCGTCCGCCATCCTGGCCTCCCAAGTCACCAGCCGCGTACGCCGAATTGCGTCCGGCCCCCGCTCCTGCTCGCGCCGCGTGCCGTCGATCCGAACGCCCGGTGAACAACCGCCCCGCACCGTGCGGCGGCTCCCGCCCGCTCCCGTGTCCCCGCGCGCACCGAAACCCCCTGGTCACGCCGGGCCCCACCGCCATACGATGTCCCGCAATCCAGCGGCCGCGATCACCCGATCGCCCTACCCGCGCCCCGTCCCTCCCCGGGAATTCACCGGCGCCCCCACCATGACTGCAGATCAGACACCACACACCTTCCAGGTCGACCTGCGCGGCCTGGTGGACCTGCTCTCCCACCACCTCTACTCCAGCCCCAAGGTCTACCTGCGCGAACTGCTGCAGAACGGCGTCGACGCGATCACCGCCCGCCGGGCCGAACAGCCGGACGCCCCCGCCCGGGTGCGCCTGTACGCCGAGGGCGACCGGCTGCGCGTGGAGGACACCGGCATCGGGCTCACCGAGGCGGACGTGCACAGCCTGCTGGCCACCATCGGCCGCAGTTCCAAGCGCGACGGACTCGAGAGCGCTCGCTCGGAATTCCTCGGCCAGTTCGGCATCGGGCTGCTCGCCTGTTTCGTCGTCGCCGGGGAGATCCGCGTCGTCAGCCGGTCCGCCCGGACCCCGGACGCCCCGCCCGTCGAGTGGACCGCCCGCGACGACGGCTCGTACACCGTCCGCACGCTGCCCGAGCAGGCCCGCCCCGAGCCCGGCACGACCGTCCACCTCGCCGCGCGGCCCGGCGCCGCGGAGTGGCTGACGGAGGAGCGGGTCCGCGCCCTCGCCAAGGACTTCGGCTCGCTGCTGCCCTACGACGTGCGGGTCGGCGACACCCCCGTCACCGAGCGGCCGCCGGTGTGGGAGCGCCCGCACCCCGGGCCGGCCGCCCGCCGTGTCGCGCTCGCCCGTCACTGCCACGAGCAGTTCGGCTTCACCCCGCTCGACGTCATCGACCTCGACGTCCCCCTCGCGGGCGTGCGCGGCGTCGGCTACGTCCTGCCCGCCGCGGTCAGCCCCGCCCAGCGCGCCGGTCACCGCGTCCACCTCAAGGGCATGCTGCTCACCGACCGCGCCGACGAACTCCTCCCGGACTGGGCGTTCTTCATCCGCTGCGTGATCGACACCGACAGCCTGCGCCCCACGGCCTCCCGTGAGGGCCTCTACGCCGACGAGACCCTCGCCGCCGTCCGCGAGGCCCTGGGCGAGCGCATCCGCGGCTGGCTGACCGAACTCGCCGCGGGCGACCAGGACCGGCTCGCCCAGTTCCTGGCCGTCCACCACCTCGGCGTCAAGTCGCTGGCCCGGCACGACGCGGGCATGCTGCGCACCATGCTGCCGTGGCTGCCCTTCGAGACCACCGACGGGCAGCTGTCGCTGGAGGAGTTCGCCCGCCGCCACCCCGTCGTCCACTTCACCCGGACCGTCGAGGAGTACCGGCAGGTCGCGGCGATCGCCTCCGCGCAGGGAATCGGCGTGGTCAACGGCGGTTACACCTACGACGCGGACCTGGTGGAGCTGCTGCCCACGGTGCGCCCCGGCACCGTCGTCGCCGAACTCGACGCCGACACCGTCACCGCGCACCTCGACCCCGTGGACCCCGCCGCGGAACTGGCCCTCTCCGGCTTCCTCGGCGCCGCCCGCGCCAAGCTCGACGCCCTCGGCTGCGACGTGTCGCTGCGCACCTTCCACCCGGTCACCGTCCCCGCCCTCCACCTGGACGACCGGGCCGCCCGTCACGAACGCGCCCGCGCCGAGGAGGAGGAGCAGGCCGACGAACTGTGGGCCGGCATCCTCGGCTCCCTGCGCGGCGGCACCCCGCGCGCCCGGCTCGTCCTGAACCACCTCAACCCGCTGGTCCGCCGGATCAGCGGCCTCACCGATCCCGAGCTCGTCGGCACCGCCGCCGAGGCGCTGTACGGCCAGGCCCTGCTGATGGCACAGCGCCCGCTGCGCCCCGCCGACTCCGCGCTCCTCAACCGGGCCTTCCTCGGCCTGCTCCAGTGGGCGGCCCAGCCCGTCGACGCCGCCACCCCCGCCGACGCCGAACCGGAGGACGGCCGATGAGCACCCAGGACCCCGCGGTCGCGACCATACGCCGTGCCCTGCAGCAGAACCGGGAGGAGCCCGAGGGCCGAGCCCGCAACGCCGGCGCCGAGCGGCTCGTCGCCGAGGCCGAGGCCACCGGCGACACCCCGCTGCTTCTGGACGCCCTGTTCAACCTCGCCAACGCCTACGCGTACAGCAGCGAGAAGGACAAGTTCTTCGTCCCCTTCGCCCGGCTGCTGCGCATGTGGGACGAGCGTCCCGGCGACTTCGACGGCGCGAACACCCACCACCTGCACTGGATCTTCAAGTGGGTGTCCAACGGGATGCTCGACCAGCCCGACGTCCCGCTCGCCTCCATCGAGAAGTGGCAGCGCGAGATGGAGCACCGCTACCGCCTCGCCGGCCACTCCGAACGCGCCGTGCGCCAGGGCGAGTTCCGCATCGCCCGGCACCTCGGTGACACCGGGCGTGCCGCGGCCGCCCACGCCGCGTGGCTCGCCGCCGACCGCGACAGCATGGCCGACTGCCACGCCTGCGAACTCCACGGCCAGGGCAACTGGCAGGTCGAGTGCGGTCAGGACGCCGAGGCCCTCACCACCTGGGAGCCCGTCCTCGCGGGCCGGTACACCTGCGCCCACGAGCCGCACAACGTGCTGGCGTCCTCCCTGCTGCCGCTGGTCCGTCTCGGCCGCCTCGACGAGGCGCGCGCCCATCATCTGCGCGGCTACCGCCTGGTGCGCTCCATGGAGAGCATGCGCGGCGCCGTGGCGGGCCACGTCGAGTTCTGCGCCCTGACCGGCAACGAGGCCCGGGCCCTGGAGATCCTCGCCGAGCACCCCGCGTACTTCACCGACACCGGCGACCCCGACACGCTGATGGACTACCTCGCGGTCACCGGGGTCCTCATGCGCCGCCTGGTCGCGCTCGGCCACGCCGACCAGCACGTCCCCGGCCCCGCCGGCACCGAGTGGACCGCCCGCGAACTGCTCGCCCACGCCGAGCGCGAGGCCGGTGCCGTCGCCGCGCGCTTCGACGCCCGCAACGGCAACGGCACCGTCGGCCGCCGTATGCGCGAGCGCCTCGGCGCCGAGCCGCTCACGGAGCGGCTCCCGCTGGGCGTGCGGGCGCGGCACCGCCTGGTGACGCCCGCGCGCCCGCGGTCCGCGCCGGTCCCCGAGGCGGCCGCGGCCCCCGAGGGTGCCGAGGACGTGCCTTCGCTGCTCGCCGAGGCCCGCCGGCTCAGCGGTGCCCAGCACCCCACCGCGCGCGCCGCCTGGGCCGCCCTGGGCCGCGCCGCCGAGCGCACCGGAGCGGAGCTCGACGAGCGGGCCCGGGCCGAGGTCGCCGACCACGCGGGCATCGACGCCTTCGAGGACCCCGGCACTGCCGTCCCGCTCTTCGACACCGCCGCCGCGTTGTTCGAGGCCGTGGGGGACGCGGGCGAGGCCGCCGCCTGCCGGGCCCGCGCCGCGTACGCGGTCGCCGTCGCGGAGCGGAGCGAGGAGGCACTTGCCGCGCTCGACACCGCCGTCGAGGCGCTGCGCGAGCTGCACGGCGCGGGCCGGGCCACCGCCCGCCAGCTCTGCGGTGCCTGGCTCGCCCGGCTCCATCTGCGGCAGCCGAGCGCCGAGGGCGAGGCGGAGCTGCGGCGGATCGTCGACTTCGCCGAGGAGCACCGAGACGAGGAGCGGATGCTCGGCCGGCTCGCCGACGCGACCACCCTGCTCGCCCGCTACGCCGTCGCGCGCGGCGACGCGGCGACCGCGGCGGAGCTCTTCGCACGGGCCGCCCGCGCCAACCACGAGGCGGGGACGCCCTGGCACGCCGCCGAGCCGGAGGCGCTTCTCGCCGACCTGTCCCTGGAGCACGACGACCACACCACCGCCGAGGAGTCCGCCCGCGCCGCACTGGAGCACGGCGCCGACGTCCTCCGCCCGGTGCACCGCGCCCACCTGCACACCGTGCTGGCCTCCGCGCTCGCCGCCCGCGGCGCCGACGCCGAGGCCGCCGACACCGCCCTGGAGGGCGCCCACTGGGCCGACGAGGCCGACGCGTCCGAGGAGCTCGGCTCCCTGGCCCGGCTCGTGCTCGGCGGGGCACTGCTGCGCCAGGGCCGGGCCGCCGAGTCCGCCACCGTCCTGGAGACCGCCCTGCCCGACCTGGAGCGCGTCCACCACGACGGCCGGGTCGTCCAGGCCCGCTGGTGGCTGGGGGAGGGACTGCGCGACCTGGACGAGCCGCGTGCCGCCGCCGAGCAGTTCCTGCTCGCCGCCGAGATCGCCAAGGGCTGGGACGAGCAGCAGGACCACGCCGTCCTGGCGAACCTCGCCGCCGACTGCCTGGAGCGGGCCGGCATGATCGACGAGGCCGTGCGGGCCTACACCCGGGCCGGTGAGCTGTGGCGCGCGCTGGAGCGCCCGGTCCCGCTCGTGCGCACCCTGCGCGCCCGGGCCTGGCTCGCCCTCCACGACGGCCAGGGCGGCCTGCCCGAGGGCCGGCCCGTCATGGCCGAGGCCGCCGCGGTGGCCGAGGAGGCGCTGGCCGCCGCGACGGCGGCAGGCGACGAGCCGACCGCCGCGCAACTGCGCGCCGAACTGGCGGGGACCTACCGGCAGACCGGTGAACTGATCGTGCGCTCCTGCCCGGACGAGCCCGGCGACGAGGACGAGGACGGCTCGGCGCGCGCCGCGTACGAGGAGGGCCTGGCCTGCGCCGAGCGCGCGATCGCCACCTTCGATCCCGGCCCCGCCCGCAGTGCCGCCCAGCTCATGGCCGCCTGGCTGGAGGCCGACCTGGGGCGGCGCACCGAGGCAGCGGCCCGGGCCCGTGCGGTGATCGCCCTGTACGAGGGCCAGGACGACGAGATCGCCGGGCAGCGGCTCGCCGAGGCCCGCTCCGTCATCGAGTACGCCACGGAGGCGTCCGGCGAGCGGGCCAAGGAAGAGGAGTAGGAAGAGCCCTGGCAGGAGACCCGGGAACAGGCGCGAGAACAGGCGCGAGAACAGGCTCGGGAACGGGCCGGCGGACGGTCCGGGAACACGCCGGGAAAGGAGGGGATGCGGAGAGTTAGTCTAAAAGGTGGCTTTCGCCGTTTTCCCGGCATGTGAGGAGGCCACCGTGACAGCCGAAGCCCTCCAGCCCCGGTTCGCACCGGCCGGCGGCGACCGGTATCTGCCGATCGCCGCCCACGGTCTCATCGGCGATCTGCGCAGCGCCGCGCTCGTCGGCACGAACGGGACCATCGACTGGTACTGCAGTGGGCGCTTCGACGCGCCCAGCATCTTCGCCTCGATCCTCGACGCCGACCGGGGCGGCAACTTCGAGCTGGCCGCGGACGTGCCCGCGCAGACCAAGCAGTTCTACTTCCCCGACACCAATGTGCTGATCACCCGCTTCTTCGCCGAGGACGGCATGGGCGAGGTCCAGGACTTCATGCCCGTCGTCGACGACTCCATCGAGGCCGACCGGCACCGCCTGATCCGCCGCGTGGTGTGCGTCCGGGGCATGCTGCCCTTCAAGGTCCGGGTGGCACCGCGCTTCGCCTACGGCACCGTGCCGCACACCGTGCACATGAACGGCATGCAGGCGGTCTTCGCCACCCCCGCCCAGACCCTCGCGCTGACCTGCTCGGTGCCGCTGGAGCACGACGGCCTGGACGTCTGGGCCCAGTTCAAACTGGCCGAGGGCGAGACCGCGGTCTTCGCCCTGGACCAGGTCGGCGACGGGGTCCTTCCCCGGGGCTGCCCGCTGACCGAGGCCGAGGACCAGTTCGAGAAGACGGTGCACTACTGGCGGCGCTGGCTCTCCCAGTCGAAGTACCGCGGACGCTGGCGCGAGATGGTGCACCGCTCCGCGCTCACCCTCAAACTGCTCACCTACGCCCCGACCGGCGCCATCATCGCCGCGCCCACCACCAGCCTCCCCGAGCGCATCGGCGGCGAGCGCAACTGGGACTACCGCTACGTCTGGATCCGCGACGCCGCCTTCTGCGTGTACGCGCTGCTCCGGCTGGGCTTCACCGAAGAGGCCGAGGCCTTCATGAACTTCCTGTCCGACCGCGTCTGCGTCGGGGGGCCCGGCTGTACCGCCGGCCCGTTGCAGATCATGTACGGCATCGACGGCCGCTCGGAGCTGCCGGAACGGGAACTGCCCCACCTGGAGGGCTACGCGGGCTCCGCGCCGGTCCGGGTCGGCAACAGCGCCGTCCACCAGCTCCAGCTGGACATCTACGGCGAGCTGATCGACTCCCTCTATCTGTACGACAAGTGGGGCAAGCCGATCTCCAGCGCCCACTGGGACACCGTCTGCGAACTCGTGGACTGGGTCTGCGACAACTGGGACCAGCCCGACGAGGGCATCTGGGAGACCCGCGGCGGCCGCAAGAACTTCCTGTACTCCCGCGTGATGTGCTGGGTGGCGATCGAACGCGGCATCCGCATGGCGAACCACCGCGGCCTGCCCGCCAACCGCGAGCGCTGGTACGGGGCCCGCGACGCGATCTACCGGCGGATCATGAGGAACGGCTGGTCGCAGGCGCGCGGTGCCTTCACCCAGAGCGAGGGCGAGGACGTCCTGGACGCGTCGGTGCTGATGATGCCGCTGTCCAAGTTCATCTCGCCGACCGACCCCAAGTGGCTCTCGACGCTCGAAGCCCTCGGCAAGGACCTCGTCTCCGACTCCCTGGTCTACCGCTACGACCCCCAGGCGAGCCCGGACGGTCTGCCCGGCGACGAGGGCACGTTCTCCATCTGCTCCTTCTGGTACGTCGAGGCCCTCACCCGGGCCGGACGCAAGGACGAGGCCCGGCTGGCCTTCGAGAAGATGCTGACCTACGCCAACCACGTGGGCCTGTACGCCGAGGAGATCGACCGCACCGGGGAGCTGCGCGGCAACTTCCCGCAGGCGTTCACGCACCTCTCCCTGATCAGCGCGGCCTTCAACCTCGACCGGGCCCTGGGCTAGCCCCGGCCCGTGCCGTGCCGGACCCAGACGTTGGGTTCGACGTAGACGGCGTGGTCGTGCGCGGTGTCGCAGTGCACCGGCACCAGGGCGCCGGGCACCTCGACGGCGCCGTCGCGGTCGAAGGGGAGCCCCGTCCAGCGGCGCCACTGGGTCAGTGTGCCGCTGACCGTCATGGAGGCCGGCGCGACCTTCTCGATGACGCCGCCCGCCTTGACGTGCACGCGCAGCCACGGGTCCTCGGGGAGTCCGTCCTCCCGCAGCAGGCGGATGTAGTCGGCCATGGGGACGCGCGGCCGCAGGTGCTTGGCCGTGGGGCGGACCGGGGCGAGGAGCGCGCGGTGCCCCAGGTCGCGCGCGGTGTCGCGGAGTGCGGCCACCATGCGGTGGGACAGGCCCCGGCCGAGGTATCCGGTGTCGATGGTGATCTCCAGCGCGCTGGCGGCCGTCGGCGGGTGCCCGTCGCGCAGGTCGGCGTAAGCCCACACCAGCACGCGGTCCCAGCCCTGGTCGGGGGTCTCCTCCCGGCCCTCGCGGGCGGCGTCGAAGGGGACGGCGAACCCCCGCGCGACGACGCGGTCGCCGTCGGTCGCGACCACGCAGTACTGGGGGAAGTCCTCGGCCACACGGTGCAGCAGCGCGCCGGCGACCGGGTCCTGCGGGACGAACGCCGGCCAGTTCTCGGAGATCTCGTAGAGCCGGGGGATCAGGGCGGGGCGCTCGGCGAGCGGGGTGATGCGGAGGGTACCGGTGTCTGTCACGACGCGGCACCCTGCCAGAGGCGCCACCGCCACCGCATCCTCTTTTCCGTCAGGCCGCCCGGCCGACGTCCGAGCGGGCCATGACCGCGGCGGCGGCCCGGCGGCCGACCGCCACGGCGCCCCGGCCCCAGGTCCCGGCCCCGGCACCCCGGGCCACCGCGGTGAGCGGCACGGCCGCGAGCAGCAGCAGGCAGGCCAGGACCGCGCCCATCACCGGGAAGCCCAGGCCGGCGCCGAGCAGCGCGCCGGTCAGCGGCCCGCAGGCCACCCCGAGCGAGGACGCCGAACCGGCGTACACCGCCCATCGGCCCCGCGGGTCGAGGGCGGCGGCGAGGCCGATCACGTACGAGAGCACCATCGGGTAGACGGTGTTCCACAGCACCTCGCCCACGGCGAAGGCGGCCGCGTCGCGCGCTGAGGCGCTGGCGGCCACGCAGACGGCGATCACGACCGTGCCGGCTCCGATGGGCATCGCGCGGCCGAACCGGGGACCGATGACGCCCGCGGCGACGACGCCGACCAGGCCACCGCCGAGGGCGACCGCGAACACCGAGCCGATCGCCTCCTCCGACAGACCCACGCGGTCCAGCCCGATGCGGCCGCTCACTCCCCACAGCGCGTTCTGCGCCAGGGACCAGCACAGCATCGACCCGGCGAGCACCACGCCGGCCCCGAGGTGCGGCAGCGGCAGCCCGGCGCGCGGTTCCGCGGCCGCGGCCCGCGGGCACGGCGCCGCGGGCAGCCGACCGGTCAGCGGGAGGACGAGCAGGGCGGTCGCCGCGATGGCCGCGAAGGGCAGGGCGTGGCCGCCACCGAGCCGCGGCAGGACGAGGTAGAGCGCCCCGGCCGTCGCCGAGGTGGTCAGCAGCGCGAGCACGGTCACGCGGTGGGGCTCCCGCTCCCCGGCGATGCCCACGGCGGCAACGGCCGTCGACGTGCCTGAGCCGAAGCCGCCGGCGACGCAGCCGAGGACGACCAGCGCCACGTGCTCCGTGGCCGCGGCCGCGGTGAAGCCGCCCGCGATCAGCAGCAGGCCGTACCGTGCCGGCCGCACCGGGCCGATCCGGTCGACCCGTGAGGCCAGCGTGAACCCGGCACACGCCGAGCCGAGCAGCAGCGCGCTGCCGACCGCCCCGGCCTGGGAACCGCTCAGGGCGAGTCCGGTGGTGAGGCGGCCGACGACGGTCGGCATGAGGTACGGCGCGAGGTAGCCGGCGCAGAAGAGCGCGACGAGCGGCAGCAGGGCGCGCGAGGGCGCGGTCCGCGAAGACATGGGCGTTCCTGGGGGAGGGACGGCCGAAGGCACGGCGAGCAGGTGGGGGGTGAGGCGCCCATCGACGGACAGGAACGCGCGGAACCATGTGTATCAAGCACCTAGGCCCGGCGATAAGGGGGTATTCCCCGTTCAAACGTGGTGTTGCCGAATTGAGATCAAACGTTCGCGCGCAGCATACGCACACAGGTCTCGACGTCCCCCGCCGGCAGCTGCGCGTAGCCGAGCACCAGCCGCACCCGGCCGTCCTCCTCCCCGCGTCGGCCGTACGAGGACAGCGGCCGCAGCGCCACTCCGGCCCGCGCCGCCCGGGCGAGGAACTCCGGCTCGGGGCCGTGGTGTTCGGGCAGCGCGGCCACGACGTGCAGCCCGGCGGCGATCCACGAGACCTCCGTACCAGGGAAGTGCCGCTCCAGCGCCCGCACCAGCGCGTCCTGCCGGGCCTGCTCGTGGACGGGTCGGCCGCGTTCCGGTCGCCCAGCGGCGGGGAGGCGCCGGCCCTGGGCTGGTAGGCGGCGCCGGTCACCACGGTGATCGGCTTCGTGTGCTGGTACGCGGGCGTCCAGCGGATCGGCGCCGAGCGCGCCACGCTCTTCTCCGGGCTGATCCCGGTCTCCCCGCCCTGACCGCCCCGCTGGTGGGCGTGGGCACGTAGGGCGCGGGACAGCTGGCGGGCAGTCTGCTCGTCGCGACGGGGGTGGCCCTCGGTACGGGCGTGCGCCATGTCACACGGAGGGATGCGCTGACGGCGGGAACTCCGGTCCTGCGCCGACAGTTCGACTGGTACGGGCCGGGCGTGCGGAGCGCCGGCCCGGCCAGCGGCCCCGACCGGGGGCCCCCGTCCCGGTCGGGGTCTTCATCGTGGGGACCGCGAAGGCCGCAGCGGCCTCCGCGGTCCGGCGGCGGCTACTTCACCCCGAGCAGCTGCTCGATCGGGTCGATCGCGAAGTAGACGACGAAGAGCGCCGACACCGTCCACAGCAGCCAGTGCACCTGCCGGGCCTTGCCGAGCACCGCCTTGAGCAGGACGAAGGCGATGAAGCCGGCGCCGATGCCGTTGGTGATCGAGTAGGTGAAGGGCATCACGGCGATCGTCAGGAAGGCGGGGATGGCGATCTCGAAGTCGTCCCAGCCGATGTTCTTGACCTGGGTCATCATCAGGAAGCCGACCGCCACCAGCGCCGGGGCCGCCGCCTGCAGCGGCACGATCGTCAGCAGCGGGGTCAGGAAGAGCGCCACCGCGAACAGACCGCCGGTGACCAGGTTGGCGAAGCCCGTACGGGCCCCCTCGCCGACGCCCGCCGCGGACTCGATGTAGGCGGTGTTGGAGGACGCGGAGGCCGCGCCGCCCGCGACCGCCGCGGCACCGTCGATGAGCAGCACGCGGCCCAGGTTCGGGACGTTGCCCTCCTCGTCCAGCAGCCCCGCCTCTGCGGTGATGCCGACGACCGTGCCCATGGTGTCGAAGAAGTCCGACAGGATCAGGGTGAAGACCAGCAGCACCACCGTGATGAAGCTGACCTCGGCGAAGGCACCGAAGAGGCTGAAGTGCCCGAGCAGCCCGAAGTCCGGTGTCGCGAAGACGTCGTCGGGCACCTTGGGGGTGGTCAGCCCCCAGCTCTTCACGTCCGCGACGGCGTCGACGACGATCGCCAGCACGGTCATGGCGACGATGCTGATCAGGATCGCGCCCTTCACCTTCCGCGCCAGCAGGGCGATCGTCAGCAGCACCCCCAGGCAGAAGACCAGCACCGGCCAGCCGGACAGCGCCCCGCTCCCGCCCAGCTGTACGGGGACCGTGGTGTTCGCGGCGTCCGGGATGCGGCTGACGAAGCCGGCGTCCACGAAGCCGATGAAGGCGATGAACAGGCCGATGCCCACGCTGATCGCCTGCTTCAGCGGCTGCGGTATCGCGTGCATCACGGCCTCGCGGAGCCCGGTGACCACCAGCACGCAGATGACCAGGCCCTCGATGACGATCAGGCCCATCGCGTCGTCCCAGCTCATCATGGGCGCGATCTGGAAGGCCACCACGGCGTTGAGGCCGAGGCCCGCCGCGATGGCCAGCGGCAGATTGCCGCCGACGCCCATGACGATCGTCATGACCGCCGCCACCAGCGCGGTGGCGGTGACCAGTTGACCGGTCGACAGGACGTGGCCGAACTTGTCCTTCGCGCTCCCCAGGATGATCGGGTTGAGCACGAGAATGTATGCCATCGTGAAGAAGGTGGCGAAGCCGCCTCGGACCTCTCGGCCGAAGGTCGACCCGCGCTCCCCGATGCGGAAGTAGCGGTCAAGTGGATTCTTCGGTGCGGGCGGCGGAGAGCCCTTCGCCACGTCGGTGGCCTGAGCGGACATGGTGCTCCTCGGGGGTTCAACAACCGGTCAACCTGGTGGGGGCTGGGGGGATTGTGTACGCCGGAACGCCTTCTCGGGTTTTGAATCTGTTTCCTTGTGTTAACGAATCGGCACCGTTCAGCGGACAGGCCGTTCCAGGACGTCGGTTAGGGTGCCCGAGTCGGTGCAGCAGGAGCAGTCGAGGCGGGGAGCGGTCGTGCACGATCTTTCCGGAGGGCATGACGACGGGGGACGCCTGGAGGCCGAGGGCGAGGTGGCCACCGCGCGCATCGCCCTGGCCGGAGGGGACCTCGCCCACGCCGCCCGGCACCTGGAGGACGCGCTGGCGCGCGACCCGGGGCTGCCGGAGATACACGAGGCGCTGGCCGAGTTCGCCGCGCGTGTCGGGGGCGCCGAGGCGGCGCTGACGTATTTCGCCCCCGATGAGCGGGCGTTCATCGGCACCGTGGCCGCGCGCGGCCACCTCTGCGCGGTCGCGGGCCGCTGGGACGAGGCCGTCGGCCTGCTCGCCCAGTGCGCCGGGCACGAACCGCAGCGGCCCTGGCTGGACGTCGCCTGGCTGCGCCGCCCCGACATCGTGGAGCTGGTCGGCCCGGACACCGTCGCCCACGCGGCCGCACGCGTCGCGCCGCAGCTCCCGGATCCGGTGGACGAGGAGCGGCGCGGCCCGCTGCTGCCGCTGCTCGACCTGGTCCGCGCCACCGCCGCGCGGCACCCCGACCACACGATGCTGCTGTGGTGCGGCTCGACCCTGGCCCGCCGCATGGGCCGCGCGGAGGAAGCCGTGGCCTGGGCGCGGCGCTCGTACGAACTCGAACCGTGCCACCCCGCCGCCGTGATGCTCGGCTACGCGCTGCGCAGCGCCGGCCGCCCCGAGGAGGCGCTGGACGTCTGGCAGCGCGAGATCGCGCGCGACCCCTCCGACCTCGACCTGTACGTCGACGTCGCCGAGCTGCTGCAGAGCCTGGGCCGCCCGGCCGAGGGCGTGGAATGGGCCGAGCGCGCGCTGGCCGCCGACCCCGCCCACCCCAAGGCGGGCCCCGCCGCCCACGCGCTGCGCCATGCCGCCGACCCGGACCTGCGGCACCTCGTCGCCCTTGCCGACCACCTGCGGGCCGAGCCCGGCCACGGCTACGCGGCCGACCTGCTCGCCCGGCTGAGCCAGGGCAGGCCGTGGCTCAACTGGGTACCCGGCGGCAACGAGGCGATCGTCAGCCTGCTCCACCGGGCCCTCCAGCAGTCCGTCCCCGCCGACGCGAAGCTGACGCTCACGGTCTCCGCCCTGGAGCCGCCCAGCGCCCTGCTCGCCCTGCGCACCGCCTTCCCGCACGCCGAGACCGACACCCAGTCCGTGCCGGAGCCGGACCTGCGGATCGCCCCCCGCCCCGTCGAGGTCGCCCTGTGGGCGTACGAGGGCACGAAGGCCCGGCCCGCCGTCCGGCCGCCGTCACCGGAGGCTGCCGAGGCGGTGCGCAGACTGGCGTGGCACGGCTGGCCGCACTTGGTCGCCGCCTACGACGAGGCGGTGGCGCTGTCCGGGCTCGACCCGGACGACCTGCTGGGCGTGCTCGTCCACCCACCGGCCCCGCGCGAGGACGACCTGGGCCGCGCGCTGGCGGCCCAGGCCCCGGACCTGTGGATACGTTCCGTGCAGGTATGGGCGTGCCTGGGCCTGGCGCACCACCGCGCGGACGAGCCCTGGGCGGTCTCGCGGCGCCGCGCGCTCCTGGCCGATGTGCTGAACAACGCCGAGGACTGGGTGTGCGAGGCGGCGGCCCTCGCGATCATCGCCACCGCCTGGACCGACCCCGCCGTACGCAAGGACGCCGCGGAGCTCGTAGGACGCCGCCTGCTGGACGCACTGGAGGCCCGGCAGAGCCGGGTCGTCACCCTGTCCTGGTCGCTGTGCCACCTGGCGCTGGCCACCCCGGAGATGATCCCCCAGGTGACGGCGCTCGCCACGGACGTACTGCGCATGATCGACGCCGAGGACGCCGAGGACGGCGCCGCCGGGGCATGACCGGCGGTAGAGGGCACTGCCGCGCCGGGCGCCATGGGGACGCCCGCCGGGCGGCGCCCCGGGTGACGAGGGCCCCTACAGCCCGCCGGCGACCCGCAGCACCGCGCCCGTCGTGTACGACGCCTCCGGCGACAACAGCCACGCCACCGCGCCGGCGACCTCGTCCGGCTCGCCGGGGCGCCGCATGGGCACACGGTCGGGATTGCGCCAGGGCCGCTCGGGGTCGCCCATGGCCGCGTGGATGTCGGTCACGATCATGCCCGGCTGCACGGAGTTGACGCGCACGCCGTCCGGCGCCAGCTCCTTGGCCAGGCCCACGGTCAGCGCGTCCACCGCCGCCTTGCTGGCCGCATAGTGCACGTACTCCCCGGGGCTGCCGAGCGTCGCGCCGCCGGAGGAGATGTTGACGATCGCGCCGCCCTGCCCGCCGTACCTGGTGGACAGTTCCAGCGCGGCCCGCCGGGCGCACATGATCGCGCCCATCACATTGACGTCGATCACCCGGCGCATGACCTCCACCGGCGTCTCGGTGAAGCGGCCGAGCGGTCCCGTGATGCCCGCGTTGTTGACCAGCCCCGTAATGCCGCCGAGCTGTTCCTTCACGGTGTCGAAGAGGGCGTCCACCTGAGCCGCGTCGCTGGTGTCGACCCGGACCACGACCGAGCGCGCGCCGGCGTCGCGCACCTTGCGGGCGATCTCCTCGGCGGCGTCGGCGTCCTGCTCGTAGCCGATGCCGATGGCGTGCCCCTCGCGGGCCAGCCGCAGCGCGACCGCCGCGCCGATGCCGCGGCCGCCTCCGGTGACCACCGTGACCGGACCCATGCCAGCTCCCTCACTCGAAGTGATCACGCACGCTACCAGGGTGCGAACGGCCCATGACGGGCGGGAACACCTCGTGAACAGCGTGCGTCGGCAGCGGCCGGATCCCGCCGGGCCGGTGAGCATTGGTCTTGACCAAGCCGGAGGGCAGCCTTATCGTCGCCTAGTAGTGCAAGAACCTTTAATAAAGAGCCGTTCGGAAACAAGGCTGAACAAACCCCGGCGGGGTCAGGCCGATTGCGGAGGACAGGGTGGGGACCACGCAGCTCGAGAATGTGCCGGAGCCCAAGTACTGGCACCTCAAGACCGTCCTCATCGACGCCCTCGACTCCGAGTTCGAGGTCGGCGAGATCCTCCCCAACGAGCGTGACCTGGCCGCCCGTTTCGGCGTCGCCCGGGCCACCCTGCGCCAGGCCCTGGAGCAGTTGGAGCTGGAGGGCCGCCTGCAGCGCCGCCGCGGCGTCGGCACCACGGTGGCGCCGCCGCGCGTGGGCGTCTCCGTCGGCCCGTCGAGCGGCAGCTGGCCGGGTGCCGCGGGTGACGCCTGGCGCACCGTGGGCTGCGTCGAGGCCGTCGCGCCCGCCGCCGTCGCCGACGTACTGGGCACGGACACCGACGAGGCGGTGCACACCGTCCGCCGGGTGCGCGCCATGCACGGCCAGTCCGTCGCCACCGAGCTGCTGTACGTGCCCCGCGCCTCGGTCCCCGGTCTCGCCGACGATCTGACCCCGGCCGGCCACGCCCCCGCCGTCCTGCACGAGCTGCACGCCCTCGAACTCGACGGGGACGACCGGGCCGTGGAGCTCGGCTCGGCCCGCGCCGAGGACGCCAAGCAGCTCGACCGGCTGCCCGGCGCGCCCGTTCTGGTCGTCACCACCCGCTACTTCAGCGGCGGCCGGGTCGCGGCCGTCGCCGTCGCCACGTACCGCGCCGACACCTGCCGGCTCACCTTCGGCGACAGCGGCGCCATGGAGATCACCCACCACGGCCAGGAGCGGCACGCCGCCGCGTCGTGACCCCCGGCGTTCGCGCCCGGCCCGTCCGGTGACCCGTCCGGTCAGTAGAAGCGGCCGGCGTTGGCGTCCTCGGCGCCATCGCGGCCGGACGGTTCGGGCAGCGGATGCCCCGAGCAGTGCACGTCCTGGTCGCCGACGGTGCCCGAGACCAGGTAGCGGTCGACGCGCGAGGTGACGCACTCGTTCGAGAAGCTGATCAGGCCGTGCGAGCCGCGGTCCTCCTCGGTGATCAGCCGCGAGCCGGGCAGCCTGCGGTGCAGTTCCACGGCGCCCTCGTACGGGGTCGCCGCGTCGCGCCGCGACTGGACCAGCAGCACCGGCGGCAGTTGCGAGCCCCAGCGCACCCCGACGTCCGCCGGCCGTCCCCCGGTGACCGGCCACGAGGCGCAGGGGAGGTTCAGCCAGGCGTTCGCCCAGGTCTCGAAGGGACGCAGGCGGGCGACCCGTGAGTTGTCGCGGTCCCACACGCCCCAGTCGCGCGGCCACGCCGCGTCCGAGCACTCCACCGCCAGATAGACGGCCTCGCCGTTCTCCTCCTCCTTGGCCGATCCCGGGTCCGGAGCGGCCGCCGCGACGAGCGGTTTGTCGTCGCCGCGCAGATAGCGTGAGAGCTGATGGGCGAAGGGCACCCAGCGCTGGTCGTAGTACGCCGCCTGCACCGCCGCCGCGTGGAGTTCGCCGGGGCCCACCTTTCCGGCCGCCCGCTTGCCGAGCATCCGCATCGCCCGGTCGAAGTTGGCCTGCACCCGGGTGGGGGTCGCACCGAGGCCGTACACCTTGTCGTGCAGGGCCACCCAGTCGCGCCAGTCCGACCAGCGGAGCTCGAAGGCGACGTCCTGTGCGAGGTTGGCGCCGTACCAGATGCCCCGGGGGTCCGGGTTGACCACGCTGTCGACGACCATGCGGCGCACGTGCGAGGGGAAGAGCGTGGCGTACACCGCGCCCAGGTACGTGCCGTAGGAGACGCCGTAGTAGTTGAGCCGCTGCTCGCCCAGGGCGGCCCGGATGACGTCGAGGTCCCGCGCCAGGTCGGCGGTGCGCATGTTCGCCAGGAGCGCGCCGTTGCGCGCCCGGCAGCCCTCGGCCTTGCGCAGGGCCTCCGCCCGTTTGCGGGCCTTCACCGCGCGGGTGGGCAGCCGCGGGTCGGGACCGGGGGCACGCTGGAAGCCCGCCGGGTCCTCGCAGGAGATCGGCGCGGAGTGGCCGACCCCGCGCGGGTCGAAGCCCACCAGGTCGTACGTCCTGGCCGCCGTCGACCAGACCTTGCGGGTGACCGCCCCCACGCCGGGCCGGCCGACCGCCGGGAACCAGAGCCCGGACGACCCCGGCCCGCCCGGATTGAACACCAGGGAGCCCTGCCGGCCCGAGGCGGGCCCGGACGCGCGCAGCCGGCTCACCAGCAGGTCGATCTTCGCGCCGCCCGGGTTCGCGTAGTCCACGGGCACCGTGACCCGGCCGCACTGCACGGGCGCATCGAGCCCGCTGTCCGCCGGGCAGGCCCCGAAGGTGATCCCGGTGCTCTCCGCGCGCTGGGCCGCGAGGGCCGCACCCGCCATCCGCAGCGGCTCGGCGACCACCGGATCCGGGGTGTACGCGGCGGCCGGAGCGATCGACGCGCCGAAAGTCAGCACCACGGACACTGCCAGGACCACTGCTCGCCGCACGCGGGACGCCCTTTCGCCGGCCGCGCCCGCGGCGCGGCACGCATCGCCGATGCGACGGATCGTCGGCTGGTGGGACAAGCCGGCAAAGCAGGCAGGCCGATGAAACGCGGAATTTCCCCCGTATTGCCCTGGTTCGACTTCCGTGGTCCCGCGGTTCCGCAGCCGCGGTTCAGCGCCCGAGCAGTGAGGTGCGGGCCACCGCGAACAACTGCTCCTCGACATGGTCGAGCGCCAGCCGCAGGGCTCCGGTCGCCACCGCCTCGTGCCCCAGTGCGGACAGCGCCACCTCCGGCGGCCGCAGGCAGTATCGCGCCAACTCCGTCCGCAGCGGTTCCAGTACGCCGTCCAGTCCGGCGGCCCAGCCGCCGATCACCACCAGCTCCGGGTCTATCGCCAGCACCAGGGCCGCCACGTCGTGCACCAGCCGCTGCAGGAAGCGGTCGACGGCCTCCCGGGCCTGGACGTCCCCCGACCGGGCGAGCGCGAACACCTCGGCCACCGCGGACTCGTCGAGCGGGTGCAGGGGAGTCCCCGTCGTGGACAGCAGCCGCTCGGGGGTCGCCTCGCGGCCCAGCAGGTGCAGCGCCCCGATCTCGCCCGCCGCCCCGCCGAAGCCCCGGTGGAGCCGGCCGCCGATCAGCGACCCGGCCCCCGGGCTCAGCCCGGCCAGCACGAACACCACGTCGTCCGTACCGACGGCCGCGCCCTGCCAGTGCTCGGCGACCGCGGCGGCGTTCGCGTCGTTCTCGACGAGTACGGGGCAGCGGAACGACCGGCGCAGCCGCTCGCCCAGCGGCAGTCCCGTCCAGCCCGGCAGCGCCGTGCTGAGCCGCACCGCGCCGTCGGTCTCCACGATCCCCGGGCTGCCCACTCCGACAGCCCACAGCGTGCTGCGCGCCACCCCGGCCTTGCGCAGCAGCTCGGCGACCGTGCCGCGGACCCGTTCCAGACGTTCCTCGGCGGGCAGCGAATCGGCGACGTCGTGCGCCAGGGACCCCAGGACGCGTCCGCTGAGGTCCGACAGCAGCGCCCGGATCTGCCGGGCACCGATCTCCACGCCCAGCAGATGCCCCGCCTCCGCGTGGAAGCGGAACCTGCGTGCCGGACGCCCCTGCTTGCGCGCGTCACCGGGCTCCTGTGGCGCCTCCACCACCAGGCCCGACTCCATCAGGCCGTCGATCACGCCCTCGACCGTCGGCCGCGACAGCCCCGTGGTGTGCACCAGCTCGGTGAGGCTCACCGCGGGTTCGCCACGCAGGGCATGCAGCACCACCGCGGAATTGATCCGCCGGAGCAGGGACGGGTCCCCGCCGGTGAGCCGCCCCAACGTATGTCCTCCCAGCTTGTGCGCGTGTTGGCCGGATCGTACCCGTCCCGGCGGCCCGCGGCGAGTGCCACCGGCCAGTGGTTACTGACTCGAAGTCAAGTGTCAGAGCCGGGGGGTTTACTTGCCCCATGGACCTGCCCGGCCACGTGGCCGCCGTCGACGCGCTCCGCACCCGCCCGTTCCCGGCGCGGCGCGAGCGTTCCGGCGCGGTCGAGAGCGGCCCCGGCTTCCACGTCGCCGACCTGCGGATCAGCGAGGACTTCTGGGACGCGGACGGGGACGCGGAGCGCAGACGGCGGGCCGAGGAGGACATGGAGGCCGAGTGCCAGGCCCTCGTCGAGCTCCTCTCGTCGCGCTGGGGCGAGCCCGAGACGGTCGACCTCGGCGTCCACCTCGAACGCTCCTTCAACGGGGATCCGGTGCCGCCTCCGCTGGACGTCCTGTGCGGCTATGCCGCCGAGGTGTGGGCCTGGCGCGTCGACGACCGCTGGATAGGGGTGTGCGTCGGTCAGTGGGACCCGGAGCTGCCCCTCCAGCTCGTCGCCGCGGTCGGCGACGCGGCGCTCGTGCCGTAGAAGGCCCCGTAAGGGAGCCTTGTCACGCTTCTCGACGCGGCTGCCGCGCGCTACTACCCTTCGTCCGGAACAGCCTGATGTGTCATCAAGCGCGACGACACCCGCCAGGGGGGCCCGGCACACGGCGCGGACGGCTGGAACAGCCACACCGGCGCCACGGCGCCGAGCCGTACAGGGGGCCGTCATGCCGTACCCGCACCCTCGCCGTAACCTGAGGCGATTTCTCGCCGCGGCCTCGGCGTGCGTTCTGGGCGGCGCCACCGCCCTCGGCCTCGCCCCGGCGGCCCTCGCCGAACCGGCCACCCCGGCCGGCTACCCCGCGGGGGCGAGCGCCACCCGCTACTCGGGGCTCGCCTTCGACGCCTGCACCGCACCGCCGCTCACCACGATCCAGGCATGGAACGCGTCCCCCTACCGTGCGCTCGGCGTCTACATATCGGGTGTCAACCGCACCTGCGCGCAACCGCAGCTCACGTCCTCCTGGGTCACCTCCGTGGCGCAGCTCAAGTGGCGCCTGCTGCCGGTACACAAGGGCCTGCAGCCGCCCTGCGGCGCCCGGCCCACCGACGCAAAGATCAGCACCACCCCGGCGACCGCGCGGAGCCAGGGCACGGCTGCCGCAGGTGAGGCGATCGCCGCGGCCAAGGCCCTCGGCATGCAGCCCGGCAGCGCCTTCTACAACGACATCGAGAACTACACGCAGACCGACACCGCCTGCCGCACCGCAGTCCTCACCTACCTCTCCGCCTGGACCAAGGAACTGCACCGGCTGGGCTATGTCTCCGGCGTCTACATGAACCTCAACCTCGGCGCCAAGCAGCTCTCGGACGTCTACACCTCGACCTCGTACGCCCGCCCCGACGCCCTGTGGATCGCCCGCTACGACGGGGCCGACACGCTGAAGGGCTGGACCGGCATCGCCGACGCCAAGTGGGCGGTCCACCAGCGCGCGAAGCAGTACCTCGGCGGCCACGACGAGACCTACGGCGGCGTCACCGTCAACATCGACAACGACCGGCTCGACGCGCCCGTCGCCACCGTCGCCCTCACCTACACGGTGACCAGCTCCACCGCGCTGAAGGCGCGCAGCGGCCCCTCGACGACCTATCCCGTCGTCAGCACCCATGCGCCCGGCTCCGCCCTGCGCGTCGTGTGCCAGGCCCCGGGCCTCAAGGTGGGCACCACCTCCGTGTGGGACAAGCTCACCGACGGCACATACGTCAGCGACCACTACGTCAGCACCCCGTCGGCCACCGGCTACAGCGCCCCCTTGCCGCGCTGCGCGCTCCCGTACCAGGTCACCGCGGCGGGCGGCCTCGCCGAACGCAGTGGGCCCGGCACCTCCTACGCCGTGAAGGGCACGTCGCCGGACGGCGCCCTAGCGTGGGTCGTCTGTCAGAGGTCCGGTTCCACGGTGGGCGCGACCAAGATCTGGAACCGCCTGGACAACGGCCGCTACGTCTCCGACCACTACGTGGCCACGCCGAGCAACACGACCTACAGCAAGCCGATTCCACGCTGCTAGGCGGTCGGAGCGCCGCGCGGCGGCCGGGCGAGAACTCGTGCGGCGTACAGGTTTCTCAAGCTTCCCCATTCGGTCACCGACGCGTCCCGCAGGATAGGCGAGTCCGACGAAGGGCTGGTTCCTGTGACGTCGTCGGTGCACGCGTCGTCGCCGCTGTGCCGGACGCCGCGTTCGGCGAGCCGCCGCCGGGCGTCCTCCACGGCTCGATCGTTCATGGGCCCTCAGTTCTCCGCCGCGTCGCGGAGGCGGCCGAACTCCTCCGTCATCGCCTGGGTCGACCAACCCGCGTTCAGGCCGCTGGGGTTGGGCAGGGCCCAGACGCGGGTGCGGCCTATCGTGCGCTCCTGGGGGCCGATCTTCGCACGGGGCTCGCCGAAGGCGACGCGGTACGCCGTGACGCCGACGACCGCGAGCCAGCACGGCTCGTGCCGCCGAACCGTCGCCGTCAGCAGCTCTCCGCCCTGGAGCAGCTCGTCGCGGGTCAGCTCGTCGGCGCGAGCGGTGGCACGGGCGACGACGTTGGTGATGCCGAGCCCGTACGTCAGGAGCTCGGCCTGTTCCGCCGGGTCGAGCCGGCGCGGGGTGAAGCCGGAGGCGTGCAGCACGGGCCAGAAGCGGTTGCCGGGGCGGGCGAAGTGGTGGCCGGTGGCCGCCGACATCAGCCCGGGGTTGATGCCGCAGAACAGCACCCGCAGGCCGCCGGCGATCACGTCGGGGATGACGCGTTCGCGGGCGGCCTCCAGCTCGGCCGGGGTGGGGCGGGAACGCCGGGGCGTGGTCAGAGGATGGCCCCGGGGGCGTAGGCGGCCGCCTGCGGGTAGCGCTCTGCGACCGCGCCCACGCGCCGGACGACCTCCGCGACCTGTCCGGCGGCCGCGCCGGTGAAGGAGAGGCGGTCGGCCATGAGGGCGTCGAGCCGGGCGCGGTCGAGCGGGATGCGCTCGTCCTCGGCGAGCCGGTCGAGCAGCTCGTTGCGCTCGGCGCCCTTCTCGCGCATGGCGAGCGCGGAGGCGACGGCGTGCTCCTTGATGACCTCGTGCGCCAGCTCGCGGCCGACGCCGGCCCGGACCGCGCCCATGAGCACCTTGGTGGTGGCGAGGAACGGCAGGTAGCGGTCGAGCTCACGGGCGATGACGGCCGGGAAGGCGCCGAACTCGTCGAGCACCGTCAGGAAGGTCTCCAGCAGGCCGTCGAAGGCGAAGAACGCGTCCGGCAGGGCGACCCGCCGCACCACGGAGCAGGAGACGTCGCCCTCGTTCCACTGGTCGCCCGCCAGCTCGCCGACCATCGAGGCGTAGCCGCGCAGGATGACCGCGAGGCCGTTGACGCGCTCGCAGGAGCGGGTGTTCATCTTGTGCGGCATGGCGGAGGAGCCGACCTGTCCGGGCTTGAAGCCCTCGGTGACCAGCTCGTGCCCGGCCATCAGCCGGATCGTCTTGGCCAGCGACGAGGGCGCGGCGGCCAGCTGCACCAGCGCGGTGACGGCGTCGTAGTCGAGCGAGCGCGGGTAGACCTGGCCGACGGAGGTGAAGACCTCGGAGAAGCCGAGGTGTGCGGCGATCCGGCGCTCCAGCTCGGCGAGCTTGTCCACGTCGCCGCCGAGCAGGTCGAGCATGTCCTGCGCGGTGCCGACCGGGCCCTTGATGCCGCGCAGCGGGTAGCGGCCGAGCAGGTCCTCGACGCGGGCGAAGGCGACGAGCAGCTCGTCGGCCGTCGTCGCGAAGCGCTTGCCCAGAGTGGTGGTCTGGGCGGCGACGTTGTGCGAGCGGCCGGCCATGACCAGCTCGGCGTACTCGGCGGCGAGCTTGCCGAGCCGGGACAGGACGGCGACGGTGCGGTCGCGCACGTGCTCCAGGGAGAGCCTGATCTGCAGCTGCTCGACGTTCTCGGTGAGGTCGCGCGAGGTCATGCCCTTGTGGACGTGCTCGTGGCCGGCGAGGGCGTTGAACTCCTCGATGCGCGCCTTGACGTCGTGCCGGGTGACCTTCTCCCGCTCGGCGATCGACGCGAGGTCGACCTGCTCCAGCACCCGCTCGTAGTCCGCGAGGGCCGCGTCCGGCACCTCGATCCCCAGGTCCTTCTGGGCCCGCAGGACGGCGAGCCACAGGCGGCGCTCCAGCACCACCTTCTGCTCGGGGGACCACAGGGTGGCGAGCTCCGCGGAGGCGTAGCGGCCGGCCAGGACGTTGGGGATGCGGGGCTTGGAAGTCACGTAGCGAGATTCTACTGCGCGTCGGCGCAGGTCAGCGCCCCGGACCGGTCTATGCGCGTAGCGTCGGGGGGTGCCCGGCACCCGCGAGCGGGGACGTCGGGATGCGCCGCGTGGCCGGGACGCCGGGGGGCCCCACGACGGGGGCCCCGCTCACAGTTCGTACGGGAGCAGCTCGGCGCGCTTGGGCGGGAGGCCGTCGGCGGCAGGCACCGATGGCCCGGTTACCTGCTGACCGCAAGTACCGCGGCCGTCTACTCGTCGCTCCCGCTCTCCGGCAGCTCGATCCAGGTCATGGGCCGGCCGGGCTCCGGCATGACGATGTGGAGACTGCCCCGCCAGTCCGCGGGCAGCTCCTCGAGGCGGACGGCGAGCTCGTCGACCTGCCGCCGGTAGTCCAGGGTGATGCCGCGCTCTTCGCAGTGCCGGTCCCACACGGCGCAGGTAACCCAGTGCCTGGCCGGCTGCTCCCGATTGGCGAGGTCGCAGGTGCACGGCGCGGTCGGATCGGGCTCACCCGTCATTCGCCACCACCTCGCGCAGCGTTCCGCAGCGCCTGCCGGAAGTCGTGGCTGTCCTCACCGGGCTCCTCGATGGCTGTCTGCAGCTCGGCGGCCGTGTCCCGAAGGCGGGCCCCGCTCACAGTTCGTACGGGAGCAGCTCGGCGCGCTTGGGCGGGAGGCCGTCACCGGAGGAGCGGCCGGTGAGCCGGCGGCCGATCCACGGGACGAGGTGCTGCCGCGTGAAGCGCAGGTCTGCGGCCCGGCGTGCGGGCCACGACAGCGGCACGGAGTCGGGCAGCACCTCGGTCCAGTCGAACTGGGCGGTGTGTCCGAGGGTCTGCCAGACCGCCTCGGCGACCCGGCGGTGGCCCTCGGTGTCCAGGTGCAGCCGGTCGTCCGCCCACAGCCGCGGGTCGCCGAGCGCGTGCGCGCCGTACAGGTCCACCACGAGTGCGCCGTGCCGGGCGGCCAGGTCGTCGATGAAGCCGAACAGCTCCTCCATGCGCGGCAGGAAGCGCGTCGCCACCGGGCCCCGGCGGGCGGGGCTGCGCATCAGCACCAGCTGCCGGCAGCTCGGGGCGAGCCGCTCCACGGCCTCCTCCAGCAGCGCGCACACCTTCGCGACGTCGCACTTGGGCCGCAGCACGTCGTTGAGCCCGCCGACGAGGGTCACCAGGTCGGCGTCCATCGAGACGGCGGTCTCCACCTGCTCGTCGACGATCTGCTGGATGAGCTTGCCGCGCACCGCCAGGTTGGCGTAGCGGAAGTCGGGCGCGTGGGCGGCCAGCCGGCCGGCGAGGAGGTCGGCCCAGCCGCGGTAGGAGCCGTCCGGGAGCGCGTCCGACATGCCTTCGGTGAAGGAGTCGCCGAGCGCGACGAAGCTGGTGTGGGTGGCGTTCATCTGCATGGCCCGCGTGATCCTACCGGCCCGGCGGGCCGCCGCCTCAGGCGGTCTCAGGCGGCCGGTGCGTGCCCCACGAGCTCCTTGAGGACGTCCTCCATGGTGACCAGGCCGATGCCGCGGCCCTGGTCGTCGACGACCGCCGCCAGGTGCGCGCCGCTGGCCCGCATCGCCGCCAGCACGTCGTCCAGCGGGGTCGCCGCCGCCACCCGGGTGATGCGGCGCAGGGAGCCGCGCGGGAACAGCTGGTCGTGGCGGCTGGGGCCGAGCGCCAGGGCGTCCTTCACGTGCAGGTAGCCGAGGATGCGCGCGGCCTCGTCGGTCACGGGGAAGCGCGAGAAGCCGGACTGCGCGGCGAGGCGTTCCAGCGCCGCCGGGGTGACCCCGATGCACGCCGAGACCACCCGCTCCCACGGGACGACGACCTCGCGGACCGGGCGGCGGCCCAGCTCCAGGGCGTCCTGGAGACGGATCGCGGCACGCTCGTCCAGCAGCCCGGCCTGTCCCGCGTCGGTCACCATCCGGGCCAGCTCGTCGTCCGAGAACACGGCCGCGACCTCGTCCTTCGGCTCCACCCGCAACAGCTTGAGCAGCCCGTTCGCGAAGGCGTTGATCGCGAAGATCACCGGGCGCAGCGCCCGCGCCAGGGTCACCAGCGGCGGTCCGAGGGCCAGCGCGGTCCGCTCCGGGGCGGCGAGCGCGATGTTCTTGGGGACCATCTCGCCGAGCAGCATGTGCGCGTAGGTGGCCAGGGTCAGCGCGATGGCGAACGACAGCGCGTGGGTCGCGCCCTCGGGGACGTGCAGCGCGTGGAACAGCGGCGCCAGCAGGTGCTCGATCGCCGGTTCCGCCACGATGCCGAGTACCAGGGTGCACAGCGTGATGCCCAGCTGGGCGGCGGCCATCAGCGGCGACAGGTGCTGCAGTCCCCACAGGACGCTGCGGGCACCGCGCTCGCCGGCCTCGGCGCGGGGCTCGATCTGGCTGCGCCGGACCGAGATCATCGCGAACTCGGCGCCGACGAAGAAGGCGTTGACCACCAGCGTCAGCGCGCCGATGAACAGCTGCAGGAAGGTCATCGCGCACCCGCCGTCCCGTTCTCCGCGCCCTGCGACGCGAGGCCGTCGTGCGCGTGCGGCGCCGGGGAGATCAGCCGTACGTGCGCCGCGCGGTGGTGGGAGTCGTCGGTGACCTCCAGCAGCCAGCCGTCCGCCTCGACGGTGTCCCCGGTGGCGGGTATCCGCCCCAGCCGGTGGGCGACCAGGCCGGCCAGCGTCTCGTAGGGCCCGTCCTCGACGCGAAGGCCGATCTGCGCGAGCTGGTCGGTGCGCGTCGCGCCGTCCGCGTCGTAGACGCGGCGGCCGGTGCGGTCCTGGTGGATGAAGGCCAGGTCGGGGGTCTCCTGCGGGTCGTGCTCGTCACGCACCTCGCCGACCACCTCCTCGACGATGTCCTCCAGTGTGACCACGCCGGCGGTGCCGCCGTACTCGTCGATGACGACGGCCATGCTCATGGAGCCGGACAGCCGGTCCAGCAGCCGGTCCACGGTGAGCGTCTCGGGGACCGGCACGGGCTCCCGCAGCAGCGGGGTGATCGGGTGGCCGTGCCGCCGTTCGTAGGGCACGGCCAGGACGTCCTTGATGTGGACGATGCCGATCACGTTGTCCAGCCCGCCCCGGTGGACGGGGAAGCGGGACAGCCCCGTGGCGCGGGTGGCGTCTGCGACGTCCTGGCAGTGGGCGCTCTCCTCCAGGGCCACGACCTGGACGCGCGGCGTCATCACGTTCTCGGCCGTCAGCCCGGCCAGGCTCAGCGTCCGTACGAACAGCTCGGCGGTGTCGGCCTCCAGCGCGCCCGCCCTGGCGGAGTGCCGGGCGAGGGCGACCAGCTCCTCCGGGCTGCGGGCCGAGGCGAGCTCCTCCGCGGGTTCCAGGCCCATGCGGCGCAGCACGCGGTTGGCGGTGTTGTTCAGATGGCGGATCAGCGGCCCGAAGGCGGTGGTGAAGGCGGTCTGCGGCGGCGCGACGGCCTTGGCGACCGGCAGCGGGCGGGAGATCGCCCAGTTCTTGGGGACCAGCTCGCCCACCACCATGAGCACCACCGTCGAGACGCCCGTGCCCAGCACCAGCGCGAGCGACGAGGCCGCGGAGGCCCCCATCCCCAGCGCGCGCAGCGGCCCCGCCAGCAGCTCGGCGATGGAGGCCTGCGCGAGCATGCCGATCACCAGACCGGTGACGGTGATGCCGAGCTGGGCGCCGGACAGCTGGACCGTCAGGGTGCGTACGGCCCGCAGGGCCGCGGCGGCACCGCGCTCGCCGGCCCGTTCCGCGCGTTCGAGGTCGGTGCGCTCGACCGTGGTCAGGGAGAACTCCGCGGCGACGAAGACGGCGCAGGTCAGGGTCAGCAGCAGGGCGACGGCCAGGAGGAGCACTTCGGTCATCGGGACACCTCGGTCCCATGATCGGTCACCGCCGGGTGGATCGCGCGCTGTGGGCGACGCGGACGGTGCCGGTGACGTGGGTGACTCGGAGGGTCGGCCATGCGCCAATCGTAAAGGATTGGCAAAGCAATCGGGTGTCCGGAGGGCCTGCCCGGCACAACCCGGGGCCTCCGGGGTCCAAGGGGGTCTACGGCGTCCGTTCGAACGGCTTGGTCCAGCGACGCCAGTGGTGTTCCGGGGCGTACCCCGCCGCACTCCAGGCGTGGTGGGCGCGTTCGTTGCGCTCCAGCACCATCGCGTCGCCGCGCCGGCCGCCCAGCGCCGTGAAACGCTCCTCGGCCGCCCGCAGCAGGGCGCGGGCGATCCCCTGGCGGCGGCGGTCGGGGTCAACGGCGAGCCGGTACAGATGGCAGCGCCAGCCGTCGAAGCCCGCGATGACCGTGCCGACCAGCACGCCGTCGCGCTCGGCGAGGAGCAGGGCCTGCGGGTCGCGGTCGATCAGCCGCGCCACGCCCTCGACGTCGTCGCTGATGCTGGTGCCCTCGGCGGCCACCTTCCAGAAGTCCAGCACCCGCTCGGCGTCGGCCCGTACGGCGCTGCGTATCCCGAGATCGTCCATGGGGTCAGCCAAGCAGTCCCCGGCCCCGAGCGGCGAGCGAATTAACCCTCCCCGAACCCCTCCCCGGCTCCTCGCGGCGCAGCTCCTCGATCACCGGGGCGAAGGCCTCCATGGCGGGCTCCAGGACCGTGACGTAGCTGAAGCCGAAGCGCTCCCGGCCCCGCCGCAACTGCTCCGCGATCTCCGCGACCGTGCCGACGAGCAGCGTCGGCAGGTCGAGCAGTTCCTCGGCCTTCAGGTGGGGCGCGTGCGGGGCGAACCCCGAGGCCGCCGCCTCGCGGTCCCCGGTGATCACGACCCGCTGGACGAGGATGTTGAACTCCGGGTCGGTGCCGTACGCGGCGGCGAAGCCGCGCGCGGCCGCGACCCGCTCCCGCACCGTCCCGGCGGACAGCAGCCGCAGTGATCCGTCGTCCTTGGCCGGGTCGGCCTCCGCGCCGGTGAAGGCGACGACGGCCGCGTGCCGTGCCGCCAGCCGCAGCACGCGCGGGCCGTTCCCGCCCAGGAGCAGCGGGGGCCGGGCCCCGTCCGCCCCGTCCGGGCCGGGGAGCAGCCGGGTCAGCACGTCGACGGTCCGTTCCAGATGGTCGACCCGGTCGCGGGCGGTGCCGTACGCCAGCCCCGCGCGCTCGAACTCCTCGCGTACGTAGCCCGCCCCGAGCCCCAGCTCCAGACGGCCGCCGGTGAGCCGGGCGGTCGTGGCGACCTCGCGGGCCAGCACGACCGGGTTCCAGAACGCGGCGTTGAGCACGAAAGTGCCCAGCCGGGGCCGCTCGGTGACGTGCGCCGCCGCGACCAGCGAGGGGAAGGGCGCCGGCCAGTCCAGGTGGTCCGGCACCTGCAGGACGTCGTACCCGAGTGCCTCCACCCGGCGGCACTTGCGCGCCCACGCGGCGCCCTGCGCGGGCTCGAGCAGATTCACACCGAACCGGAACCGTCGCACCATGAGCGTCCCCTCGTCTCAACTCGCCGGCGGACAGACGACCTTACCCGCCCCGTGCCGGCTCACTCGTGGGCGATGGCGGCCAGGACGTTCATCCGCGACGCGCGCAGCGCGGGCAGCAGCGCCGCGACCAGGCCGACCACCACCGAGCCCGCCATGACGGCGCCGACCGTCGTCCACGGGATGGTGAACGCCCGCATGCCCTCCAGCGCGAGCACCTCGTGCGTCACCAGCCCCCACACCAGTCCCAGGGCGAGACCCAGCACGGCGCCGAAGACCGCGATCACCACGGACTCCAGCCGGATCATGCGGCGCAACTGCAGCCGCGACAGGCCGATCGCCCGGAGCAGCCCGATCTCCCGGGTGCGTTCGATCACCGACAGGGCGAGGGTGTTGACGACGCCCAGGACGGCGATGACGATCGCCAGCCCCAGCAGCGCGTACACCAGGTTCAGCAGCACCGAGATCTGCGTCCGCACCAGCTTCTTGTAGTCGGCCTGGTCGCGGACCTCGACCTGCGGATAGGCCTTGAGGGACTTCTCCAGATTCGCCCGGAGCGTGGGTTTGTCCGTGCCGGGCGCGGTGTTCACGTAGAGGGCGGCGTCCTGGCCCTGCGGGAGGAAGCGCTCGGCGGTGGCCAGGCCCATGGTGAGGGTCGCGTCGTCCCCCAGCAGGGTGCTCTGGCTGGTGGTCAGGGCGCGCAGGGTGAAGGTCGCGGCGTGGCCGTCGACGAAGCGCACGGGGACCTCGCTGCCGACGCGTAGGCCGTGGTGGGCGGCGTAGGCAGCGGAGAGCGAGATGCTGTCGCGGGCCAGGGCGCGCGCCGTGTCGCCCTGGGCGTAGTCCAGGTTCAGCGCCCGGTCCGCCCCGGGGCCGATCGCCGTGCCCGTGAGCTTGGTCTCCCGGTGGTCCGGCAGGGTCATCAGGACGGACACGTAGCGCACCCGTACGACCTCTCCCACGCCGGGCACCTTCTGCACCCGGCGGGTGATCTCCGGCGAGAACGGCGCGAACTGGTCGCCCTGCACGACGTAGTCCGCGCCCAGGGCCCGGTCGATCTCGTGATCGAAGGAGGCGGCCATCGACGTCCCCGCGATGGACATGCCCGTGACCAGGGCCAGCCCGATCATCAGGGCGCAGGCCGTCGCGCCCGTGCGGCGCGGATTGCGCAGCGCGTTGCGCTGGCTCATCCGCCCCACGGGCCCGAAGACGCGGGGGAACGCCCCGCCCAGTACCCGGATCACCGGGCGCACCAGCAGCGGCCCGACGACCACCGCCGCGATCAGCGAGAGCCCGATGCCGATCCCCAGGAAGGAGGCGGCGTCACCGGTGCTCCCGGCAACCGCCGCCCCGGTCAGCGCACCCGCCGCCGGCGGCGTGACGATCGCGCCGCCCACCACTCGCGTCCGCAGGCTCTTCGCGCCGCCCGCGACCTCGGCGTCGGACAGCGCCGCCATGGGGGAGACCCGGGCGGCCCGGCGCGCCGGCAGGTAGGCGGCGACCAGGGTCACCAGCAGGCCGACGGCGTACGCCGCCACCGGGACGCGCCAGCGGATGACCATCTCGGCGGCGTTGACGTTCATCCCGAACACCCCGAGCAGCCGGATCAGCCCCGCCGCCATGCCGACCCCGCAGACCAGGCCCGCGGTGGAGCCGGCCAGCCCGAGCAGCAGCGCCTCGACCAGCACCGACCGCCGCACCTGTCTGCGGTCGGCGCCGAGCGCCCGCAGCAGCCCGAGCTCCCGGGTGCGCTGGGCGATCAGCATGGAGAAGGTGTTGACGATCAGGAAGACCCCGACCAGGACCGCGACCCCGGCGAAGCCCAGCATCACGTACTTGATCACGTCCAGGAAGGTGGCCAGGCTCTCCACCGCCGACTTCGCCTGCTCGGCCTGGGTCGTGTACGTGTAGCGCGGGCCGAGTGCCGCGGCGATCCGCTTCTTGAGCGTGTCGTCGGAGACCCCGGGGGCGGCGTCGACCTGCACCGACGTCGCGACGCCCGTACGGCCCAGCAGGCGTGACTGCGAGGTGGGCGTGTCCACGAAGAGCAGGGCCGCGCCCGGATTGGTCGTGGTGAAGGTGGCGATGCCGACGAGCCGTACGGGGAAGGCGCCGGGCTGCGCCAGCACCCGCAGCCGGTCGCCGAGCTTCAGATGGCGCTTCTCCGCCGTGTCGGCGTCGATCAGCGCCTCGTCGGCGCCGTGCGGTACGTGACCGCTGGTGAGCCGGACGGGACTGCGCGGATTGCCCGACCAGTTGGTGGCCAGGGTGGGGGCGCCGGTGGTCGGGCCGACCGGCCGGTTCCTCGCGTCGACGACGGTGGTGTTGCGGACGGTGACGTCGATCCGCGCGTCCGCGACGCCGCGTACCGCCCTGACCCGGTCCAGCAGGGCCGCCGGCACCGTGCGGACCTGCCCGGACGCGAACTGCTGGTCCTCGCTGAAGGCCTCGGGGGGACCCACCGTCACATCGGCGGACGTGGAGGCGAACAACCGGTCGAAGGTGCGGTTGACGGTGTCGGAGAAGATCATGCTGCCGGTCACGAACGCCACCGACAGCAGGACGGCGAGCGCGCTGAGCAGCAACCGGCCCTTGTGGGCCAGGAAGCTGCGCAGCGTCGCCCGGAGCATCGCCGGGTCCTAGCCCTGCTTCCGCAGCGCGTCGAACCGCTTGAGCCGTTCCAGGACGCCGTCGGCGGTGGGCTCGTGCATCTCGTCGACGATCCGGCCGTCGCCCAGGAAGAGCACCAGGTCCGAGTAGGCCGCCGCGCCGGGGTCGTGGGTCACCATCACCACGGTCTGGCCCAGCCGGTCCACGGCCTCGCGCAGGAAACCCAGTACCTCGGCGCCCGCCTGCGAGTCGAGGTTGCCGGTCGGCTCGTCCGCGAAGATCAGCTGCGGCCTGGACGCGAGGGCGCGGGCGCAGGCCACACGCTGCTGCTGGCCGCCGGAGAGCTGCGCGGGGCGGTGCCCCAGCCGGTCGCGCAGGCCCAGGGTGTCGATCACCCGGTCCACCCACTCCTGGTCGGGCTTGCGGCCCGCGATGTCCATCGGGAGCGTGATGTTCTCGGCGGCCGTCAGCGTCGGCAGCAGGTTGAACGCCTGGAAGACGAAGCCGACGTGGTCACGGCGGAGCCGCGTCAGCTCGCGTTCCGCCAGACGGGTGATCTCGGTCTCGCCGATCCACACCTGCCCGGACGTGACCGAGTCCAGCCCCGCGAGGCAGTGCATCAGGGTGGACTTGCCGGAGCCGGACGGGCCCATGACCGCCGTGAACCGCCCGCGGGCGATCTCCACGTCCACCGCGTCCAGCGCGACCACGCGGGTCTCGCCCGTCCCGTATGCCTTCGTCAGCGCCGTGGCGCGCGCCGCGGGTTCCGCGCCCGCCTCGATGCCCTCTGTGTCCGCTGCCGTCCATGTCGACACGCTTGCCCCCCATCGTGAGGAAGTGCGCACTCGTCCGTATGCGACCCGAGCGTAGGTCGTCGGGTGCGGTGCCGCATCGTTCGGGAGGGGGAGCGCGGGGGCGCGCGGGGATCGCCGGGCGCCCGCGAGCTCGTCCGGCCGAAACCGACTGGCCGCCCCGGTCCGTCTGTAGGTGCACCTGTGCCGGGCAGGGTGTGGCCGGGGCGGGGCGAGAACCGGGTACCGAGGGGGACCGAATCGATGGTGCACACACATACCCGGACCGGGTCCGGCGGCCGCGGGCGGATGCGGGTCTGGGCGGGGGTGCCCCTGGCCGCGCTGCTGGGCCTGGCGCTCCAGGGGTGCCAGGACCCGGCGGCGGACTCCGGCGACAAGCCGTCCGCGACGGCTCCGAGCCCGTCCGTGCCGTCCGCCACGGCCCCGCAGTCGCAGTCCCCGTCGCCGGGCGGGGGAACGGGCGATCCGTGTGCCCTGGTGACCCGGGAGGAGGCCGAGCGGCTCGCCGGAGTGCCGCTGAAGGCAGGTGAGGACCTGGAGGGCACCTGCGCCTACGCCGCGCCGGAGACCGGGCCGACGGCCCAGGTCGAGGTCTTCGCGGGGGAGGCGGGGAAGAACTACTACGACGCCGAGCGCGGTCTCGGCCACGAGCTGAAACCGCTCGACGGCATCGGCGACGAGGCCTATCTGGAGGACGGGTCGGTCTTCCTGCGCGTGGACGAGGCGTGGGTCTCGATCCGGCTCGTACGCAACGAGGAGCCCTCGCGGTTCGACAAGCCGCTCGAGGGCCTGGCGCGCACGGTGGCGACCCGCCTCTGAAGCGGGAGCCGCGCCTGCTCGGAGCCCGGTCCGCCGGGCTCCGAGCCGACCGGGAGGCGGCCACTTGTCATTGCTAGTGGATCGGCGCTAGCTTGACGGTATGGCCAAGACCCAGTTGAACGTGCGGGTGGACGAGGCCACCGCCGCGACCGCCCGTGAGCGGGCCGCGCAGCGGGGTGTCAGCGTCAACCGGTACATAGAGGAACTCGTCCAGAAGGACGCGGGGGAGCGGGGCCGCAGCTTCGTCGAGGCCGCCGCCGACTTCATGCAGCGGTACGAGTCCGTCTTCGCCGAGGAGTTCGGCTCCGAGCGCGAAGGCCGTCGTTGACTCTGCAGATCGATCTCGCCTGGCTGCTCATGGTCGCCGAGCACAACACCCCCGGTGATCCGCAAGTGACCGACTGGGGCGCTCTCGTCGCCGCGGTCGGCCGCCATCAGGCGGAGATATTCGGCATGCCCGTGTACGCCGACCCCCATGAGCGGGCCGCGAGCCTGCTGCAGCTGCTGGTCCACGTGCCGGCCCTGGAGCGGTCCAACGCGCTGTTCGCCTCGGCCGTCGGCTACGCGTACCTGGTGGCCAGCGGTCTGAAGGTCGCCACGTCCCCCGAACAGGTGCGCGACCTGGCCCGCCTGGTGAAGGGCGGCACCGCCGACGTCCACGAGATCGCGGACGAGCTGCGCGCCTGGTGCGTCTGACGCGCCGGTGAACGGGACCGGCCTCCTTGGCCGCCTCGCTCGTTGTGCCCCGCCCCGCCGTTCCGGGCGCGTCACGTCCGGTCAGGACCACTGCCTGCCCACCGGCACCTCGTCCAGGTGCGGGGCCGACAGGTGCAGCAGCTCGTAGCGGTCCGGGTCGGGGGTGCCCGGGGGCGTTCGGTCCCAGAGCGTGAAGTGGACGGTCTCCCAGTGGCGCGGGTCGACGGCCAGTACGGTCGCGTGGACCCCGGCGGTGTCCGCGCGCTCCTCCCAGGACTCCAGCGCCCTCGCCACCGGCTCGCGCGGGTCGGCCCCGGCGGGGATCCGCTGCCGGAGTCGGCTCGCGGCGCGGGGCGGGACGCCGAAGGCCGGGCCCGGGCGGTACGCGACGCCCGTCCAGTGGCTCACGTCCGGGCGGCCGAAGTCGTCGACGATGCCGCCGAAACCGCCGCCGCCCCACAGAAAGCGGTTCATGCCGCCGGTGTCGTCCCAGAGGTAGAAGGGCGCGTACTCGTTGACCGGGGAGCCCTCCGTGCCGCGCTCGCGGATCAGGTAGGCCTTGAATCCGAGTCCCTCGTACGCGTCCGTGAGCCGGCCCCGCGTCGCGACCCGGTCTCGGATGATCTTCATGTCGTAGTCGGCGGGCAGCGTGATCCCGTACTGCATCGCGTACATGTGTCCCCCTGGGTGTTGTGCCGGGCGCCGGTCAGGCGTGCTGCGCCAGCAGTGCCAGCGCTCCGCTCACGGCCTGGTCGAAGGGTGCGGCCGTGCCCGCCGCGCGGGCGAGCACGTAGCCGCCCTGGAGCACGGCCACGAGGGTGGCCGCGATGTCACCGGTGTCGAGGCCGGGCGCGATCTCGCCCCGCGCCTGGCCTTCGGCGAGCACGTCCGCCAGCCGCCCGCGCAGCCACTCGAAGGTCTCGTCGAGCGGCGCCCGAAGCTGGGGGCTCGCGACGACCTCCGGGTCGTGGGTGAGCCGCCCGATCGGGCAGCCCCGCAGCACGTCCCGCTCCCGCCGCAGATAGCGGGAGATCCGTTCGACCGCCGTGCCGGGCCGGGCGAGTTCGCGCTCGGCGGTCTCCCGCTTCTGCTCGGCGGTGCGGCGCACGGCGGCGAGCGCGAGCTCCGGCTTGCCGGAGAAGTGGTGGTACATGCTGCCCTGGCCGACGCCCGAGCGCTGCTGGATGGCCTTCGGGCTGGTGCCGACGTAGCCCCGCTCCCAGAGCAGTTCGCGGGTGCTCTCGATCAGGCGCTCAGGCGTCGTCTCCATGCGAGCAGTGTACATACCAGTAGGTACAGAACCCGCGGAGCTCAGGCGGGGCGGCGCGCGGTGGCCAGGATGTGCGACGCGCTCGGTACGGGCAGGGTCAGGCCCTTGCTCCGCTCCGGGACGTGGAAGCGGCGCAGTTCGAGCAGTTCGAAGCCGGCCGCCTCGACCGCGGCGAGCGTGTCCCGCCCGGTCCGGCAGCCGCCGAACAGCAGCGGCCACAGGGTGTGGTCCGCCGCCCATTGCAGGGCCAGGCCCGTCCGGCTCTCGGCCCGGCAGTGCTCCAGCAGGCGCAGTTCCCCTCCCGGTCGCAGCACCCGGTGCAGTTCGGCGAGGGCGCGCTTCTGGTCGCGTACGGAGCACAGTACGAGGGAGCTGACCGCGGCGTCGAAGGCCTCGCTCTTGACCGGCAGCGCCTCCGCCACCCCCGGCACGACGTCCACGGGCACGTCGGCGCGCTGTGCGGCGTCGGCGGCCAGTCGGCGCAGATGCCGCTCCGGCTCGATGGCCACGACCTCGGAGACGGCCCGCGGATAGTGACGGAAGTTCAGTCCCGATCCCGCGCCGATCTCGATGACCCGGCCGGTGAGCCCCGCCAGCACGTCCTCCCGGTGCGCGCTGAAGCCGGCGCGGGCGTCCAGCGCAGGGCCGCAGCGGGCGTAGAAGCGGGCGAACAGCGGGTGATGGACGGGCTCGCGCGCCACACTGGTGCGGCTCCTCATGGCCGGACCCCCTTCGTCTCGGCACCCCTTCCTCCGATTCTGCCGCCCCGGAGCCCGTCCCAAGCCTCCCCGTTCGCGCGCATATCGGTGTGTCGCGGCGTCGCCCGCCTCGCTCAGGCGAGAGCCGCGGGCGCCCACTGCGCGGTGAAGGCGGCGGCGTCCCAGTCGCCGCCGATGCGGGGGGAGAGCCAACCCGGGGCCGCGGCACGGAAGTCGGCGGGGTCGAGCGCGGCCGCGCCGGCGGGCAGGGCACCCAGCAGGGGGGCGCCGGAGACCTCGGGGAGGTCGGCGAGGTTGCAGCGGGCGGCCAGGTCCGCGTCGTCCGGCCAGCTGCCGATGACGATGCCCGCGCACTTCAGCTCCCGCGCCCGCAGCGCCTCCGCCGTGAGCGCGGCACCGTTGAGGGTGCCCAGCCCCGCCGGGGCGACCACGAGCACCGGGGCGTTCAGCATCCGCGCCGCGTCAGCCAGCGTCGAGCCCGCGTCGTCGAGGCGGACGAGGAGCCCGCCCGCGCCCTCCACGAGGACGATGTCGTGCACCGCCGCCAGCTTCGCCGCCGCCTCCGCGACGTCGGCGGGGCCCACCGGGGCGAGCCCCGAGCGCCGCGCGGCCGTCGCGGGTGCCAGCGGCTCGGGGTAGCGGGCGAGTTCGACGCTCGTTACCTCCGGACCGGCGAGCCGGGTGACCTCCGCGGCGTCACCCGGCGCGCCGGGGCCCACCCCGGTCTGCGCGGGCTTGAGGTACGCGACGCTGTACTCGCTGAGCAGCGCGGTCGCCGCGATCGCCGCCGTGGTCACCGTCTTGCCGATCTCCGTGCCCGTACCGGTCACGAACAACACCGTCATGCCGCCTCCGCCGCCGCGTACACCGCCGCGCAGATGCGCGCGACGTCCTCGTCCCCCGTCACGTACGGGGGCATCGTGTAGATCAAATCCCGGAACGGCCGCAACCATACTCCGCTGCGGACGGCGGCCCGCGTCGCGGTTGCCACGTCGACCTCGTGATCGAGCTGGACGACACCGATCGCCCCGAGCACCCGTACGTCCCGTACGCCGGGAAGCGCGGCGGCGGCCGCGAGCCCGTCGCGCAGACCGGCCTCGATGCGCTTGACCTCCTGCGCCCAGTCCTGGCCGAGCAGCAGGTCGATCGAGGCGCAGGCGACGGCCGCGGCCAGCGGGTTGCCCATGAAGGTGGGGCCGTGGGCGAGCACCGGCACCTCGCCCCGGGAGATCCCTTCGGCCACCCGCGAGGTGCACAAGGCGGCGGCCATCGTGAGGTAGCCGCCGGTGAGGGCCTTGCCGACGCACATGACGTCGGGCGACACGCCCGCGTGCTCGGCGGCGAAGAGCGCCCCGGTCCGGCCGAAGCCGGTGGCGATCTCGTCGAGGACCAGCAGGACGTCGTGCTCGTCGCACGCCTCCCGCAGTACGCGCAGGTAGGCGGGGGAGTGGAACGACATGCCGCCCGCGCCCTGCACGACGGGCTCCACGATGACCGCGGCCAGCTCGTGGGCGTGACGGGCGATCGTCTCCCGCAGGTGGTCAGCGTACGCGGGCTCGTACGCGGACGGCGGCGCGTCCGCGAAGACCTGCCGGGGCAGGACGCCGGACCACAGCCCGTGCATACCGCCCTCGGGGTCGCAGACGGACATCGGCTGCCAGGTGTCGCCGTGGTAGCCGCCGCGCCAGGTCAGCAGCCGCCGCTTGGCCGGACGGCCGAGCGAACGCCAGTACTGCAGGCACATCTTGACCGCGACCTCGACCGACACCGAGCCGGAGTCGGCGAGGAAGACGTGCCGCAGCGGCTCCGGGGTGATCTCCACCAGGCGCGCGGCGAGCCGCACGGCGGGCTCGTGGGTGAGCCCGCCGAACATGACGTGGCTCATCCGGTCCAGCTGGCCGCGGGCGGCCTCGTTGAGCACCGGGTGGTTGTAGCCGTGGATCGCCGACCACCACGACGACATCCCGTCGACGAGTTCGGTCCTGCCCTCCACGGGCTCGGCGAGCCGCAGCCGGACCCCTGCCGCGGACTCGACGACGAGCGGTTCCTGACGGCCCGGCATGGGCCCGTACGGATGCCAGACGTGCTCCCGGTCCAGTGCCAGCAGCTCGCCCGGGGTGAGCGGCTCACGCATTGGGCGGCAGGTCCGTCCCGGTGCCCCGGCGGCGCACGGCCACCAGGTCGGTACGGGCGGCACCGGCCGGGACCGGCTCCGCGTCCGCGCCGTGGGCGTGCCCGCCGCAGGGTCCGCAGCCGCCGCCGTCGGCCCCGCCGTGACCGCCGCAGCCCGCGGCGGCGTGCGAGCCGCAGCCCCCAGCCGCGGCGACGTCCGCGCGGTGCTCGGGCAGGGTCACCGTGCCGGCGCCCTCCACCTCGAAACCGGCGTCCGCGATCATGTCGAGGTCGGCCTTGCCGGCCTGGCCCTCGCTGGTGAGGTAGTCGCCCAGGAAGATGGAGTTCGCCAGGTGCAGCGCGAGCGGCTGCATGCTCCGCAGGTGCACCTCGCGGCCGCCCGCGATGCGGACCTCCACATCGGGACAGACGAATCGCACCATCGAAAGAATCCGCAGGCACCGCTGCGGGGTGAGGTTCCACTCCTTGGCCAGCGGGGTGCCCTCGAAGGGGATGAGGAAGTTCACCGGGACCGAGTCGGGGTCCAGCTCACGCAGGGCGAAGACCACGTCGACCAGGTCCTCGTCGCTCTCGCCCATGCCCGCGATCAGGCCCGAGCAGGCCGACAGGCCCGCCGCCTGGGCCTGTTGCACCGTTTCGACCCGGTCCGCGTAGGTGTGGGTGGTGGTGATGTCCCCGTAGGTGGCCTCGGAGGTGTTGAGGTTGTGGTTGTAGGCGTCGGCGCCCGCGTCGCGCAGCCGCTCGGCCTGCCCGTCCGACAGAAGCCCCAGGCAGGCGCAGACCTCGACGCCCTCGTTCTGGTCCTTGATGGCCTCGATGGTCTTGGAGACCCGGTCCACGTCGCGGTCGGTCGGGCCGCGTCCGCTGGCGACCAGACAGACCCGCTTGGCGCCGCCGGCGACCCCCGCGGCCGCCGCGGCCGCCGCCTGGTCGGGCTTCAGCCAGGTGTACTTGAGGATCCCGGCCTCGGAGCCGAGCCGCTGCGAACAGTACGAGCAGTCCTCGGGGCACAGCCCGGACTTCAGGTTGACCAGGTAGTTCAGCTTCACCCGGCGGCCGAACCACTGGCGGCGCACCTTCCCCGCCGCGGCCACCACGTCGAGCAGTTCGTCGTCGGAGGTCGCCAGCACGGCGAGTGCCTCCTCGCGGGTGGGCAGCTCGCGGCGCAGGCCCTTCTCCACCAAAGCATTCAGCAGATCCATGCCGCGATCCTGACGTACGGGACGGGCCGCGGCCAATGGGGCATGCCACAAGACCGCTCGCGCAGGGTGTGTGCATCACCACACCGTGCGAGACGGTGCGGCACACTACGGTGCTGCCGAACCCTCCGCCGACCCCAGGGGACGACCATGAGCCGCGACCCGTTCGACTGGATCGACGCGCACGCCGAACGGCGCCGCGCGGCCGGACTGGTGCGCACCCTGCGGCCCCGGCGCTCCGAGTCGCCGCTGCTGGACCTCGCCTCCAACGACTACCTGGGGCTCGCCCGCCATCCCGAGGTGACCCGGGCCGGCGCCGACGCCTGCCTGAAGTGGGGCGCCGGCTCGACCGGTTCGCGGCTGGTCACCGGCAGCACCGAACTGCACGCCGAACTCGAGGCCGAGCTCGCCGCCTTCTGCGGCTTCGAGGCGGCGCTCGTCCTCGCCTCCGGCTACGCCGCCAACCTCGCCGCGGTCACCGCGCTGACCGGCGAACCGGGCACCCTCATCGTCTCCGATAGCGGCAACCACGCCTCGCTCATCGACGGCTGCCGGCTCTCCCGTGCCGCCACCGAGGTCGTCCCGCACGCCGATCCGGACGCCCTCCGCAAGGCGTTCACCGGCCACGAGGGACCCGCGGTGGCCGTCACCGACTCCGTCTTCTCGGTGGACGGGGACGCCGCCCCGCTCGGCGCGCTGGCCGCCGCCTGCCGGGAGCACGGGGCCGCGCTGCTGGTGGACGACGCCCACGGGCTCGGGGTGCTCGGCCCCGGAGGCCGGGGTGCGGCCGCCGCCGCCGGTCTCGCGGGCGCGCCCGGGCTGGTGTGCACCGCCACGCTCTCGAAGGCGCTGGGCAGCCAGGGCGGTGCGGTGCTGGGGCCGGCCCGGGTCATCGAGCATCTGGTCAACGCCGCGCGGACGTTCATCTTCGACACCGGTCTCGCCCCGGCGGCGACGGGCGCGGCGCTCGGCGCGCTGCGCCTGCTGCGGCGTGAGCCGGAGCGCGCCGTACGGGCCCGGGCGGTCGCCCGCGAACTGTACGAGCGGTTGACGGATGCGGGGCTGGACGCCACGGCGCCGGACGCGTGCGTCGTGTCGGTGCGGGCGCCGTCGCCCGAGGCGGCGGTGGCATGGGCCGCCGAGTGCCGGGAGGCGGGGCTGGCGGTGGGCTGTTTCCGGCCACCGTCCGTGCCCGACGGGATCTCGCGGTTGCGGCTCACCGCGCGGGCGGATCTCACGGACCGGGAGATCGGCGACGCCGTGGGGACGATCGTCCGTACGGCGCCGCCGCGCCCCTGAGTCAGGGGCGTTCGGTGAGGGATCCCGTCGTCACGGCGGCGAGGAACTCCGTCCACGCGGCGGGGGGGAAGAGCAGGGCGGGGCCGCGCACATCCTTGGAGTCGCGTACGGCGAGCCGTCCCGAGAGCGGCCCGTCCCCGAGGAGGGCCGTCTCGACGCAGTTGTTCGCCGCCGTGCTGTAGCTGCTGCGTCGCCAATTCACGCCGAAGAGGGACGCACTGGAGGTGACGTACTGAGGCAGTGCGTTGGACATGGGGGGTGTGCCTCCTTACGCGCCTTTGCCGATGCCGGTGATGAAGGACAGCGACTGTTCACTCGACAGGGCGTGGGAGCGCAATCGATTGAAGGCAGCGCCGTACGCCCTGACGTCCTCTTGCTGATCCAGATAGAGACTACTCGTCAAATGGTCAAGAACAACCACGTCGAGATCGGCGATGCGCGGAAATGAGAAGATTACGAAAGGCCCTGTGACGCCTATATGCCCTCCGGCCGAGAAAGGCAGTACCTGCAGATGCACATGAGGCAGGGAACCCAGCTCGACAAGATGGCTCAATTGCGCCGCCATCACACCCGGCCCCCCGACCCCGCGGCGCAGCACCGCCTCGTCCAGCACGGCCCACAGCTCCAGCGGTGGATCGGCGCGCAGCACCGCCTGACGGGCCATCCGCACCTGCACCAGCGTCGCGATCTGCCGCGGACCGAGCTGCGGCAGGACGGAGCGGGTCAGCTCCCGGGCGTAGTCGGGGGTCTGCAGTAATCCCGGCACCACGGTGGTCTCCAGGGTGCGCGCCCGGCAGGCATCGGTCTCCAGGGATATGAAGTCCCGGTAGGCCGGGGGGAGTTCCTCTCGGAACTCGTGCCACCAGCCGCGCCGGTCGCCCTCGCCGGCGAGCGCCGCCAGCATCTCCCGCAGCCGCTGGTCGCTCACCTCGTACACGTCCAGGAGCGCCGTGACGTCCTCCGGGCGCACTCCGCTGCGGCCGGTCTCGATCCTGCTGACCTTGGACTGATGCCAGCCCAGCCGCTGCGCCGCCTCGCCACTGGTGAGCCCGGCCGTGTCGCGCAGACGACGCAATTCCGAGCCGATCTTGCGGCGGCGTACCGCCGGCACCTGCTGCATGGTGTGTGCACCTCCCGGTTCCCGGCACCCTCGCCGGTCCCCGAGCGAAGTCTGCCGCGCAAATACGTTCTCTCGTAGCAGAGTTCACCGCTTTGGGCGACAGATATATGCATATAGCCGTGGTGACACCCGATTAAGGGCACGATGAGTGACACTCTGGCGCGTGAGTGCCGTCCGGATCGTGCCGCGCGGAAGGCGGGGCACGGGACCGCCGGCTGCCGCGCGCGCTGCCACGGACGCGGCACGCGTCGGAGTCCTGGGCACGGCGGGAAAGGGACAGCGTCGCCATGGCAGACCACCAGGAAGCATCCGTCACCCTGCCGAGCGACCCCGCCTCGGTCCCCGCGGCGCGTCGCTACGTGAGCGACCTGCTGGCGGAGTGGGGCATGCCGGAGGACTCGGACCCGGCCGACTGCGTACGGCTCATCGTCTCCGAACTCGCGACCAACGCCGTGCTGCACACCCTCGGCCAGTCGCCGACCTTCACCCTCGACGTCCAGCTGGACCGGGACGAGCAGTTGCGCATCGGGGTCACCGACAGCCATCCGCGGTGGCCCCAGCGGCTGCCGGCGGCCGTGCAGCAGGACAACGGCCGCGGCATGGTGATCATCCGTCATCTGACGGCGGAGGCGGGCGGCACACTCCTCGTCACCCCCACCTCCGAGGGCGGCAAGACCGTGTGGATCAGCCTGCCGTGGGCCACCGCCGCCGCCGTGGAGTGATCGCCGGGGCGCCGGAAGGGACCCCGGCCGGCGCTCAGCCCTGACGGGTGAGGAGGAGCGCCTCCGCGCCCATCGGCGCGAAGCCCGCCGCCGTGAACGCCCGTACGCTCGCCGCGTTGCCCGGCGCGATCTGCGCCCACAGCGTTTCCCCGTCGGGTACGAGATGACGCGCCGCCAGCGCGAGCCTGCGGCCGAGCCCCGCACCGCGCGCATGCGGGTCGACCTCCACGGCCGTCTCCCAGCGGCCCGCCACACCGCGTCCGGTCAGCACGGTGCCGCCGGGCACCGTCCACGCCCGTACGTCGTCGCGGTGCCGCAGGGCACGCGCGATCCGGGGATGACCGCGATCGGCGGTCTCCCGCAGGGACAGGCCCAGGGCGGACGGCGGCGGCCCCGGCACGGCGGGCGCGGCGGTCAGCAGGTCGATGTTGTTCACCGTGCGGTCCAGCAGGCCGCACAGCGCGGTGAGGAAGGGTGGATTGAGCGGTGCCGACAGGTCGCCGGGCGGCAGGAGCCCGCGGATCAGCTCCGGGTCGGCATCCGCGAAGACCACGGAGTGGGCGGTGAAGGCGATCACCCCGGCGTCGCGTGCCGCGGGCTGCGGCACGACGGTCAGGGAGCCGTCGGCGGGAGGGAAGACGCCCTGTGCGGCATCGGCGAGCAGCTGTTCGAGCGTCATGCCCGCCCTACCCGCCGCGCCCGTACGCCGCGCCCTCGATGACCACCAGGTCGGCTAGGCGGGTGCGGTCCCGGATCTCGCGGCGCAGCCAGC